>NZ_CP095741.1:2183750-2495714 GCF_023078475.1 Luteibacter aegosomaticola | reverse complement strand
TGCCGGGCCCAGGCCGTGGCCAAGCAACGCCGCGGCGTGCTTGCGGATGCTGTCCCGATCCACGTCCTTGCGGATGGGATCGTCCTTCCATTTACGCCGCGCGGCCATGAACAGCATGGTGAGCGACATGATCGATGGCATGACCAGTGCCGGGTCGAGATCGGGGTTGAGCAGGCCTTCGGCTTGCCATTGCAGGATGCGCTCGTGGAAGGCTTCCTGCTTCTTGTAGTCGATCTTGTGCCGGGCGTGCTTGCGGAAGGTATCGCCCTCGGTCAGCAGGTCGCCAAAAAAGACGGGCGCGATCCATTCATGCTCGTCGGCGACTTCCACAAAGCGCTCGGCCACCTTGATGAAGGCCGCGACCGGGTCGCCTTTGTATTCCTGGAAGATGGCCTCGACCCGTCCGCGCATGGGCGCGATGTGCGCCTCGTGCACTTCATCGAAGAGCTGCTCGCGGGTCTTGAAGTAGTAGTGGACGGCGGCCGGCGTCATGTCCGCGGCACGGGCGATCGCGGCCAGGGTCGTCCCGGCATAGCCCTGGCGGGCATACAGGGCCAGGGCGATGTCGATGATGCGGCTGCGCTGGTCGGCGCTGTCCGGCTGCGCGTGCGGGCGGCCAGGCGGGCGGCCTCGGCGCGGCTTCTTCAGGGTGGAGGTGTCCGGGTCAGTCATCGGAGATGAATAGCACGTGCGAGGGGAGTTGCCTTGCGGTTCGTTGCCGCATATATTAACTGACGACTTAATTAATTTGCAGGCCTCCTCGCCCGTGAACGCCGTTCATCGCCCCGAACCCGCCGAAACGCCGGCGGGCGTCGTCGAGCCCAGCCTTGCGCCGATCCCGGCGCAGGTCTCGCTACGCCTGCTGTTTCCTGCCTTGATGCTGGTCATGCTTCTGGCTGCCCTCGATCAGACCATCGTCTCCACCGCGCTACCCACCATCGTGGGTGACCTCGGTGGCCTCAGTCAGTTGTCCTGGGTGGTCACCGCCTATCTACTGACTTCCACGGTCGTTGTGCCGCTGTATGGCAAGTTCGGCGACCTCTACGGGCGCAAGA
Source organism: Luteibacter aegosomaticola (assembly GCF_023078475.1). NCBI lineage: Bacteria > Pseudomonadati > Pseudomonadota > Gammaproteobacteria > Lysobacterales > Rhodanobacteraceae > Luteibacter > Luteibacter aegosomaticola. The sequence goes on along the minus strand of NZ_CP095741.1, from coordinate 2,494,659 downwards.
TCGTCCTGCAGGTTGCCATCGTCATCTTCCTGATCGGCTCGGTGCTTTGCGGCCTGGCCCAGGACATGACCATGCTGATCGTGATGCGCGCCCTCCAGGGGCTCGGCGGTGGCGGACTCCTGGTCATCACGATGGCGGCCATTGGCGACGTGGTGCCGCCCGCGGATCGTGGTCGTTACCAGGGCTTGTTCGGCGGCGTGTTCGGGCTGGCCACGGTCATCGGGCCCTTGCTGGGTGGCTTCATGGTGGACCACCTGTCCTGGCGCTGGATCTTCTACGTCAACCTGCCGCTGGGCATCCTCTGCCTCCTGGTGATTGGTGTCGTGTTCCACCCGCATGCGCGGCACGTGAAGCACGAAATCGACTGGTTTGGCGCCTTGTTCCTGGCGGCAGCGCTTAGCTGCATCATCCTGTTCACCACGGAGGGCGGCACGCAGATGCCCTGGGATTCCGTGGCGTTGTGGTCGATCCTGGTCATGGGCCTGGTCTCGGTAGGTGGCTTCATCTACGAAGAGATGCATGCCAGCGAGCCGATCATTCCGCTGCATCTGTTCCGGCATCGCACGTTTGTCCTGTGCAGCCTCATTGGTTTCCTGGTGGGCACCGCGCTGTTTGGGTCGACGACCTATCTGCCGCTCTACCTGCAGACGGTGAAGGGGGTGTCGCCCACGGGCGCGGGCCTCCAGCTCCTGCCGCTGATGGGCGGCGTCCTGGTGAGCTCGATCGTGGCGGGTCGCGTCATCAGCCGCATCGGCCGTTACCGCGTGTTTCCGATCGTCGGCACCTTCCTGGGCGCCGTCGCTCTCATGCTGCTCGGTAGCGTGGGCGAGGATGATCCGCTCTATCTCATCTACGGCTTTGCCGGCCTGCTGGGCCTCGGCATCGGCATGGTGATGCAGGTGTTGATCCTTGCCGCGCAAAACAGCGTCGACATGAAGCTCATGGGTGTCGCCACCTCGGGCGTCACGATGTTCCGCTCGATCGGCGGCTCAGTGGGCGTATCGGTATTTGGCGCGCTGTTCACCCATGGCCTGCAGACACGGATGGCGGCCGATATTCCAGCCGCCTCCATGGGGCCGCGCACCTTCGCGCCGGACATGGTGGCGAAGATGCCTGCGGACCTCCACGCAAAGTTCCTGCATGCGTTCGGGGCATCGCTTCACGTGGTCTACCACGTGGGCGCCGTCGTGCTCGTCGTAGGGTTCATCCTGGCGTGCTTCCTGCGCGACGTGCCGTTGCGCGGAGCGGGAAAGAAGCCTGCCTAGTGACTTGAATTATTCGTTACCGTAACGAATAATAGGGCCATGAAGAAGAACATCAACGCGACTCGTGATCCGAACACGTCGGATATGTTTCCGAGTGCGAAGCGTGGCCGCGGCCGCCCTCGCAAGCCGGATGCGCTCACGAACGCGCAGCGCCAGGCGCGCTATCGCAAGCGGCGCAAGGCGATGGGCTTCGACAGCCGCGGCGTGAACGTCGCGGCCGTGCAGCTTCTCGCCAGCACGTTTCGTGATCTCATCGAGGCCGATGCACGGGCAGGGCAGTTGCTCGATGCCATGAAGAACGCCAGCCACGATGACGCGGCCGCCATGGCCCAGCAGCTACGCACCCTGGTCGAAAAAGCGACGCATCGCTTTGTCTGACCGCCGGCAGTGAATCGCGGGGGCGGGATCGTACACGACCCGCCGCGTAAACACCAAGCGCGCTCCTACCGTCGGGTAGCGTAGACGCCGTCGAGCGTGGGCTTTGCCGCGAAGCCGGCCTTCTCAAGACGCACAGTCACCTCGGCAGGCATATCGCGCCCCGTGGTGAGCTTGTTCGGGCTGCCGGTGTAATGGAACAGGCGGCCACCACGTCGAATGACGCGAGCCAGTTCGTGGTAGAACGCCTGCGAGTAGAGCTCACCCGCGATAGCGAAGCGCGGCGGGTCGTGCAGGATGGCGTCAACGGAGGCGTCCGCGATCGCGGTGATGGCTTCCGACACATCACCCTGCGTGAGTTGCAGGCGCCCGCCAGCAGCGGGAGCGTCGGGATCGGGCGACCAGGGGTTGATGGTGCGCAGCCAAAGCACGTCGGGGTTCTTCTCGAACGACTGGATGCGGCTCACGCCAGCCTCCAGGCAGCACGCCGCGAAATACCCCAGGCCGCCGCACGTATCCAGTACGACCTTGCCGCGCGGTTCTACAAGCGCAACCTTGCGGCGGGCATCGTCGAGCGGAGATTCCTTCGAGGTGGGCAGCATCTTGATGCCATCGATCTCGAACGTCGGCGCGCCCCATTCGGTGGGTACGAGCTTGATCAATGATCCCGAAAACCGCGATACGGGTTCGAACGATTCGCCGTCCCACGCGTAAATCGTGCGTGCTTTGATCTTGCCGGGATAAGGGTAGGCCTGGTCCTGCCAGGTCCAGGCCTCATCGCTCAGCGTCGCTTCGCCCTCACTGCAGCCAAGGTCCAGCGAGCCACGCCAGGTCGCGGCGCCGCCCTTGCGCGCGATGAGCAGCGCATGGGCGGAGGGTTCGGTAAGGAGCGGGCCGGTGTAATGCGCCAAGGCAGGAGCCAATCAGGGACTAGTAGCTACCCATGATAACTGCCTGCCGACTTGCGGGCGATCAGGCGCCCGGGTGCTGGGGGTGGGACTGGCCGTGGAACACCGCTTCGATGTTGTGGCCATCCGGATCGAGGATAAAGCCACCGTAGTAGCCCTCGTGGTAATGCGAGCGCGGGCCGGGCGGCCCGTTATCACGGCCACCCGCGGCGAGCGCGGCCTCGTGGAAGGCATGCACGAGCTGGCGGGAAGTGACCCGGAAGGCGACATGCACGGGCGGCCGGTTCGGCTCGCCCTTGTAGATCCAGAAATCCGCCTTGCCGCCCTCGCCGAATCCGGCGACATCCGTGCGCCCCGTGACCGAGGCCGGAAAAATCGCGAGGAGCTCGTAGCCGATCTGGCCAAGCACCTCCTGGTAGAACGCCTTGCTGCGCTCGAAGTCGCTGACGGTGACTCCAGTGTGGTCGATCATCGGGGCTCTCCGGCGCAAGGGGGAAGGCCCGGACTGTAGCGCAAACTCAGAGCGTGCAGGCATCCGTCGTATTGAGCTTCGTGCCGGCCGAGGCGCCAAACGCGCTGATGCCAATGCGTGACCCGGGCACCTTCGCGGTGTTCTGGCCAGGCAACGCGGTCCCCGTCGTCACGGCGCACAGAACGAAGGCCATCGGCTGGGTGGCGTTCGTGCGGGTGGACACCGGCTCGAGCTGGCCCTGCTGGCCAAACGTCACAACGCCCGTATCCAGCGCGCGGGCGGAAACGAGCGTGAGTGCAGCCCCGGCGCGGAGGATGAGCATGCCCTTGCTGGCGGTACTCGAGTACACGTCGGAAGCGGCGGTAGTCGCCACCGGGTGCGAGTACACCAGCCAGCCCGTCTCATACGTCTTGGTGCCGGAGCAGGTGGCGCCATCGGTACTCGCGCACAGCGAAACATACGTGGCCCGGAGTACCGCTTCGGCTCGGGCATAGTCGATGGCCGCCTGCAGGTTATCCGTCGCGCTGCGCAGCCGGTGCTTCTGGATCGTGGTGCGGAAGGAGGGTATCGCGATCGCGGCAAGGATGGTGGCGATCAGGATCGCCACCATCAGTTCGACGATGGAAAAGCCACGCGTCCTCACCAGCATGCCCCGTTGGTGGTCGCGCTACCGGACTGGCCCTTGACGCCGGTATTGGTCAGCGTGAGCGACTGGCACGCGTCTTTCTGCTGAGCGCCACCAGAGGTGGGTGCTGCCGTTGCCGTGAACCCCTGTGCTGCAAAGGTATTGACGGTCAGGGGCGTGACCGTGGCCTGGTAGTAGCCGCTGTCGGAGGTCGCCGTCGTCGTGGTCGAGAACCCTATGGTTTGCAGGTCCGCGTACTTGTTTTGCTGGGCGTAGTAACGCTCTTCCGCATTGCCGATCGCCATCAGGAGCTTCTGCCCATCGGCACGCCGGGCCCTGAACGCATAACGGTTGTACGCCGGGAAGGCGATCGCCGCGAGGATCGCGATGACCGTGACGACGATCATGAGCTCAAGCAGGGTGAAGCCGCGCATGCGCTGACGGAGGTCGGTCATGTCAGTTCTCGCTATTGAGGACGCGCCATCCGCGGCGGCGTGCCGTGGGGATCGCGGTGCTGGTGGTGTTGCCGCCCACGGCCGTGGTCGAGCTCGGGTTGTAGGCCTTGCCGCCGGAGAGGCTGGCCACGGTGCTGAGCGAGCCCGACGTGGCGGCGCCCGTCACGCGAGCGCCGGCCAGCGTGTAGCCCGTGCCGAGATTGAATGACGTGGTGCCGATGGAGACACCGTACGCGGCGCCACCCGTCGTGGCATCCAGGGCAAGCACCGAGCCCGAGCTGGAGGTGGTGCAGGGATCATTTGCCGTTGGGATCAATGTACTGAACGTCACGGTGCTGGAACTGGCATCGAGTGCCGGCGTCACCACGACGCGTTCGCCATTGGGGTTGTTGAGATTCAGGTACCAGCCCGATTTCGTGGTCGGCACGGCGTTGCTCGTGACGCCGATGGCACCTGTGGTCGAATCATACGAGAGCGTCTGGGCGACCAGGTTGCCAACGACAATCGGTGTGGCGACATTGGCGCCCGGGTCGCGCACGCCATAAATCGCCTGGGTCGTCGTATCGGAGGTATCGGCGGTGCTCAGGAAGCGGCCCGTGCCAAGCACCACCATGAAGTAGGCGGAGTTCGGATCGGCCACCAGGCGCGGCGCGGTCGTGATCGACTGCGCATTCACCGTGGCCGGCTTGAACAGCAGGCTTACGCCCTGCGACTGCGTGGCGCTGCTGAGCGATGCGTTTGACAGGTCGAAGCGCCACATGTTGCCGTTGATATCGCCGGCAAAGGCGACATCGGCGACCTGGTCACCGTTGTAATCGCCCAGGGTCGGCGTGAACAAGCCATTGCTGGTCGTTGCGCCCGTGCCCGTTGGCGTACGGATTTCCTTGAGCAGGGTGCCCGTCTGCGCATCCAGCACGAACAGCGAGCTGAATGTGTTGCTTGCGGCGGTGACCGTGCTGCCATCCGGGATGTAGCCGCCCGGGACCAGCACGACCCAGCGGCCGATCGAGCCGTCGGCATTGGTCCAGGCCACGCGTGCGATCGCCGGGGTGCCAAACGTGTAGCCAAGGTTCGCGGGTGTGCCCGCGGTCGAGACGCTGTCGCTGTTGAACTCCCACAGCACTTTCTGCGCTGCGGTGGCTGACGTGGCCGCTGTGGCGCCCGTCGATGCCAGTGGATCGGTGATATCAATACCGAAGACGCCGCGGCCGCCGTAGCGCAACGAGCCCACTAGCAGGGTGTGCCAACTGCCAGCGGTACTGCTCGATGCCGGGTTGAAGAACACATCGCCGGTGACGGGGCTGCCATCCACCGTTGGCGTGAACGTGAAGTTCTTCAGCTTGCTCTGAGCCGGCAGGTTGGAATACACGGACGCAGGGACGTAAGCCCACACTTCGTTGCCTGCGGTGCTGGTGCTGCTCGCGTCGAACGCATGGAGCATACCGTCGTTAGCGCCGACATAGACCATGGGCGTACGCGAGGATTTGTTGCTGAGGAACGTGGCGTAACTCGAAGTGGCGTCGAGAGCTACGGACTTCGCTTCCGGCGAGCCGGTCGGGAAGCTGTCGGTGTAGTTGCCGGTGGGGGCGCCGACATAGGCAGGCTGGGAGCCGAAGATGGCGCCCAGGATCGAGCCGCGCGTGCGGAAGGTCGTGCCTTCCAGGGTGCGCACACCGGTCAGCCATGCCACGCGCTGGGTCCCGAGGTTGTCCGTGGCTGCGGTAGAGCCCGTGCCGTCGGAGGAATTCAGGATAGCCTTCTCGCTGGTGCTGAGGTTGTCGTAGGTGAAGGCAACGCCCTTGCCGGTGCCAGGGCCTGTGCTGGTCGCGATGGCGCGTGGCGCGTTGGAAAGGTTGCGCCCATCAAGGGTGGTCTTGGTGGACCATATGTCGGCGCTGCTGACCACGCCCGCCAGGCTCACGCTACGCGCTTCGAGCGTACCGCCCCACGTCGTCGTGTCGTAGCTGGCGTAGTAGGCGACAGCGTTTGCCGTGAGCACGTTGGTGCTCAGGCTAAGCGTGAGCGACGTCGAGTTGCTCGCGATCACGGACGCAAGAATGCTGCTGAGGCTGTTGACGAGCGAGGTGGGGTCAGCCGCGCTGAAGTAGCCGCCGCGGCTGTTGACCGCCGCATGCCAGGTGTCGTCGATGTTCTGCGCGCCACCGGCCTGCAGCGGGGTCGGCCAGGTCTTCGTGCCCTTGCGCAGCGCAAGGTAGTCGCCGCTGTACGCCAGCGTGCCCGAAATGCCCATGGTCACCATGTACTGGGACATGTGCTGCCACGTCGCCGGATCGTTCGCCGGGTTGAAATAGACCTCGGAGGTCGCACCGGGCTTGCTGGTGTCGACCGTAGTGGCCTTGGCGGTGACGCCGGTCGTGACATCGGGCCAGTACGCCGGCACGTTGTTGGTGAGGTCGGGCCTCAGGTCAGTCGCCCAGTAATTGAACGCGACATCGGCGAGCGACGGGTTGGTCGTGCCGTCCTGGTTCCAGTAGATCGCCGCGTTCGAGACGCTCTTGGAATACGCCGTCCCGTCGGGCAGCGTCACCGAGCTGATGTCCGGTGTCGCGACGTCCTTCGGTGCGTCGCCGTTCCAGTAGCCGTCGGTCACGAGCATGTGGAAATTCTTGCGGCAGGCCAGTTCGCCCGACGAGATCGTGCTGCCGTTCCAGTAAGGGTCCTGGCCGGCGGGCGAGGTGCTGAGCGTGCGCTTGTAGAATTCGCCCGCTGCGATCGTGGCGACGCGGGTCGGCGTGCCGCCGCTGGCGGGGACGCCATAAAGCCAGTTCATGAACTGGCTTCGCCAGCAGGTGTCGGCGGTACTGGCGGCTGTGCAACTGGCGCTGTTGGCGAGTTCGAGAATCTGACTGGTTGAGCTCAGTGCGCCATAGGCGGCGCCGGTGTACGAGCCGGAGCCCGTGTAGTAGGCGCTGCTCGCCGACTGCGACTGCAGGGTCTGCCAGCTGACGCGCACGGCATTATCGGCGATAGCGCTGAATACCCGGCCGATCGCGGCGCGCGCATTGAGGTTGCGGGTGCGGTAGTAGCTGTACCAGATGGCGAAGTTCGCCTGGACGGCCGCCGATTCATTGGCGACCAGGTGGTACGTGCAGGTAGTGTCGTCCGTCGCCGAGGTGCATACGTAGTAGAACGCACCCGTATCGTACGTCGTCGTGGTCTTGCCACCGCTCTTGGTGGTGGTGGAGCCGCGCACCGCGGTCGGGATCTCCAGCGCGTCACACGTGACGCCGCCGCGGCTGCTGAGGTACCAGCCAGCCTCATTCGCATCGCGCGGGCAGGGCGAGTTGCCTGCCAGCGTATTCGTCAGGAAGTTCGTGCTGAACGAGGTGCCGAGATTGATCAACACCGGCGCGAGATACTTGCCACTGCTCGGCGACCAGCACTTCTTTGTCAGGGTGTTGGCGCAGTACCCATCGCGCCACGCCGAGGCGAAGGTCGGCGTGCCCAGCGGCTGCCCTAGTGCATCCGGCGGGATGACGTAAGTCACCGTTGGGTCGAAATAGATGGGGTTGCCCTTCGCCGAGTAGTAGTACTTGTTGCTGTAATTGGCGTCCAGCGCATCCGGGATCGAGGTCGAGTTCATCGAGCCCGAATCGTCGAAGGTCACCACGATGTTCGGTGCCACTTTCGAGGTGACGCCCGGTGGCGTCGCACTCAGGGTCACCGTGCCGGCTTGAGCAGCTGAGCCCACAAGCACTGTGGCCAGGAAGGCGAGGGCAGCGCGCCAGGGGAAGGAGAGGCGTGACATGGAAAATCCTTCAGCTCAGCGTGCAGGTGAACAGGTTGGGCGTCACGAACGTGGATTCGACGACGCGAATCGTGTTCGGGCTGCCACCCACGGCGCGTGCCGTGATCCGGTAGAGATAGAAGCGGGCCGTCGTGCTGCCGCCGGATCCGGCTTCCGCCTGAGCGCCGGTGGTGCTGGGCGGTGCGCGATCCTGGCCGAGGTATTCCACGATGTACCAGGGATTGGCGGCGAGCGTGGCGCTGGTCATCGTGGTGTCGGTGGTCGTGGCCGAGTAGTCAAGCGACACGGCGGAACCCTTGTATTCGGTGGCGCCCGCCGTGACCCAGGTCGAGGCATTGCGGAACGTGGTCACCTTGCTGCTCACGGTGCCCGGGTTGCTCGAGTTGTAGCAGCCCAGGCTGGCATCGCCTGTAAAGATGCGCCATTCGACACCGCGCAAGGCGTTTTCAGCCGACCACTCGGCCTGCTGTGCGTTCCGCAGGGCGCCGGCCAGCCGTTCCTGGATAAGTGACCGGCTCGAGCTGGTGATGGCGACGATCGTCAACAGCAGCAGGAAGATCAGTGCAATGATGAGGACAGCCCCGCGTTCGCGTTTCATGGGTTGTAGTTCCTCACGGAGACCAGTGTGGTGAATTCGCGGCGGAGCATGTGGTTGTCGAAGCCCTGCTGGCTTGGCTTCACGACGCGGCTGGTGTTGTCGGGCGAGGCCAGTCCGGTCACGGCGGTATCGCCGTAGTACTGGTACTGCATGTCGCCGGCGTTCAGCGCATAGAGCGGCTTCTGCCCGTCCATAAGAAGATGCACCTCGATGCTCTGCACCGAGCGCCACATGCAGCCGGGATCCGAGCCGAGCGCATTCGGGTTCGATGAAGCGCAGGATGTCGCGCTGTCGATGTCCGCTGCCGTGCGGAAACTGGTGTTGCCCGCGGCATCCATCACGCCATAAAGGAAGTCGAGTCGCTCGACACCACGTACGACCTCCGCGCTGACACCGTTCTGCCGGCGCATCAGTGCACCGGTCTTGTTGCCGTTGTTGTCGTCGACGACCTGCAGGTAATACGTCACCGTCTGGTAGTCGCGATTGAAATCGAACAGGCGCGGCGAGACGCCCGTCGGCTGGGAGACGTTGGTGTAATTGGAGTTCGGCGTGATCGCCGCGCCTGCGACCTTGGCGCTGAAGACCTGGGAGGCGTTGCAGTCAGCCAGCATCATCAGGTCGCCTGTCTTGATGTCGGTGAGCGGTGGCTCGCCGGTCTGGGGCGCGATGGTGAAGCTGGACACCAGCTGCGAAGCGACCGTCATGTAGCTGGTCGTGCCATTCAATGTCCACCCGCGTGATCCATCGAGGTAGCGCAGGGTCAATACATCGCTACCCAGGACGCGGTTGCCGGTCGTCGTGCCCTGCTGGGGGATGACGCCCGTGCTGGTCGTGGGGCCTGCCGGATCCACGGGTGTGCAGGCGGTTGTCGTGCAATCGTAGCCACGCATGGCGTACCACGACGGCAGCACAAACGAGGCAGTGGGTGCGGCGGGATAGGTGTTCGTACCGCTCGTGGCGCCCCATGAAGTGGTGACATCCTGAAAGGCGGACTGCAGGGTGGCACCCGATACGATCACCTTGGGAGCGCGCAGGTAACGGTCGAGCGTCATCGAGCCGTTGGACATGGCTGCCGACTGGCCGCCCATGTTCGAGCAATACTGCGCGTTAGCCATGCGCAGATCGTTTGCAAGGGCGGTAATCGCGAAGCGGCCACCTTCCTGGAGTCGCGCGAGTTGCGCCTGCACCAGGCTGCTACTCGAGGTGGTATTGAAAATATTGACGATGCCCAGTGCGACGAGGAGCCCGAGCGCGAGCGCGACCATAAGCTCAATAAGTGAGAAGCCGTGAGCTAGCCGGCGGTGCGGGGAGGGGCATCCAATCATGGCTGGAAATTCCAAGCATACGTACGCGTGACCACGGTGCCGCCGCCACTGGTGGTGGCCGCGGCCGTCTTGTTATCCGTGGCGGCGCGCTCGATCCAGCTGATCTTCATGACGCAGTTGCCGCCGTAGGGTGGCCGCATTTGCAACTGCGTTGCATCAGCGGTCGCTCCCTTCGTGCAAGCGATCGATGCGCTGGGTGTGGGGAGGAAGGTCTTGAGCTGTGAACTCCATTGCGCCTGATCGCGCTTGGCCAGCTGCGCCGGCGTACACGCGGCAGCCTTCGTGCAGTCCTGCGTTACCGTGAGCGGGTACGACGTCGAGTCGTAAGCACCCGTCCATACCCCTAGCGGGTTGGCGCGCATGCGATCGGCCATGCCCATCGCAACAAATTCCGCCTGCGTTCGCAGGTAACCCACCTGATTGGATCGGAATGACACGATAAGCAGGCCCGCGAGCCCTACGATGCCAACGCCGAACACTAATACGGCGATGAGCACTTCGATCAGGGAGGCGCCCCTGGCTCGCCTCGGTGATGACATACGATCCCTTGCTTTGTGGAACACGCTGATACGCGCATGCATTGTGTTTGCGTGCGCAAGAAAATAACTACCTTCTGCGACACTTTGCCGCCCGCAAACGCATGAATTATTTTTTAGCTTGTTCATGGCGCCCCCGATCGATATCCAGGCGGCGAACGCATCGTATCGATCGACTTGATGCATCATCCTGCACGAACTCCACGCGAATGCTGCAAATCCGGCATTGCGTGCGCCACGTGCTCAAGGTATCGCGCCGAACGTGATCGATGCATCACTAATGTGATTTCCGCCGACATCACATAATGTTGATGGAACGATTACATTCCGCGCGCGTTGACGCGGACGAAATCGATTGTTGTTGCGACAAGCAGGAAGAACTAGCGATGCGTGAGAAATTTCTTATTCGAGCCGGCGTGCCAGGCGATCACGATGCGCTGCTCGCGCTGTGGCTTCGCAGTGTTCGCGCGACACATACCTTTCTTACGGCAGCGGATATCGAAGCGCTGATTCCTGCGGTGCGCGATGGCGCGCTCGTGGCGCTCGAGTTGTCAGTGCTCGTGGCCGGCGACGGTGCGCTGGCTGGCTTCATGGGGCTGGACGGCGCGAAAGTCGAAGCGATCTTCATCGACCCGGCGCATGCGGGAAAGGGCGGTGGCACGGCGCTTATCGCGCATGCCCGCCAGGTGAAGGGGGCGCTGGCCGTAGACGTCAACGAACAAAACCCCGACGCGCTGGCGTTCTACCTGGCGCGTGGGTTTGTCGTGGTGGGGCGGTCGGAGACCGATGGCGAGGGCAGGCCGTTCCCGCTGCTGCACCTCGCGGAACCCACCCCATAGGGGCGGATTCCTGCGTTGCTGGCCTTACTCCAGGCCAGCCCAGCGATGCTTCTCGGCCATGGCAAGGGCAAGCTTGGGGCTGCGGCGAGCGGTGCGCTCGGCCTTCTCGCGCTCGGCGCGGATCACCGGCCATGCCTGGAGGTAGGCATCGAGCACGGCCGCGTCCGTGACGTAACGCTTCAGCGTCTCGGGGTTGGCCGAGCGCAGGGCGACGGCGCCGTTATAGCCACCAAACCCCTGGGTCGCGCAGATGGCACCGCCATCGGCATTGCCCTCAAGCGGCTCGGCCTGCAGGTGGAAGTAGCCAGCCACTTCGGCCAGGTCCGGGTCGACGCGGCGCAGGGTGGGCACGCCCGGTGCCTTGCGGCCCAGCACGTACTGCAGCGCCTGCGACATGGCCTTCAGGCCCGTCTCGCCCATGGTGTGGCCGTCGCCAACCGCCTTCGGCGTGCCCACGAACAGCTTGGGCAGGTCACCTTCGCGACCCTGCCGCGCCGCGGCGCCGCGAAGGCCGGCCAGGGCCGTACCGAGGTCGGTTTTGGAGTTGGTGCGCGTGCCGGTCGCATGGGCTGCGAGGTATTCGAAATCGTCCACGGTGTAGCCGTGGGCCTGGTAGGCCATGTCCAGCGCCTGGACCAGGGCGTTCTCGCCACCAAAGCCGACGCCGGCAAAGTGTGCCTTGCCGCCTGCTTCGCCGCTGGTACCCCAGCCCACGATGATCGAGGTGATATCGAGCTGGTTGCGCAGGGCGAAATCCAGCGTCGTCACGAGGAGGCCGGAGCCGCCATGACCAACGACCGTGCCATCGGCATCGATATCAAACGGGGCCAGCGAATCGTGCACGCTGCGCTCCGAGCCATCACCGTGCGCGGCATTCTTCGCGGCCAGCTTTTCGCCGGTCATCAGGGCGCCGCCGCCAAAGGCTTCGAGGATGCCGTAACGCGGCTGCAGGGCGGCATCGGCGGCCGTGAGCAGGACCAGTTGCGGCTTGTTATAGCCCGGGTAATCGAACAGCAGCTGGGGCGCGATATCGGCGAGGGCGATCAGGCTGGAGGCGCAGGCGCCCACGGCGGTGGCCGGAGCCTGCGGTACGCGCATGAAACCCACGTCATCCGACTTGAGCGCTTCGCGCAGGTCGGGATTCTTCAGGACGCGGCTGATGCTGAACGACGGCGACAGCATGGTCGACACCAGGGCCGGGCCATGCGAACCCAGCGAATGGGCGAGCCGGACGGCGAACGTGTCCTTGGGGAACCCGCCTTCGGGCAGCGGCGCATCCGGGCGCAGCCACTGGCCCAGGCCTTCGTTGCCGCCAAACGCGGTGGCAGCGGCGACGCGGAACGCGAACGGCTCCGGCACGATTTCCGAAAGCGGGCGGGGCAGGCCGGCCAGGGCGCCAAGTGCGCCATAGGCGAACAACTGTGCCTGCAGCGAGGGGCTCAGGAGCGGATCGTTCTGGAACAGGCCATGCATTTCCTTGAGGCCAGAGGCGCGGATGTCCTCGTAACGCAGGCCGGCGAGGCGGCGCAGGCCCACCGTTTCCAGGTCGTGCGGCAGCGGGGCGGCGATATCGGTGACCACGCGCGGCGCCAGTTCACGGACACCCGGTACGTGGCGGATGCCCATGTTGGCGCGCAGGCTAGCACCGTGAAGGCGCTTCAGCTCCTCGAGCGACACCGGCTCGCCAGCGTGGTCGCCCTCGGCCCAGCGCATGCCGTCGGCCGCATTGTCCGCCTCAGGATCAAGCTCCACCAGGCCAGCATCGAACGCGGCCAGCGCCAGGAATTCCTCGGACTGGGCCACCAGCGCCTGGTAAGTCTCGGTCGAGCCCACCGCCGACATAGTGCAGGCGGTACCCACCGTAACAAGGACCTGGTCGCTTCTGAGGGAGCTTTTGGACATGGGGCGTAATAATCCGGACAGATCAAACGTGAATTATAGGCGGAGAGACTGCCTTAAGTGCGCTCTAAGGGGGCTGTGGGCCGAGCGTGCTATCCGATGTTAGGGCCGGCAAGCCCTTAGGGAAGGGGTTGCGGGTATCTTTGTCGCTCCTTCCTAGCGATGGCCGGTGGGCCGGGTGAGCCATGTTCAAAGCGGGCATATTCTTCTCGGTCGCCGCGGCGGCCATGGCCATGGGCACTGGCGCGGCGGCGGCTGCACCCCCGGGGCCGCCGGACCTGCTGGTGACGCAGAGCAGCTCGGACGTTCCCAGTACGGAAGCCCGCGCACGCGCCGCCCTAAGCGCACTTGGCGTGCCGGTCTTTGCGACCTTCGATCATGCCGCCAATGCAAAAGAGGCCGGGCTGTCATTGCGGCCGACGGTCGTACTCGTGTTTGGCAACCCCAAGGTCGGCACGAAGCTGATGCTGGACCAGCAGGCGATGGCCCTGGACCTGCCGCTACGACTGGCGATCTGGCAGGACGAGGCAGGTGCCACCTGGATCGGCTACCACGACCTGAAGCCGTTGGCCGCCGGGTACGGGATCAAGGACGCGGAAACGGTGACCAAACTGGCGGGCTTCATGAGTCAGTTGGCGAAGCAGGCGGCGGGCGCTAGTGCAAATTGACCTGGCGCATAAAAACTGCGGGCCAGTTCTCATAAACGTAGTAACAACCGAATTTGCGCCTTATAGGTCCTAGGTAATTCTACGGAGTTGTTTAACATCCCCGTCACGCTGGCGTGAAGACGCGATCTTCGGCCAGCGCGTTGGCGTGCGACAGGGGCAGGCGCGAAACCTTTTTATTTCGCAAGCGTTTGAATCGATTTAAATACCCGATCAACCGCTCCGTTCTTCCCCGGCCGCGTTCCGGTTCGGCGCCTTGCGCGTCACTCGTCATGGTTATCCGGCTGCCCGATTGAGGGCGGCACGGTGCTGCCTGCGCAAACGGCGCGCTTCGGCGCGGCGACAGGGGACATCTTATGAATCGTGTATTCCGCATCGTGTGGTCGACGGCGGTGGGTGCGTGGGTGGTGGCATCGGAACTGGCCGGCAAGCATGGCAAGGGCCGTGGCCGGGCGATCGCTATCGACGAGCGGCCGGGTGCCCAGCGCGGGCCCGCCCTGTTGGCGCTTTCGCTAGGCATCCTTGGCGCACTCAGCGCGCTCTACACGCCAGGCGCCGCGGCAGCCGATCGCTACTGGGACGTCAACGGGGGTTCGAACGGGAGCGGCGGCACAGGCACGTGGGACACGAGCACCGCGCTGTTCAACAGCGCGAGCGACGGCGTGGCCGGCCCCTTCGTCAAATGGAACAACGCGGCGCTCGACAACGCGATCTTCGCCGGCACGGCCGGTACGGTTACCCTGGGCGCTCCCGTAACCGCCAGTCAGCTGACGTTTTCTATCTCCGGATACACGCTCACTGGCGGGACGCTCACGCTGGCCGGCGCCACGCCGACGATCAACCTGGGCGGCAACGCGACGATCGATTCGGTGATCGCCGGAAACGCAGGGCTGGCCAAGACGGGTGGCGGTTCTCTCACGCTCAGCGGTGCAAATACGTTCACGGGTGGCATCAGCGTTGCTTCTGCCGGGCTCATTGTGGCCAACGACGCCGCGCTTGGTAATGCTAGCAACGGGATCACCCTGGCTAGCGGCTCAAGTTTCAACGCCAGGGCGGCTATTGCTTCCTCGCGCGTGGTCACTACCACGGGCACCGGCGATGTCGGCCTGGCCGGCGCTGTTGGCGCTGCACGTATTACGGGTACGGCCCGCATCCTGTCGTACAGTGGCGTACTCCTGAGTAACAACGCGAGCGACTACACCGGTGCCACGGCCTTCATCGGTGGCGGTGGCGCCTATGGCTTCACCTCGATTGCAAACCTCGGCGTCGCCAGTGCGCTGGGCGCACCGACCGATGCCGCTACCGGCAAGATCATCGTCCAGGCGGGTGGCGGCCTGGGTGGCGCCCTTACCTATAGCGGTACGGGGAGCACCTCGAACCGCGACTGGGAATTCCAGAGCACATCGAGCGGCAGCACCTCGCTGTGGAACAACGGCACCGGAACGCTCCACCTGACGGGCAATATCGCCGCTACCAACCCGTGGCTCAGCATGGCTTTCCAGGCCGGCTCGGCGGATATCGACCTTAGCGGTGTGCTCAGCAGCTCCGCCGATCGCACGTTTGCCTACGGTGGCACCGCAGGACGCAAGATCACGTTGAGCGGTTTGAACACGTACACCGGCTCATCGCAGATCTCGAACATCACGGTCGAGGCGAACGTTCTCGCGGATATTGGCACGGCAAGCTCGTTTGGCACGGGCACGGCATCGACCGCCGTCATGGCCCTGACCGGTGGCACGCTCAGCTACGTGGGCGGCGCTGCGAGCAGCAATCGCACCTGGACCATCGACAACGCCAGCGCGGTGAATAACAACAGCAGCTCGGGTGGCCTGACGCTTACGGGCAACGCAACGTTCACTGCTGGCGGAACGGACACCCTCACGCTCGGCGGCTCCTACACGGGCAGCAACGCCTGGACGGGCGTCATCGGTGGCGCGGGCAACGTAACGATGAACGGCTCGGGTAGCTGGTTGCTCGGCGGCGCGAACACCTATACCGGCAAGACAACGGTCACGAGCGGTACGCTGGTCGCCGGGAGCGACCAGGCGTTTGCGCGTACGAGCGGACTCCAGGTCGATGGCGGCACGCTGGATCTCAACAACCTTTCCATGACGATGGCCTCCCTGTCGGGTGCGGGTGGCACGGTGGCCCTTGGCAGCGGGACGCTCACGCTCAAGGCGACGACGGGCACTGCCGCCTACAACGGCTCGATCACGGGGACGGGTGGCCTGACCAAGCTCGGTGCGAGCACCGCGACGCTGAGCGGGTCCAGCACGTACACGGGCGCGACCAACATCGGCGGCGGCACGCTCACGCTGGACTTCACTGGCACGGGTGCGCCGGCGAGCAACATTCTCAGCGCAGCTTCCGCGCTCAGCCTCAACGGCGGCACGCTGGCGGTGAAGGGACGTGCCGGTGCGAACAGCCAGGCGTTCAACGGGCTTGGGATCACCGCCGGCAGCAACCGGCTGAGCGCCACGGCTGCCAGCGGTGGCACGCTGGATGTATCCGTAGGCGCGATCAACCGCACCGGCGGCCTGGTCGATTTCGGCTTTAACACGGGCGCCACCATCCACACGACGCATGCCGATGGTGTACTGGGCGGCTGGGCCACCGTGAACGGCAGCGACTACGCGCAGGTCTCGGGCGGTGTGATCGGTGCGTTCACCAACTACGCGAACAAGGATGACGCCCGGACCTGGGTCGACGGCGACATCGTGAGCGATGAGGGTGGTAACGCGAACACCCCTTACACCAATGGCACCGTGGGCAATGTCGCGCTCGGCGGCCTGAAATACACCGCCGCGTCGAACTCCACGGTGACCGTGGCCGCAGGCAGCACACTGGGCGTCGATGGCACGATCATCGTCGGCCCCAGCGCTGTCAACGCGGCCCAGAAGATCCAGGGCGGCTCCATGACGGGTGGCGCGGGCGGCAGCCCGCTCGGTGTCCTGCAGAACAGCAACGGCTCGTTCACCATCGCGTCGGCTATCGTCGACAACGGTGGAGCGACCTCGTTTGCCGCCGGCGGTACGGGTACCGGCTCCATCGTACTGACGGGCGCCAATACCTACACCGGTGGGACGACGGTCAGCGGCGGTACGCTCAACTTCAGCAGCGTCGCCGACGGTGGTGCGGCGAGTGCGCTAGGCGCGTCGTCCGCCGACGCGGCTAACCTCGTGCTGGAGAACGGCACGCTGCGGTACTCCGGCGTCACGGCCAGCTCCGATCGCGGCTTTACCCTGGTGAACGGTGGTCCCTCGCGCACGATCCAGGTCGATGGCACGACGGATCTCACGTTCGGCGGCCTGGTCACCAGCCCGGATGATGCGGGTTTCACGAAGACCGGCACCGGTACGCTCACGCTATCGAACGCAGGCAATGACTTCACGGGACCGCTGGTCGTCAACGCGGGCCTGGTTTCAACGGGCGCCCTTGCCGATGGCGGGCAAACGAGCGGCATCGGTGCCGGCACCAGTGACGCGACGAGCCTGTTGCTGCAGAACGGCGGCGGGTTGCAGTACACGGGCACCACGACGTCGACGGATCGCGGGTTCACGCTCGCGGGAGGTGCCGGCGTGGTCGACGTCGCAGACGCGGCGACGACCCTTACCGATAGCGGCGTCATCGTCGGTACCGGGCGCCTTACCAAGGAGGGCGACGGCGTCCTCGTCCTTTCAGGGGCGAACACGTATACCGGCGGCAACACCGTGGATGCGGGCACGCTCCGCGCCGGCGCGAGCCAGGCGTTCGGTGGCAACGCGGCCGGTACGGGTGCAGGGGCGATGACGGTCAACGCGGGCGCCACGCTTGACCTGGCCAACTTCACTACCTGGGTCGGCGGCCTGAATGGCGCGGGCAATGTCGTGCTTGGTTCCGGCACGCTGCAGGTGAATGGCAACGGTACGTTCTCCGGTGCCATCAGCGGCACGGGCGGCATCCTCGTCTCCGGCCGTACCCAGGTGATGAACGGGTGCGGGAACACGTACACGGGCCCGACTGTGGTCGTAAGTGGCGCCATCAGCACCGATTGCCTGGCTAATGGCGGCCAGGCGAGTGGCGTCGGTGCTTCGGGGAGCGCATCGTCCAACCTGCAATTGCAGACATCCACACTGGTCTACACCGGTGGTGACGTCGATATCGACCGTGGCGTACAAATTACGGGCGTCGGCGCGTTCACGATCAGCAACGCGGCAACCACGCTGGGCATCCTGGGACAGATCACCGGCGCAGGCTCGGTGACCAAGCAGGGGCCGGGCACGCTGGTGCTCTCGGGCGCCAACAACTACACCGGCGGCAACTACGTGCGCGCAGGCACGCTGCGCGCCAATATCACGAACGCGCTGGGAGCCGGCCTGCTTCGCTTTGATGACGTTGCCGGTGCGCAGTTCGATGCGAACGGTTTCAACACCGCCGTCGCCTACCTCCTCGGCGGCGGCACCACGGGTGGCAACATCGACCTGGGCGGTGCCACGCTCACCGTGAATGGCGCATCGTCGACGGGCGTCAGCGCCTATGCGGGCGCGATCAGCGGCAATGGCAACCTGGTGAAGAACACGGGAAGCGTGCAGTACCTGGCCGGCGTCGCGAGTACCTACGTGGGTACCACGACCATCAACGCCGGAACGCTTTCGGTGCAGTCGCTCGCCAACGGTGGCGCCGCGAGTTCGCTGGGCGCTTCCAGCAACGATGCGGCGAACCTTGTGCTGAATGGCGGTACGCTGCAATACCTCGGCGCCGGAGACAGCACCGATCGCCTGTTCTCGCTGGGTCCATCGGCCACCAGTGCGCTCGGTGCCGAAGGCACCGGGGCCATCCAGTTCACCAACACCGGCGCGGTCGCCTACACCAGTGCGAATACGGCGCAGACCGTGACGCTTACGGGCGCAAGCGCGGCGAACAACAGCCTGGCAGCGCTCCTCGCAGATAACGGCACCGGCAAGACATCGCTACGCAAGACGGGTACCGGTACCTGGATCCTGCGCAATCCGGCGAGCACCTACACCGGCGTCACCACCATCGTGGGCGGCGTCCTCGGCGTCGATAAACTTTCGAATGGCGGACAGGCGAGCAGCATCGGCTCCTCCTCGAACGCGGCAAGCAACCTGGTGATCGGCACCGGTGCCACGCTGCGCTACACCGGCACCGGCGACACCACGGATCGCCTGTTCACGCTGTCGACCGGCTCGAGCGTCATTGAGTCGTCGGGCACTGGCGCCATCGTGTTCTCGAACACGGGATCCGCAGCCTATGCAAGCAACGGCAACCGCACCCTCGGCCTCGGCGGCAACAACACCGGGGACAACACGATGGGCGGCTCCATCATCAACGGACCGGGTGGCATCACCACCCTGGCGAAGAACGATGCGGGTACCTGGTTGCTCACGGGTAACAACACCTATACCGGTAACACCGTCATCAATGGCGGCATCCTTCAGCTCGGCAACGGCGGCACCACCGGCAGCATCGCGAGCCCCAGCGTGATCGTTGCCGCCGGCACGCTGGCATTCAACCGTTCGGATGCCATGACCCTCGACGGGACGATTTCCGGCGCAGGCAATGTTGAACAGAAGGGCAGTGGCACGACGGTGCTCACGGCAGCCGAAACCTACACCGGCGGCACGACGATCACGGCCGGTACCCTGCAACTTGGCAACGGAGGTGCCAGCGGTTCGATCGTTGGCAACGTGACCGACAACGGCACGCTCGCCTTCAACCGCTCGGATGCCTACGGGTTCACAGGCCTCGTGTCGGGCACCGGTGGCGTGGCCCAGCGCGGCGCAGGCATCACCCGCCTGACCGCGGCGAACAGCTACAAGGGCAGCACGAGCGTCGAGTCGGGCACGCTGCTCATCGATGGCAACCAGGCCGCCGCGACAGGCGCGACGACGGTGCAGGGCACGGCAACGTTGGGCGGCACGGGCGTGATCGGCGGTGACGTGACGGTCGCCAACGGCGGCAGCCTGGCGCCGGGTGAAACCGGCGCGGCAGGCACGCTCACCATCAACGGCGATCTCTCGCTGGCCGCAGGCGCAGCGCTCAACTACCAGTTTGGCCAGGCCGACGTGGTCGGTGGCTCGCTCAACGACCTTACGGTCGTGCACGGCAACCTGAACCTCGACGGCACGCTCAACGTATCCGCCACGCCGGGCGGCAGCTTCGGCCCGGGCCTCTACCGGATCATCAGCTACGACGGCACGCTCAACGACCAGGGCCTTGCGCTCGGTAGCACGCCATCGGGCAGTTTCCAGGTGCAGACCTCGGTGGCCCATCAGGTGAACCTGCTGAATGGCTCCGGCCTCACGCTGAACTTCTGGGACGGCCCCGGCGGCCACGCCAACAACACGATCGATGGCGGCACCGGCACCTGGCAGAACAGCGCGGGTAACGACAACTGGGCCAACCAGACCGGCCAGTACAACGCGCCATACACCGATGGCGAGTTCGCTATCTTCATGGGCACGCCCGGTACAGTCACCGTCGATGACTCGCTGGGCAACATCACCAGCGCGGGCATGCAGTTCGCGGTGAACGGCTATCGCATCACAGGGGATGCGGTGACCCTGGCCGGTGGCCCGTCGATCTTCCGCGTCGGCGATGGCACGTCGGCGGGGGCTGGCATGACGGCCACGATCGATGCGTCGCTCGTGGGGACCGGGGGGCTGGAGAAGGAGGATCTCGGCACGCTGGTGCTATCGGGTGCCAACACGTACACCGGCGGCACCGCGGTCAACGCCGGTACGCTCCAGGTGAGCAGCGACGCCAACCTCGGCGATGCCGCAGGCGACCTTGCGATCGATAACGCCACGCTGCGCAACACGGCAGCCATGTCGTCCGCGCGCACGGTGACGATCAACCAGGGAGGCGCGACGCTCGATTCGCAGGCCGACCTGTCGCTGACGGGCAACGTTGGCGGCGCTGGCGGCCTTGTCAAAACCGGCGGCGGCACGCTGACGCTCACGGGCAGCAACAGCTACGCAGGGGGCACCCGCGTCGACGCGGGGACGCTCGCCGTGGGCGCCGATGCCAACCTCGGCAACGTGGCGGGAGGCCTGTTGCTGGATGGAGGCACCCTGCAAAATACCGCTGGCTTCGATTCTGCGCGTTCGGTGACGCTAGGCGCCGCGGGTGGCACGTTCCTGACCGACGGCGTCCTGACGCTCACCGGCGCACTGAGTGGCAGTGGCGGACTGGTGAAGTCGGGGAACAGCAACCTGATCCTGGCCGCGGACGACACCTATACCGGCGGCACCACCATCACGTCGGGGCTTCTCCAGCTTGGCAATGGCGGCACGACGGGCTCGGTGCTTGGCAACGTGGCCAACAACGGTACCCTCGTCACGAACCGTAGCGACACGCTCACCCTGGCGGGCACTATCACCGGTACGGGCGCGTTCGAACAGCAAGGCTCGGGCACGACGATCCTTTCCGGCGCCAACAGCTATACCGGCCCGACCACGGTGCGTGCCGGCGCGCTTTACATCAATGGTGATCAGTCCGCAGCCACGGGCACGACGTCGGTCAATGCCGGCGGCACGCTGGGTGGCAAGGGTGTGATCGGCGGCGATGTCGCGGTGGCCGACGGCGGCACGTTGAACGCGGGTGATGTCGGCAGCGCACCGGGCACGCTCAGCATCCGCGGCGACCTCGCGCTGAGCACGGCAGCGAACCTCAATGTCGACCTGGGCCAGGCGAATGTCGTCGGCGGTCCGTTGAACGACCTCACGAAGGTCGCGGGTGATCTCACGCTCGGCGGCCAGTTGAATGTGTCGGTCTCGTCGGGCGGTACGTTCGATCCCGGCATCTATCGCATCATCAGCTACGGTGGCGGTCTCACGGACAACGGCCTCACGATCGGGTCCGTGCCTTCGCCGGATTATCTGCTGCAGACCTCGATCGACCATCAGGTGAACCTGATCAACACGACCGGCGTCGACGTCAATTTCTGGGACGGAAACGGCGGCCGCAGCGACGGCCAGGTGCAGGGCGGCGACGGCGTATGGCAGAACAACGCCGGCAACGACAACTGGACGCCCGCGGATGGTTCGTTCAACGGGCCGTTCCGGGATAACAACTTCGCGATCTTCGCGGCGAACGGCGGCACGGTCACGGCCGATGCCAGCCTGGGGGCGATCAACGCGGCAGGCATGCAGTTCGCCGTCGATGGGTATCGTGTCGAAGGCGACAGCATCGCGCTGACGGGTAGTGATCCGGTCATCCGTGTTGGCGACGGCACGACGGACGGCTCGGGCATGACGGCTACCATCGCGTCGGTCCTGACCGGCAGCGCCGGGATGACCAAGTCCGACCTGGGCACCCTGGTGCTGGCGGGCGATAACACGTACACCGGCGATACGACCATCCGCGATGGCGTGCTGCAGCTCGGTGAAGGCGGCACCACGGGGTCGATCCTCGGTAACGTGGTCAATAACGGAACGCTGGCGTTCGATCGCGCCGACGCGGCCGTGTTTGCCGGCAGCATCACGGGCACCGGTGGCGTCAGCCAGCGCGGCACAGGCACGTTCGTGCTCACGGCGGGCAACAGCTATGCCGGAACAACGGACGTGCTTGCCGGGACGTTGCTGGTCAATGGTGATCAGTCGCTGGCCACGGGCGCCACGAGCGTCGCGGCCGGCGCGACGCTGGGTGGCAGCGGCACGCTCGGTGGCGATGTCGCCGTGGCCGATGGCGGCATCTTGAGCCCCGGGGGATCCGCGGGCACGGCAGGCACGCTGACGATCAACGGTAACCTTGCGCTCTCAGGCAACGCGGTGCTCGATTACCAGCTGGGCCAGGCAGGCACGCCGGGCGGCCCGCTGAACGACCTCGCCGTGGTGCACGGCGATCTCACCCTGGATGGCACGCTGAATGTCGCGACCACGGCCGGTGGCGCGTTCGGCGCGGGGGTGTACCGCCTGATCTCGTACGATGGTGCGCTTACCGACAACGGCCTGCAGCTCGGCACGCTGCCGGCGGCCGACAACTTCGTGCAGACCTCGATTGACCACCAGGTGAATCTGGTCAACACGAACGGCCTCACCCTGAACTTCTGGGATGGCCCGGGGCACGCCAACGACGGCGCGATCACCGGCGGAAGCGGCACGTGGCGGCTTGCTGATAACGACCGCTGGACCGAAGCCGATGGCGCGATCAATGCCCCGTATTCGGAGGGCGCGTTCGCGATCTTCGGCGGCACGGCAGGCACCGTCGACGTTGATAACACCACCGGCGCGGTCAGTGCCTCGGGCATGCAATTCCTGACGGACGGCTACACCGTGTCGGGCGCCGATATCACGCTTACCGGCGGCGCAGCGGCCATTCGTGTCGGCGATGGATCCTCGGCCGGCGCCGCGATCACCGCGACGATCGATGCGCCGCTGATCGGTGCGGCCATGCTCGTCAAGGACGACCTCGGCACGCTCGTGCTGGGTGGCGACAACAGCTATACCGGTAGCACCGACATCCACGCGGGTACCTTGCAGGTGTCGCGTGATGCCAACCTGGGTTATGTGCGCGGTGCCGTATCGATCGACGATGCCACGCTGCATACGACCGGGTCCTTCGCCAGCCAGCGCGCGTTCGGCCTTGGCGGTGACGCCACCATCACCGCGGATGCGGGCACCACGCTCACGCTGGCCGGCGACATCGGCGGCACCGGCAGCCTGACCAAGAACGGCGCGGGCACCCTGGCCCTGGGCGGCAAGGGTACGTATGCCGGTGGCACCACCGTGAGCGAGGGCACGCTGGCCGCGACCGCGACGGACGCGTTCAATGCGAACTCGGCCTTCCATGTCGGGGCAGCCGGCACGCTCGACCTGGGCGGGTTCTCGCAGCATCTCGTTTCGCTGGCCAATGCCGGTACGGTCCACCTCGGAACTGCGCCAGGCACGACGCTCAACGTCGCGGGTGATTACACGGGGCAGGGCGGTACGCTGGGTTTCAGTGCGGCGCTTGGCGGGGATGCATCCGTGACCGATCGCCTGGTCGTCGCCGGCGCGACGTCCGGCAACACGACCGTACAGGTCACCAACGTCGGTGGCGCCGGTGCCCAGACCAACGAGGGCATCAAGCTGATCGACGTGCAGGGGGCCTCGAACGGCACGTTCGCCCTGAAGGGGGATTACGTGTTCCAGGGCGATCAGGCCGTGGTTGCCGGCGCGTACGCGTACCGTCTGTACAAGGGCAGCACCACCTCGGCCGACGGTGACTGGTATCTGCGCTCCGCATTGCTCGATGGCACGGCGGGTGATCCTTCGCCGCTTTACCAGCCGGGCGTGCCGGTCTACGAGGCGTACGCGGGCATGCTCCAGCAGGCCAACGCACTGGATACGCTGTTCCAGCGTACGGGCAACCGTCAGTGGGCGGACGACCAGGTGCGCGATGGCATGCAGCCCGGCGAAGGTATGTGGGTGCGCGTGCAGGGCAGCGACCAGACGTTCAAGCCCGAATCCAGCAGTAGTGGCACGAACTACGATCTGTCAGGGTCACGCTCCGAAGTGGGTGCCGATGCGGTGCTGGCTCAGGGTGGTGACGGCACCCTGGTGGGTGGGGTCTCGCTGCAGTACGGCCACCAGAGCACCAGCGTCCGCTCCGCCTATGGCGATGGCAGCATCAACACGCGCAGCTATGGCGTGGGTGCCGCATTGACCTGGTACGGCGACGACGGTTTCTACGTAGACGCCCAGGCGCACTGGCTGCGTTTCGACTCGGACCTGCATTCGAACCAGCTCGCTCGTGTCCTTACCGATGGCAACAAAGCGAACGGCTATGCCTTCGGCGTGGAAGCCGGCAAGCGCTTCTGGCTCTCGGATGCCTGGACGCTCACGCCACAGGCCCAGGTGAGCTACGGCCGTACCGCTTTCGATGGCTTCAACGATGCCTTCGATAGCCGGGTTTCGCAGGCGGATGGCAAGGCAGGCGTGGCGCGTGGTGGCACCACCGTGGATTACCTGCGGAGCCACCAGGGCGCCGCGGGTACGGTGACCACCCATCTGTATGCCGTCGCCAACGTCTACAACCACTTCACCGACGAAGCTCGTGCCAACGTGGCCGGAACCGGTTTCGGTACGCGGAACGGCCGCTGGTGGGCCGGCGCGGGTGTCGGCGGTGCGCTCGACTGGGCGAATGGCCGTTACTCGGTCTACGGCGAGGTGCAGGGCCAGCGTGGCCTTTCCGACGGCGGCGATTCACATGGGGTCAGTGCGACATTGGGCTTCCGCATGCACTGGTGATAAAGGTTCTGGCTGGTATGCCGAAAATGGGTGGTCGTACGCCGCAACATGAAGTTACTTTCATGTTGCGGTGCATCGATAGCCGCCCGGGGCCGTAACGCGTACATTGTTGCGACCCGTTGTAACCCGGCGTGAGTCCCACCACCGGGTTGTTCCTGCATACCAGCCAAGCCTTCAGGGGGCCTAGCCACATGTCCGACAAGGACCTTCCTTCCGACGCGCTGCACTCGCGTCGCCGTATTCTTTTGGGCTTGTCCCTGGCACCGATCGCCGCCGCCATCCCCGCGATGCACGCGGTACAGGCCGCCGAAAAGGCGGGTGTGCCTGCCGCCGGCAAGCCATTCGCCGGCGCATGGGACCCCAAGGCGTACACGCCGACCTTTTTCAAGGACACCGAATGGGCGTTCGTCCAGGCAGCCTGCGATCGCCTGATTCCCTCTGACGATACCGGGCCGGGCGCGGTGGAATCGGGCGTGCCCGAGTTCCTCGACCGTCACATGCAGACGCCGTACGCCGCGGGCGATATCTGGTACATGCAGGGCCCCTTCCTCGAAGCACCGGCCGAGTTCGGCTACCAGGGCAAGCTTGCGCTGCGCGACATCCTGCGCGTGGGCATCAGCGCCATGGATGCGCACTGCAAGAAAGCCTTCAACGGCAAGGCGTTCGCCCAGCTCGAGGCGGCCCAGCAGGAAGACCTGCTGACCCAGGCCGAAGGCGGCAAGCTCAAGCTCGAGGGCATCTCCTCGAAACTCTTCTTCACCAACTTCCTCACGGAAGTGAAAAACGGCTACTTCGCCGACCCGAAGTACGGCGGCAATCGCGACATGGGGGCCTGGAAGATGATTGGCTACCCCGGCATGCGTGCCGACTACATGGACTGGATCACGGTGCGCGACAAGGCGTATCCGCTGGGTCCGGTGGATCTTTCGGGTAAGCGGGGTTAATGGCATGGCAAATGTGAAACCGAAAGTCGACGCGGTCATCGTCGGCATGGGCTGGACGGGTGCGATCCTGGCCAAGGAACTCACCGACGCAGGCCTGAACGTGGTGGCGCTGGAGCGTGGCGCAGATCGTGATACGCAGCCTGATTTCGCCTACCCGAAGGCCATCGACGAGCTGGAGGGTTCGGTGCATCGCCGCTTCCTTCAGGGTCTGAACCAGGAAACCGTCACCATCCGCCATACCTCGGCCGATACGGCCGTGCCGTACCGCCAGATCGGCTCGTTCAAACCAGGCACGGGCGTGGGCGGCGCAGGCACGCATTGGTCGGGCTGCCATTTCCGCCCGCTGCCGGAGGACATGAACTTCCGCAGCAACGTGGAGCAGCGCTTCGGCAAGAAGTTCATCGCGGACGACATGACGATCGAGGATTTCCCGATCTCGTACGACGACCTCGAGCCGCACCTGGACATGTTCGAGCGCGTCTGCGGTACCGCCGGCCGCGCAGGCAAGATCAATGGCGTGATCCAGCCCGGCGGCAACCCGTTCGAAGGTTCGCGCACGCGCGATTACCCGCTGGGCCCGAACCCCGAGTATCTCGGTGCGGAGATGTTCCACAAGGGCGCGAAGGAAATGGGCTGGCACTCCTATCCCATCCCGACCTCGAACGCCTCGGGTCCGTACACCAACCCGTATGGTTGCCAGATGGGTCCGTGCAACGCCTGCGGCTTCTGCAGCGATTACGGCTGCATCAACTATTCGAAAGCCAGCCCCAACGCCTGCATCCTGCCGGTGCTGCGTCAGCGCGGTAATTTCGAGCTGCGCGCCAACTCCCAGGTCCTCAAGGTGAACCTGGACAGCACGAAGAAGAAGGCCACGGGCGTCACCTACCTCGATGCCCAGGGCCGTGAAGTGGAACAGCCTGCGGATCTGGTCCTGCTGTGCGCCTTCCAGCTGTACAACGTGCACCTCATGCTCGTCTCGGGCATCGGCACGCCGTACGACCCGGTGAGCAACACCGGCACCATCGGCCGCAACTACTCGTACCAGAACCTCAACCGCGTGGTGCTGTTCTACGACAAGGACGTGCAGGCCAACCAGTTCATTGGTATTGGCGGCGCCGGCGCCACCATGGATGACCTCAACGGCAACCAGCTGGACAACGGCAAGCTGGGCTTCGTCGGTGGCGGCCTGGTCTGGGCACGCCAGCCGGGTGCAGGCCCGGTGCGCGGCATCAACGTGCCGGCCGGCACGCCCAACTGGGGTTCGAAGTGGAAGCAGGCGGTCGCGGATAATTTCCGCCACTCGTTCTACTTCGAAGTGCAGGGCGCGTGCATGTCGTACCGCCAGAACTACCTGAGCCTCGATCCGACGTATAAGGACGCCTTCGGCCGTCCGCTGCTGCGCATGACCTTCGATTGGCAGCAGAATGAGATCAAGGCCTCGCAGTTCTTCGTGGACCAGGCACTGAAGATGGGCCGCACGCTCAATCCCCTTTCCATCCTGGGTGATGCGAAGAAGGACGGCGAGCACTACAACATCACCAAGTACCAGAGCACGCACACCTGCGGCGGCGCGACGATGGGCAGCAATCCGGCCACATCGGCCCTGAATCGCTACCTGCAATCGTGGGATGTGTCGAACGTGTTCGCGATCGGTGCCAATGCGTTCCCGCAGAATAACGGCTACAACCCGACCGGCCTGGTCGGTGGCCTGGCGTACTGGGCAGCGACGGCCATTCGGGAGAAGTACCTGAAGAACCCCGGCCCGATGGTCCAGGCGTAAGGGGAGCGCATCGACATGAAGAAGCTTCTCCTCACCCTGATCAGCGTGGGTATCGTCGTGCTGGCCGCGGCGCTGGCGTTCGCGTACTGGCCCACCCACACCCGTGCTATCGACGCCGGCCCCGCGGCCGATGCGGCGCTGGTGGAAAAGGGTCGCTACCTCGCCTATGCAGGCGATTGCACGGCCTGCCACACCAAGCCAGGCGGTGCCGCATTCGCCGGCGGCCTGCCGATCGCCTCGCCCCTGGGCACGATCTACAGCAGCAACATCACGCCGGATGCCGAGCACGGTATCGGCCACTACACGCTCGACCAGTTCGACCGTGCCGTGCGCCACGGTATCGCCGCGAATGGCTCGTCGCTCTATCCGGCGATGCCGTTCCCGTCGTATGCCCGGATGACCGATGACGATGTGCGCGCCCTGTACGCGTACTTCCTGCACGGCGATATCAAGCCTTCGGCCGAGCCCAATCGCGCCACCGATATCCCGTGGCCGCTCTCCATGCGCTGGCCGCTCGCGATCTGGCGCAAGCTGTTCGCCCCGGTGCCCGATGCGGTAGCGTTCGACGACAAGCGCTACACCGATCCGAAGATCGCGCGCGGTGCCTACCTGGTGCAGGGCCTCGGCCACTGCGGCAGCTGCCATACGCCGCGTGGCGTGGCGCTGCAGGAGAAGGCGCTCGATGAGCAGGCTCCGGGCTATCTTGCCGGTGGCCAGGTCATCGATGGCTGGTTCGCGGTGAACCTGCGTGGCAACACGGCCGATGGCCTCGGCCGCTGGAGCGAGCAAGATATCGTCGATACGCTGAAGACCGCGCGCAACGCGCACAGCGCCATCGTGGGCCAGCCCATGGCCGACGTGGCCGTGCACAGCACGCAGCACCTCAGCGATGACGACCTGCATGCGATCGCGGCGTACGTGAAGTCGCTGCCTGCCACCGCGAACGATCCGTCGTCGTACACGGCTGATGATCACACTGCCAAAGCTCTCCAGGCGGGTATCAACGATAGCCGCGGCGCCGAGATCTACGTCGACAACTGCGCCGCCTGCCATCGTACCGATGCCAACGGCTACACCCGCGTGTTCCCGGCTATCGCCGGCAACCCGACGGTGCTCGCCGACGACCCGACGACGCTCGTACGCCTGATCCTGGGCGGCAGCCATCTGCCTTCGACCCAGGCCGCGCCGTCACCGCTGGGCATGCCCGCCTTCGGCGACCGCCTGAGTGACGATGAAGTCGCGAAGTTGGCCACGTTCGTCCGCGGCAACTTCGGTAACCACGCCGGTGCCGTCGATGCATCGGCCGTGAGCAAGGTCCGCGCAACCCTGCCGAAGGAATAACCCTGTAGGAGCGCGCTTGCGCGCGATCGCGAGCAAGCGCGCTCCTACCTAGGTCGTTCGGCGTATGGGTGCTGTAACACATGCGGGCGTATAACCGATCCTCTTGACCTGCCCGACAAGGGCATGGAGGAGAGGATCATGACCTTGCTCCTGGCGAAAGGCGCGACAGGCGCCGACGTGGCGTTGCTACGCAAGAAGCTGGCGGCCGTGCTCGGCGACGCCGCTGCGGCGTTTCCCGGGCTCGCGGCCGGCACAACGTTCGATCAGCTCACGGATTCCGCCGTTCGGCAGTGGCAGTCGGGCGTAGGGCTGGTCGCCGATGGCATCGTCGGCCCGTACTGCCAGAGTGTTCTCGGGATGATCGGGCTACGGCCCACGGCGGTGCCGCTTACGCTGGACGCCGTGAAGCGGCTGTTCCCGGTGACCAAGGTCTCGAACATCGCGCGTTACCTCTGCTATGTCGCCGCGGCGTTGAACGTTGAGGGGCTGACGGATCGCCCCATGATCTGCGCGGCGCTGGGCACGATCCGCGCGGAAACCGAGGGATTTGTGCCCATCCCGGAATTCCCCTCGCACTTCAACACCACGCCGGGCATGCCGCCGTTCAGTGCTTATGACGGCCGGAAGGACCTGGGTAATACGCAGCCGGGCGACGGGGCGTTGTATCGGGGCAGGGGCTTCGTACAACTCACTGGCCGTGCCAACTACCACGCGTACGCCGCAAAGATCGGGCTCGATATCGAAGCCATGCCGGATCTTGCGTGTGCACCTGAGGTCGCCGCCGTGCTGCTGGCGGTCTTCCTGGGCGATGTCGCCGTGAAGATTCGCGCGCGCCTGGCGGCGAACGACTTCGCGGGAGCGCGCAAGCTGGTCAATGGGGGCACCAACGGCCTGGACCGCTTCCGTAGCGTCTTTGCTTTGGCGAAAGACGTATGGCCTGAAACCGCCACCGTGGGCGCCGGGGCACGCAAGCGGGGCGCTGCGAAGGCCGCCGTTGCCGAGGCGACGCCCGCGCGCACGCTCAATGCGAGCAAGGATCCCGTCGACCTGCGCGATCGCCTCTTCGCTCCGCGAGTGAGCAGTCTGCCCGATTGCACACCCAGCGACGACGAGGTGGTCGAGCTGCTGCCCGTCTATTCCAAAGCCAGCCTGATCCTCGATCAGGGGGCGGAGGGCGCGTGCACGGGTTTCGGCCTGGCATGTGTCATCAACTACCTGCGTTGGCGCAAGGCCGATACGCCGCTGAAGCTCGAATCGGTCAGCCCGCGCATGCTGTACAACTTCGCGCGGCGGTATGACGAGTACGCAGGCGAAAACTACGCTGGATCCAGCTGCCGCGGCGCTATCAAGGGCTGGTTCTACAACGGGGTGTGCCTGGAAAGCGATTGGCCTTACCACGCTGACGATACCCAGCCGCCGGCCTTTGGCTACGCCGATCGCGCTACCGCGAACACGCTCGGCGTCTACTACCGCATCGATGTCAAGACGATCACGGATCTGCAGGCGGCGATCCTTGAGGTGGGCGCCATCTACGTCTCGGCGAACACGCACGACGGCTGGCAGACGCTGCCCACGGTAAGGAAGAAAATCACGGGTCACGAAAGCTTGCCGGTGATCGCGTTCGATGGTTCGCCGGCCCGCGAAGGTGGGCACGCCTTTGCGCTCGTCGGCTTCAACACCCAGGGCTTCGTGGTGCAGAACTCGTGGGGGAAGACGTGGGGTGCAGGTGGGTTTGCTGTGCTTACCTACGCGGACTGGCTCGCGAACGCCATGGATGCCTGGGTCGTGGCCATGGGCGTGCGTGGTCTGGTCTTCGGGCAGCGCGCTGCTGGCACGGCCGCCGATACCAGGCGGGCGGGGCAGGCCGGCGATCTCACCTGGAGCGAAGCGGATGCCTACGAACACAGCGTCGTGCTCGGCAATGACGGCCGCGTCGACCGTTACCTGACGCAGGATGAGCTGACCCGTAGCCTGCTTTACCAGGCCAGCACCTTGCCCGACCAGTGGTTTCGCCAGCAACCAGCGTCATCGCCGCGGCGCCTGGTGCTTTACGTGCACGGTGGACTGAACAACGTGGACGACGCGATCAAGCGCGTTCGTGTCATGGGTCGTTACTTCACGGGCAACGGCTGCTATCCGCTCTTCATCGTTTGGAAGACCGGGTTCCTGGAATCCATCGAAGACATCATCCAGGATAAATTCCATCCCGCTTCCTCACGCGCCGGCGGGATCCGCGAAGCGATCACCGATGCGACCGATGCACTCATCGAAACCACGATCGCGCGCCCGCTCGCCCGGCCCATCTGGAGCCAGATGAAGCAGAACGCCCAGGGCGCGATCGACCCCACCCGAGGCGCCGATCTTCTCGTGACGGCATTGCAAAACCTCGCCGCCAGCTCAGGCGACAAACTCGAAATCCACCTGATCGGGCATTCGGCCGGCTCCATCTTCCTGGGCTGGCTGGTCGACCTGATGACGGCGCGCGGCCTCGATGCGTCGGTGAAATCGCTGCACTTCTACGCACCGGCATGCACGGTGCAGTTCGCCAACCAGCATTACGCGCCGCATGCGAACCTCATGGGCTGCATGTACCTCGATATCCTTTCGGACGAAGACGAACGCAACGACAACGTCGGCGCGGTCTACCGGAAGTCGCTGCTCTACATGGTCTCGGACGCACTGGAGCAGGATGTGCGCACGCCGATCCTTGGTCTGGCCAACGTGATGGATCCGAATTACAAGGGCTGGGATGGCTCATCCACCACGGGCGAAGCGCTGGGTAACTGGCGCCAGGCCGCAAAGGACAGCCATCTTTCCGAACGCACCGAGCTGACGACCACCAGCACGGTCAACACCAGCCCAACCACCACCATCCCCGCAAGCCACGGCAGTTTCGACAACAACATCGCCATCGTGGGGCGGACCATCCAGCGCATAACAGGCGCAAAACTCACCCTCCCGGTCACCGACCTCCGCGGCTTCTAACCCCCGCCATCACCCAATCCGCTCCCTCGTCTAACCGCTGCCATCACCCCATCTGCGCCTTCGTCTAATCCCTTCCATCACCCAATTTGCGCCTTCGTCCATTCCCCGCCGTTGTAGGAGCCCACCCTGCGGGCGACGCCGTTCGCGCCGACGCCACAGGCCCTGTGGCTCTTTCGCGAAAGATGTCGCCCACAGGGTGGGCTCCTACATGGGCCCGCGAATGAGGGCCGCCGCCTCACCGCGCAAGCACCACCAAAGCCAGGGCCCAGCCCACCCCCAGCCACGCCAGATACACCGCCGGCGAGCACGTGAACACCACCGCCTGCCACCCATGCGCAGCCGCCAGATAAGCCATCGGCCCACCGACCGCACCCAGCGCAGCAGCTAACCACGGCCGCCCACGCACGACCCGCAGCGAGCGATCGATCGTCGTGGCGAAGCACGCCCATAGGGCCAGGATCCAGAGTGGCGCCCCTCCGGCAGGTAGCGCCGGGGATGGCGATGCGTAGTGCCACCAGCCGAGCAACGCGGGCACGCCGTCGACCACCGTGCCGAGCACGAGTGCCGCAAGGACCCGGCGGGTTTCTTCGGCAGGTTTCGGCCCCGTGGCGACCTGCCAGGCGACGAAGACGACCGCGGCGGCGATAGCGCCGCCAGGCACGCCCCGCGACGCGCAGATCACCAGCGCAAACCACAGCGCCTGGTACAAAATCAGGTTGATCCAGCGCATCGCCACGAGTTGCCCACGAAAGCGGTCCTATCAGCATGTACGAAGACGGGCGCCGCGGGGATGCAAACGCGGCTAGACTGCGGATCAGGCACAAGGGCACGCAGGTTTCGCGGCGCTTATGCCGCACGGCTGCGCTGATCGATGCCATCCCAAGGGTGATCCACGACATGTCCGAGCTTTTCACCGCCATGGTTCCGCGCCTGGAGACGGCGCGCCTTACCCTGCGCGAGTACCGCCGGGAGGACTTCGAGGCCTTCGTGGCGCACCTCACCGATCCCGCAAGCACCGTGCACCTGAGCACGTCCGACCGCTCAACCGCGTGGCGCACGTTCAATTCCCACGCCGGCATGTGGGCGCTATATGGCGCGGGCTGGTGGATGATGGAGCGGCGCGACACGGGGCAGGCCGTAGGCTGCATCGGCGCGTTCTATCGAGAGGGCGCCGGGGGCCTGGAAATCGGCTGGAATACCTGGCGCGAGCATTGGGGGCAGGGGTTCGCTGGCGAAGCCGCCGAGGCCGTCGTGGTCTACGCCTTCGAGGTAAGGCAGGAGCCGCGGGTCCATGCGCTGATCTCGGAAGGAAATACGTCGTCTATCCGCGTGGCGGAACGCGCAGGCCTGTCGTTCGAGACCGAAACCGATCTCAACGGTAAGCCCGTCGGCATGTACACGCTCACGCGTCCATAAGGGGAACCCCATGAAACGTTCAATGTTGTCGCTGTGCCTTTCGGCAAGCCTGGTGTTTGGCGCCGCCCTTTCTCCGACGATCGCGCAAGCTGCCGCGCCAGAGGCAAGCACCAAGGCCTCCATGGCCACCATGCAGATCCCCAGCCACGGCGCGCAGCTCAACGGCCTGGTTTACGTGGCCGAGGGTACGGGCCCGCATCCGGTGGTGATCCTTCTGCACGGATTCCCCGGCAACGAGCGCAACCTCGACCTCGCCCAGGACATGCGCCGGGCAGGGTGGGACGTGATGTATTTCAACTACCGGGGTTCCTGGGGCACGCCGGGCAACTTCTCGTTCGCGAACAGCATTGAGGACGTGTCATCCGCGATGGCTTACCTGCGTAAGCCCGAAAACGCAGCGAAGCTGCGCGCCGATCCGTCAAAGATCGTCCTTATCGGTCACAGCATGGGTGGCTTCATGGCCACGCAGGGTGCAGCTGCGGACCCGGCGATCAAGGGCATCGCCATGATTTCCGGCGCCGACATGGCTGGCATGTTCCAGGACGTGCGGGCGAAGGAAGCCACGCAGGCGGCCGCTGTGAAGAAAATGGGCGCAGGTCTCGCGGAAGAAGGCCTTGCTCCACTACATGGCGTCACGCCCGATGGCCTGGCGAAGGAGCTGGCGGATCACGCCGCTACGTGGGTTTTTCCGTCAACCGTAGATCGCCTGAAGACCCGCCCCGTCTTCGTCATCACCTCCGATGACGGCCTGGCGGCGCACGATGACGCGTTTGCCGAGGCGCTTCGCAAGGCGGGCGACACGCAGGTCACCAGCCTGCACCTGCCGACCGATCATTCTTACTCCGACCAGCGTACGGAGCTCTCGAAGGCGCTGCTCTCGTGGCTTGCCACGTTCAAGTAGCACCTGTCCCGCCAGCGGGCGGTGTTTGTGTACTGCGCGCGAGGCGCACACCGCTCACCGCCACCAGGCCGGCCACGATGAAAACCATGCCGAGCCACTCGCTGCCTGTGGGTGCTTCATGCAGCACCACCCAGGCCATGAGCACGCTGATGACCGGCACCGCGAGCGACGAGACCGAAGCCACGGCCGTCGGCAGCTTGCGCACCACGAGCAGCCACAGCGTCCACGCCAGGCTCGTCGCAAGAATCACGGAATAGGCGAGCCCTGCGATGAAGGCGGGGCTCCAGTCGATCGCCCGCTGCGGCACCACGAAGGCGACGATCGCCAGGCCGGCCGCGCCGAATGCCATCTGCCAGGCCGTAAACGTGAGCGGATCGGGGTTGTAGCGCTGGAACGTGCGCTTGCTCGTTACGGTGCCAAGGGCCCAGCACATGCCGCCTACCAGGGCGAAGATCGTGCTGACCGGATTGCCAAGGCCGTTCCACGGGGCGATCACGCAAGTGAGCCCGATAGCCGCCAGGCCCAGGCCGATCCAGTGCCGCCGCGCCGGCCGCTCGCCCAGCAGCCACCAGGCGAGCAGCACCGCCCAGAACGGCATCGCATAGGCGAGCAGCACGACATGGCCGGTACCGCCGGAGGTCAGTGCGAACTGGCCCAGGCCCTGGAAGGCAGCGGTCTGCGCAAGGCCGGTGACGATCGTGCCACCGAGCGGGGGTGGCGCGAGCGGTCGCCGCATGACCACCAGCACCGCGAAGAGCAGCGCCGCGCCGATGCTGTAGCGCAGGGCGGAGAAATCGAATGGCCCGGCGTATTTCAGCACCAGCTTCATCACGATCCAGCTAAACGCCCAGATCACGACAGTAGCGCCCAGGGCCGTTACTGCGCCCGCGCTGGCCTTTCCGTCTTGCATGCCTAATGACCCACAGATCCAAACGGACATAGTGGCCTATTATCGAAAGGTTGCGCACCTTTCCGGAACTACAGGAGATCGTCTTGTCCCTATCCCGCCTGGTCCATGGCCTGCTCGCCGCATCGTGTCTTGCCGCGCCGCTCACCGTTGCCGCACAGGCCGCCCCGGCGGACTGGCACGACACGCTGACCTTCGCCGACCGCCACGCCGCCATGGCCACCCAGCCGGACGGCAGCTTCCATCTGGAGTTCGATGGGGGCGAGAAGACGATTGCGCCGCAGGCCTGGAAAACCGACACCGCCAGCCCGTTGTTCAACGGCCTGTTTGCATTGGCCCAGGACGAAGCGAAGGTGGATTCCGTCGAGGCGGTTCGCGAAGGGCGCTTCAATCATGGCGCGGCCATCGGCTGTTCCTGCTTCGCCACGGGTAAGAAGTGGTCGTACGTGTGGACGCGCGATCTGTCCTATGCCCTGGATCTCGGCCTGTGGCGATTCGATCCGCAGCGCTCGCGCAACTCGCTAGCCTTCAAGCAATCGGCCACGCGTGGCAGCGTGAAGCCTGGCGAGTTCGTCATGCAGGATACGGGCTCGGGCGGCAGCTGGCCGGTGAGTACCGATCGCATGGTGTGGTTCATCGGTGCCAGCCGCCTGCTCGACGACAAGGCATTCAACGAGACTTTCGGCCAGACCCTGGTGGACACCCTCGCGCAGGAGCGCCTTTACACCTACGACGCAGACGTAGGCCTCTACCGTGGCGAGACCTCGTTCCTCGACTGGCGTGACCAGACGTATCCGGCGTGGGCCGCAAAGGACGTCACCTTCATCGCGCAGTCGTTTGCGCTGTCGACCAACGTGCTCCATTACGAAGCGTTGCGCATGGCAGCCAGCCGCGCCCAGGGCGCCGACAAGGCGACTTACGCGGCCCAGGCCGAGGCCCTGAAGGCAGCGATCAACAAGCACTTCTGGCGTGAGGACCGCGGCCTCTATATGAGCTATATCGGCGGCGATATCACGCCGATGCCGTTCGACACTTACGACCTGCTCGGCGAATCGCTGGCCATCACCAGTGGCATCGCCACCCCCGGACGCGCCCGGCGCATCATTGCGGGCTATCCAGGCTGGCCCACCGGTACGCCGGTGATCTGGCCCGAACGCCACGACGAAGCGATCTACCACAATCGCGCCATCTGGCCGTTCGTGAGTGGGTACGCGCTGCGCGCCGCACGCACGGTCAATGACCCCGTGCATATCGAACACCAGCTCCGCTCCATCATCCGTGGTGCCGCGCTCAGCGGCTCGAACATGGAGAACTTCGAGATGCTCTCGCAGACCATCCATGTCGAGGACGGCAAGCACAGCGGCCCGGTGATCAACTCGCCGAACCAGCTTTGGTCCGTGGGCGGTTACCTCGGCATGGTCGTGGAGGGCGTCTTCGGCCTCGAAAACAACGGCGAGATCGAGCCCAAGCTGCCCACCACGCTGGTACCGATGTTGTTCGGCGACAAGCCGTCGATCAGCCTGAATCTCGGCGGACGCAAGATTGTCATGCAGCGGCCAGCGTCGCTCGATGGCAACCTTCTGGTCGCGGCGAAGCATACGGTGAAAGGCGACACCACCACGGTCACGTTGAAGGCCATCAAGGTGGCCGATATCCCGCTGAAGGAAGGCGCTCCTGTCTACGCGCCGGTAACACCGACGCTGACGATCCATGCGTCGGGCAAGGGCCATGTCGTTACCTCGTCGGCCCCCGGGGCGCTTTACGTCAACGGTGTCCGCCAGCTTTATCCGGCAGGCGCGCCGCCGCTCCAACTCGCCGACCGGCAAGACCAGCAGTGTGTCAGCGCAACGGCTATCGCCGATGGGATCGAATCCATGCCGACGCGCGAGCAGTGCGTCGGCATGGCAAAACGCATCGCGGGTACCGGTCCGTGGACGTTCGCCGCGCCACGCACGGGCACGTACGATCTCGCCACGTGGTACGCGAACAAGCACGGCGACACCGATGGTGGCATCACCGCATCGGTGCAGTTTGCCGACGTAACTTGCGGTGAGCGCGCCGTGCAATCTGGCGTGCTGGTGATGGCGCACAGCGAAGGCGTACAGCGCTCGACCTTAGCCCGGTTCACGGCAAAAGCCGGGGAAACCTGCACGATCGCCCTTCGCCGTGGCTTCAATATGAGCGACCTGGCGAAGTTTTCCTCCTATACGGAGGGTGCGGGTGGCGAGTCGGGCCCGGTCAACGAGGCGGATATCCAGGCGCTGGAAATTCGCTCGATTAGCACTAACTAGCGCAGAAAAATTGATCTGGATCGTTATTACGTTCGATAGCTTCGAATCCTAGGGATAGCCCCCCGCAATCTGGGGGGTTTCCCCGATGGAGAGCGAGACGCATCCGCATAATCTGGCACCGCAGCTCAGTCCGAGTTGTATGACAAATTGGAGAACGCGCATGCCTCGTTTCATCGTCGAACAAGCGTTTTTTAGCGACATGGATCTCCCGACTCATGAGAAGGGAGACCATCTCTTCCGGAAAATCATCAGTAATAACGCGGAAAAAGGCGTTACATGGGTAAAGTCATACGTTGGCCGTGACCGCACACGCGCCTTCTTTGTCTACGATGCGCCTGGCCCTGATGAGATCCTGCAGGCCGGCGAATGCAACCGGCTACCGATCGATGACATCACCGAGGTATCTGTACTGGATCCGTACTTTTACCTAGGGATCGGCGAATCAGGGCGTAAAACTGTACCGCCCTCGCATCTGCGTACGCCCTGGCTTCCGTTCAGCTACCTGATCGCCTAAGGCAAATAGCTGCAACTGCGGCACGTCGCCACACTCGCTTGGAACCTGCCCGGTGCGAAAATAGGGCAGGTTCCGGAGAGCCGACACGTTGGAACTCATCGAACGCGATCACGCCCTGCAATGCCTACATGATGCGGTTGGACGTGCCGAGCAGGGCGCGGGATTAACTGTGCTGGTCAGCGGCGAAGCGGGCATCGGCAAGACGGCGCTCGTCCGCCAGCTCGTGCGCGATCGCAGCGCCGATGGCGATCGCGTGCTCTGGGGTAGTTGCGAAGCCCTGTTTTCGCCAAGGCCCCTCGGCCCTATTTACGATATGGCCACCGCGTTCGATGCGGAGGTACAAGGCATGCTCGGTGCCGATGGGCACCGGGCACGCTTGTTTCATGCCGTACTCGAGGATCTGCAGAAATCGCCGCGCATGACGCTGCTTATCCTCGAGGACCTGCACTGGGCGGATACCGCGACGCTCGACCTTGTGAAGTACCTCGCGCGGCGCATCCAGCCCCTGCGCGCACTCATTCTCCTGACGTATCGCGACGACGAGCTGGGCGATCGCCACCCCTTGCAAACGGTCTTCGGCGACTTGCCGGCCGATGCGGTAATCCGCGTGCCGCTGCTCCCGCTCACCGAGGAGGGCACCGAGAGCATGGCGCGTCAACTCGGCGCCGATGCACACGGCATTTTCGCGACGACGCGAGGCAACCCGTTCTTTCTCGCCGAAGTGCTGCGCACTGACGGCGTACCCGCCACGGTGCGTGATGCCGTGCTTGCGCGTGCAGCCCGTCAGTCGCCATCGGTGCGCGCGCTGCTCGACCTGGTAGCGATCGTGCCGTCACGCATCGACATCGCGACGGTGGATGCCGTACTGGCCCCTTCGGCCGATGATATCGCCGCCGCACTGGCTTCAGGCCTGCTCACCTTCGAAGATGGCTGGTACGCCTATCGCCACGAGCTGGCCCGCATCGCCATGGAAGAAGCGCTCGCCACGCCTCGCGCGACCAGCCTGCACGCGCGCGTCCTTGCGCGCCTCGAGGCACTGGCGGATACGGAGCCGGTACCGGTCGCGAGACTCGTGCACCATGCTGCCGGCGCGGCCGACGCCGCAGGCGTCCTGAAATACGCGCCCATGGCTGCCGCGGAGGCGATCTCCCACGGATCGCATAGCGAAGCGGCAAAGCTATACGGCGTCGCCTTGATGTACGCGGCACGACTCCCGCTGCGAGAGCAGGCCGAATTGCTTGGGCGGCGCTCCTATCAGTGCTACCTCACCGACCAGGCCGAGGAAGCCACGATCGCGAGCCTGCGGGCGCTGGCGATCTGGCGCGAGTTAGGCGAACCCACGCAGGAGGGCCGCACCTTGCGCTGGCTATCGCGGCTGCACTGGTTCGTCGGCCGTAACAGCGAAGCGGAAGCGTACGCCGACGCCGCTGTGGCGTTACTGGAGCAACTCGATGAAAACAGCGAATTTGCCTGGGCCCTGAGCAATCGATCGCAGCTTTACATGCATGCCGGACGTACGGGCGAAGCCGTGGCATGGGGCACCCGCGCCCTCGAGCTCGCCAAGCGGCTGAAAGACGACGAGGTGATTAGCCATGCCCTCAATAACGTGGGCACGGCCATGCTGGCCCATGGCGACGTCGAGGGCAGGGAGCTGCTTGAGCGAAGCCTGGCCATCGCGCTCGACGACGACTTCGGCGAGCACGTCGCACGGGCCTATTCGAACCTGATCAGCACGGCGATCGCTGGCCGGCATTACGCCGAGGCGGCGCGGAAGATCGAGGAATCCGGTGACTACTTCGCGGATCATGACCTGCACGCCTGGGCGAATTTCGTCTCGGCATGGAAGGCGCGCCTCGCCTTCGAACTGGGCCGCTGGGACGATGCCGTGCAGATCGCCAGCCAGCTGATCTACCGGGACGCGGCGGCGCCGGTATCGCGCATCCCCGCGATGGCGGTGCTAGCGCGTATCCGTCTTCGCCGCGGCGACGAGGGCGCGATCGAACTGCTTGATGAAGCCACCGAGCTGGCCAGCAATACGGGCGAGATCCAGCGCCTGGCGCCGGTGGCGATCGCACGCGCCGAGGCAGCCTGGCTGCGCGGCGAAACGCATCTGGCCGATACCTGGGTGCGTTACGCCTACGATATGGCAGGCGAACTGGGAGACCGCCGTGAGCACGGCGAACTGGGTTTCTGGTGCTGGAAACTCGGCGAAGGGAAGGGCGGTTACGAAGATCCTGCCAATCCATACACGATGCAGCGGCGCGGCGACTGGCGTTCGGCGGCGGCGACATGGGCGCGGCTGGGCAATCCTTTCATGCACGCCATGGCGCTCTGGGATGGCGATGAAGCGAGCAAGCTCGAGGCCCTGGCGATCTTCGAAGCCCTGGGCGCAAGCGCCATCGTCAATCTATGTCGTGGCGAACTGCGCCAGGCCGGCGTGCGCGGTATCACCCGCGGCCCCAGGGCGACCACCGCGGCCAATCCGGCCGGACTCACCACCCGCGAGCGTCACGTGATGGGTTTGTTGGGCAAGGGCCTGTCCAACGCGGAGATCGCGCAGCGCATCGTGCGTTCGGAGAAAACCGTTGAGCACCATATCTCCGCCATCCTGCGCAAATTGGGGGTTGGTTCGCGCGGAGAGGCGGTGGCGGCCGCCTGGCGGCTGGGGTTGATGGACGAAAACTGAGGGGTGTGCGCGCGCAATCCGGGGGAACCTCCCGATGCCGCGCGGCATGGGCGTTCGTAGGCTGGTGTTGCAGCTCGGTCTCGCGACCTGCCTACCCACAAGGAGACTCCCCATGCCCCGTTACATCGTCGAACGCGCCTTCCCAGAAGGATTGGACTTGCCCATCAATGAAGCGGGCGACCGCCTCTGCCGAACGATCGTCAATACCAACGCCGAAGAGGGCGTGACCTGGGTGCATTCCTACGTGAGCCGTGATCGCAGCCTGTCGTTCTGCGTTTACGACGCGCCCAGTCCTGAAGCGATTCGCGAAGTGGGGCGGCGCAACCAGCTACCCGTAGGCAGCATCACCGAGGTCTCGGTACTCGATCCCTATTTCTATATGGGGGTGTCGCAGTCGGGAAAGGAATCGTCCGCTCGCGTGCGTCTTCGCGCACCGTGGCTACCTTTCAGCTACCTGGCGGCGACCACGGCGCTGAACATACTCAAGCACCTTGCCATGCGCCTTCGTGGCGTCGCCGGCGCAGAGCCGGCTGAGAACGTGCACTTTCCCTCGAAGTACGGTCCGGTGTGAGCCGTACCCGAAGGAACCGGCCTTCCTGCGTGGGGACGCAGGAAGGCCGGGACTTGCGATGATGCTTAGAACTTGTACGACAGCATCAGGCGGTTGCTCGACCACGGCATGTTGCCCGGGTTGAGGTTGTTCTTGCCGCCTACCGGGTGCTCCCAGCGGTCACGCAGCTGGAGGCCCTTCACCCAACGATCCATCTTCAGGATGATGTCGGTGTACAGCTCGTGGTCGACGCCACGCAGTACCGTGTCGTAACGCGCGTACGACGCCACCAGCTGCAGCTGGTCCTGGAACAGGTTGTAGGCGGCGCGAGCCTTCCACGCATGGCCCGGGCCCTGCTCAACCAGGCCACGCAGCATGGACGAGGTGAACAGCGGATCGGACGAGTAGTTGGCGCTGTACGGCGAGATGATCGAGCCCAGGCCCACGGCGGAACGATCGCTGTTGAGCTTGTTGTACGAGAAGTCGAACTTCGCATGGCCGACGTTCACGCCGGTATCGATACCCCAGGCGCGGGAATCCACGCGCTGGCCGGCAACGCCGAGCACCTTCGTGCGGGTGTCCACCAGGACGTTCTCGGCACCGCTGGTCTGGCGGACGATCTGCGCGCTGAAGAACGGCGTCACCGCGCCCATCTTCGGCGCAGTGTACGTGCCTTCCACGTAACCCGTCTGCGCGAAGTGCTCGAAGTTGTA
The DNA here is from genome assembly GCF_023078475.1 of Luteibacter aegosomaticola. Lineage (NCBI taxonomy): Bacteria > Pseudomonadati > Pseudomonadota > Gammaproteobacteria > Lysobacterales > Rhodanobacteraceae > Luteibacter > Luteibacter aegosomaticola. Next base: position 2,452,669 of record NZ_CP095741.1, on the reverse strand, counting down.
GTACCAGGCCTGCGCCTTGATCGGGCCGGTCGCATAGGTGCTGCCGATCGCCGTGGTGCCGTTCTGCTCATGCGGGTTGCCGGTGAGCGAGCCGTTATTTCCGTACATGGTGTCGCCGTGGTACGTCGACGGGTAGTACAGGTTGTCGTCGTTGTAACCATCCGACGTACGACTCTTCCAGCGAAGCACGCGGATCACGTAGACGTCCCAGCCCTTGGCCGGGCGGAAATCGAGCAGGCCCGCCTGGTACGACGCCGGAATGGCGCGCGTATCCGACTGGCCCATCCACGGCGTATTGAGGTACTGGTCGCCGACGCGCACCGTCATGAACGGATTGGCGTACTGGACATAGGCCTGGGTAAAGCCATCGATGACGTTGTTCGGGCCCATGAGCGATGCATCGATACGGGCGGTATCGCGCTGCTGGGTGCCGAAGGAATGAGCCGAGAAACCGGTGGCGACGGCGCTGAAGCCATTGACCACGCCGCTCTTGACGGTCAGGAAGCCGGCCAGCGAATTAGCGAACTGATCCTTCGTTGCCTGATTATCGTAATTACGATCAAAACGATAGAGACGAATTTCGCCGTCAATCGAACCATCCCGGAAAAAATCTTCAGCGTGAAGGCCGGCGCTGGAGCACGCCAAGGCCAGGATGCTGAAACGCACCAACTTAGACATTTCGATTGAATCCCTGACTTGAAAGGTGAAGCTTTTAATCTGCTTAGACAGCTATCGGCCGCCAAGCCGGGGACTTTAATCAAATTGTTACATCTGGTGGTCTTTTATTGCCGAATAACTGCTTTGCGTCACGCTTCTGGCCAACGCGCGTCGCGTGGATGCGCCGGCTCAGGTCTTGGGCTGAACCGTGCCGGGCGGCACGCGCTTGAACACGCGCCAGATGGTGACCGGCTCCGAACGCTGTTTCATCGCGATATCCGTGCGGATGGAGAGTTGGTGCCCGTCCGCGGATAGGGAATAGCGCTGGGTCACTTGCATGCGGCCCTTCGCGCCGCCGGATTCGGTCACGAATTCGCTTTCATACCAGCCAGTTGCGGGCTGGTGATTATCTTCCGAGCCGGGTGATACGAGAGGAATATCGCGGCTCGCACCATCGCTCGTGACATGCAGCGTCGTTGCATCCTGGGCAAGGGTCAGGCTGGTGGGCCACGGCATCATCCGCGAGAAGCCGCCGGGGCCACCCGCCGCACCGGCCGCGCTACCGGCGCCACCATGCTGGCCACCGCCCATACCGCCGCCGTGGCCGCCGAAACCGCCACCGCCACCGCCCATGCCACCCATGCCGCCGCCGTGGCCGCCATGACCCCGGCCGCCGCCCATCTGGCCGCCGCCTCCCGAGGACGCCATCTTGGTCGCCGGATCCTCACTCTGTGAAGGATCCAGCTGCCATTGCCCGCTCAGGTCCACGGGCGACAGGGGCGCCGCCTTCAAAGGCAGCAATCGATTCGACGCACAACCGCCAAGCAGTACGGTAGCAACGACGAGGGTAGGGAAGGCGAGGCGAATCGAACGAAACGACATGGGCACATCTCGAAAGAAGGAAAGCCCCCCTCGTAACGCATGCCACCCCACCCGGTGCACAACGCCCATGCAGGAGCGCGCTTGCGCGCGATCCACTCCACCTATCCTCGGTTACGGCTACTGCAAAAACTACGTCGCATACGTCGCAACGCCATTCCCGAACGACCAGTTCTCCTTAGCCGTCTCCACCAGGTTAATCAGCACGTCCTCGGGCCGCACCCCTGGGTTCGCCACCAGCTTGTCCACCACGGCCCGATAAAACGCCTTCTTCTGCTCAACGCCCCGCGTGTTGTTCGCCGTGATCTGCACAATCACCAGATCATCCGAGCGCTGGATATCCAGATACGACGGGTGATAGTCGAACTCCTCGGCTTCGTACTGGCTAACCAGCATGAAACGATCGTTCTCGGGCACCTGGAAGTTCTCGCGCATGGCGGCATAAATACCGTCCTTCAGCGCAGCGATATATTCAGCGGACTTGCCGCGGCGAATGTCGATGCGAACCAGTGGCATGGGGGTGTCCTCGGTCAGGTAATCAGGAAAGCTTCGGTTGTGACATATGGCCGACCGTATACGCATCGGCACGCGGGGTGTCATGGGCGGCAGAGGCGTCACGCCAGAGGGCGAAACGCATCAGTGTCCACGTCGTTGGATCGAACGCGGAGACGGCAGCTTCCGCCCCCTGGTCGAGTGCGGCACGCACGAGCTTCTGTTCGCGCCGGCGCGTCTCGTCCATGGAGGCTTGCGGCGATATCGCAGCGGTATCGTGCGTGGCGTACGTCGCCGCGGAGAGATCGGTGGAGAACTCCGCATCCCACACGGCCCAGGTGCGCACCACAGGGCGCCCGAACGAGGCGACCACCGCGGCAAACCCCGGGCCACTCAGGAACTCACTGAGCCCCCGGGGGTCCCGCCAGACGTAGAACGGCGCGTACACGTTCTGGCTGCCTGTGCGAGACGCATCGACGCGCCCATGCAGGTACGCCTTGAACGCAAGGCCCTCGAGGTTATCGGTGAGGTGGCCGCGCTCGGCGATACGCTGCCGGATGATCGCCATGTCGTAATCAGCGGGTAGGGGGATGCGGTATTGCATGGCGATCATGGTGCGCGGCTCCGGAGAAGATGGCTTGACGGAACCAGCCTACGCCCCGATGATCGTTCTGAAAATTGGAAAGTTTAGAACTTATCATCCCGAAATCCAGGAATGTCGCCATGAGCCGGCTTACTTTCGACCTCGACGTCATCCGCAGCTTCGTCACCGGCGTGGAGCTAGGTAGCTTCAGCAAGGCGGCGGAGCGGCTGGGACGCTCCACCTCCGCGATCAGCGCCCAGCTCAAGAAGCTCGAGGATCAGGTGGATGCGCCGCTGCTGCGAAAGGCCGGCCGTGGCCTGGCGCTCACGGAAACGGGCGAGGTCATGCTCGCTTACGGGCGCCGCCTGCTCGATCTGAACGACGAAGCGGCCAGTGCCATGCAGGGCACGGAACTGGCGGGTAGCGTCCGCCTCGGGCTTCAGGAGGATTTCGGCGAAAGCGTTTTGCCCGAGGTGCTGGGTCTGTTCCGGCGCGCGCATCCGCGGCTGCATATCGAGGTGCAGTTGGCGCGCAACACGGCACTGCTGGATGGCGTGCGGTCGGGGCGGCTGGACATGGCGCTCGCCTGGCAGACGGATGCGAGTTCGATCCATGCCGAGCACATCACGACGCTGGCCATGCGCTGGATTGCCGCCGAGGGAGCGAACGCGCCTGACTCGAATGAGCCGATGCCACTCGTGGTGCTCGATGCCCCGTGCCTGATGCGCGCCGCGGCGATCGATGCGCTGGACTACGCGCATCGGCCATGGCGTATCGCATTCACGAGCCCGAGCCTTGCAGGCACATGGGCTGCGGTGCGAACCGGTTGGGGGCTCAGTGTGCGCACCGAACTCGGCTTGCCGCCCGGCGTGCAGGTGCTCGACGCCGAGCAACACTCGCTACCACCGTTGCCTGCACTAGGGCTTGCCCTGTATTCGAGCCACGCGACGAAGAGTGTCGCTGGCGAGCGCCTGGCCACGATGATCAAGGAGCGTTTGCATGATGCGCTCGGCGCCATGGCCGGTCGTAAAAACTGACGCACGGATGGTTGCACCTGCAACCCGGGTATCGCGATACACGTCACAGCAATGATGTGCCTTCGTGGCCAGCATGGCAGCGGCAACGCCGCTTAGATGTCCATCCCACACCCCACGGAGAGATGCATCATGCTGAGTTCGTTTCGCTTTCGTCGTGCACGGATCATGATCGGAATGGCCATCGCGGCCACAGGCATGATGGCCTCCCTGCCATCGTTCGCGGCATCCACCGGCTATGTAGGCATTTTCGGTGGCGGGCCCATCTACAAGAACGCCAGCCGTACTGTCAGCGAGCTCGGATCGTCCGGTTTCAATGAAGTCATTGTGTGGAGTGTCGAGGTGGCCGCCAATGGCGACCTGAACTTCAATGGCGAGTTCCCGCTCGTTTCCAACGGCGCGTATGTCGGCGCGCAAACCTACCCCGATTTCGCGAATACACTCGCCAGCCTCAAGTCGGCCGGGGTGAAACGCATTACCTTCAGCATTGGCTCGTCCAACGTTGGCGATTTCCAGCACATCAAGGCGCTGGTCAACAGCACGGGTACCGGCGGTGGCGTGAGTTCTTCCAGCACGCTGTATAAGAACTTCCAGGCGCTCAAGGCGGCCATTCCGTCCATCGACGCGATCGATCTCGATGACGAAAATAGCTATGACGTCGCGTCGACGGTGAGTTTCTCCGTGATGCTCGGCAAGCTCGGCTTCCACGTGATGCCTGATCCGTACACCAATAGCTCGTACTGGACGACCGTTGTTTCGCAGGTTAACCAGCAACGGCCGGGCACCATCGATGGCGTGCACCTGCAGACGTACTCCGGCGGCTCCGGTAACAACCCATGCTCGGGCTGGGACTTTGGCGGGATTCCGGTCTATCCGGGCGTCGCCGATACCGCCGTTGCGGGTGGTGTCTCCGTGCCTTCGGCACAAAGCACCGTTGCGAGTTGGGAAGGGCAGTGCGGTATCACCGGTGCCTTCCTGTGGCTCTACGACGATGTCGCCGGCAAAACCTATAACGGCGGCACCCTCTCCGCAGGCTACGCCGGCGCACTCAATACCGGCCTGACGCCCAGCGACTGAGTATCCCCGCTGCTGTAGGAGCGCGCTTGCGCGCGATAGGGGCTTGCCGCGAGCACCCATCGCGCGCAAGCGCGCTCCTACAAGAGCATTCGTTGCCCGCCGCGCATCTCGCCTCGAAAGGTTGGCGAAAGCCTCGCGAAAGATTGCCGCCACGCCGCCGCACAGGAACGCTGAAACCGTGCTGCAACGCAACTTGCATCGGTTTAATTTCGGCTTATAAGGCTATTCGACATATATGAACTTGAAATTCGTATATGCACTGCTTCGCGGTCAGGCCGCGCGGGGCGGCAGGGGGAAGTGAGCAGGCTCGGCAACACTCACCAGTTCGATAGCTCCCGCGGGGGGAGACTCAATGAAAAGCATTTGTTTGCGGCGAGCGATGATCGCCAGTTCGGTTGCGCTCGCGCTTTGGGCGCCGCATGTTCTTGCGCAATCCGCCACGCCAGCGGGCGGCAAACCATCTGACGCGCCTGACAAGGCCGTCGAACTCAAAGCGGTCACCGTCACCGGCTCCATGATTCCGCGCGTCGAGGTTGAGGGGCCTGCGCCGGTTATCAGTATTTCGGGCGAGGACATCAAGAAACAGGGCTATACCACGCTGTGGGAGTTCCTTGATTCACTGCCGCAGGTCGGCCAACAGATTTCGGATTCCGCCTCGTGGGGCTCGAGCTCGGTCAACGCGCGCTCGGTGAACCTGCGCGGCCTCGGCCCCGGCTTTAGCCTTCTGATGATCGATGGTCACCGTATCGTCGATTACCCGCAGCCGCTGAACAAGCAAAGCAACTTCCAGAACTACAACAACCTGCCCACCGGCATGATCGACCATGTCGAGATCCTCGCCTCCGGCGCCTCATCCATTTATGGATCGGATGCCGTCGCAGGCGTGGTGAACGTGATCCTGAAGAAAAACTACCAGGGCGACGACCTGCAGGTGACCGGTGGCGGTGCCACGCGCGGCGGCCGCGCCTACGGCGACATCAACCTGTTTGGCGGCCGCTCGGGCAGCAACTGGCACGTGCTCTACAACCTGGAAAAATCCAATCGCACGGCGTTATGGGGCATGGATCGGCCGTACCAGGATTCCGTCTCCGATGCCGGCTATGGTGCCTGGGGCCCGGCCGCCCGCATGTTTGGGTATCAATACGATGCGGCCGGCGCCGTGGCGCTTTCCGCAATGGACGGCAATGGCCAATACATCACGCCGCCCTCTGGCACCTGCGGCAAGTTCACCAACTCGCAGTTGAGCCAGTCGCATACCGTGACCACGAATGGCACGCAAATCTCAGGCGTTACGAATAACGGTTATTACTGCTCACAACCGGCGCTGTTCCAGAACTGGGTACTGACGCCCGGAAGCCGTAGCAACAACGGCTACGTGTCGGGCGAATATGACTTCAGCAACGGGTTGCAGCTTTATGGTTCGGCTGCGCTGTACAAGACCGTGGGCATCTCCAACACGCAGCTCAATGTGTTCGGCACCGGCAAGTTTTACGACGAGAGCACGGGGCAGGTGATCAACCAGGCCATCCGCCAGCTGACCGCGCAGGAAATCGGTACCTCGGCCAATACGCATGACCGCGAGCAGAACTGGAACCTGCAAACCGGCCTGCGTGGCACCGTCTTCGACGGCCGCTTCAACTGGGACCTGAACCTCAATAGCCAGAAATACATCGTGCGCGAGGATTTCACCGGCTACAACGCGCAGGCCATGAACAACTTCTTCCTCGGCCAACAGCACGGCACCACGGCCGACGGCCTACCCATTTACGCCATGAACTGGCAGCAGTGGTGGAATCCGATTACGCCACAGCAGTACAGCCAGTTTGCGGTGAACGGCGAAAATACCTCTTCCTCCTGGCTCAACCAGGCACAGCTTCGCGTCAATGGCGATCTGTTCAAATTCCCCTGGGTGGATGAATCGGTAGGCTGGGCGGCCGTACTGGAAGCGGCGCACAACGGCTTCAAGCTTTCGCCCGATGTGCGCGGCGCGGATCCGGCCACCTTCCAGAATCCGTTTGGCGCGTACCTCACGGGTGGCGGCACTCGCCAGCGCTATTCGCTGGGCACCGAGTTCCGCGTGCCGGTGCTCGATACGGTGACCTGGACGATCTCCGGCCGCCTCGATAAATACAACGACGCCAGCAGTGCGGATATCGCCCGCACCTGGGGCTCGGGTATCGAATGGCGGCCGTACGACGGCCTGCTCCTGCGCGGCAGCTACGGCACCAACTTCAAGGCGCCGGACATGCAGGCCATCTACCTGACGGGGTCGACCTCGCCGGTGGGTGATTACATCGACCCCCTGCAATGCATCAACGCCATCAAGGGCGGCCAGAACAACAACACCTGGTGTAACCAGGTGCAGCGCCCCACCTCGCAGTACTACACGCTTTACACCAACGGTAGCCGCCTGCTGTTGCCGCAGACCGGCCACTCGTGGACCTACGGCTTCGTGTGGCAGATCCCGGGCGTGCAGGGCCTCTCTGTGTCGGCCGATTACTGGCACATGGGCGTGGATAACGCGATCCAGTATCTCGACCAGGGCACGGTGCTGAACGACGAAGCAGGCTGCCTCACAGGCTTCAAACCCAACGGCACGTCCGGGCTTTCGCCCTACACGGCGCATGTGGCGGGATCGGCGTATTGCCAGATGGTCACGCAGATGGTGAAGCGCGACGCCACGGGGCAGATCATTTCCGTGCAGTCGGGACCGATCAACGAAGCGTCGCTTTACGTCGGCGGCATCGATGCCTCGCTGGACTACAAGTTCCACACGGATAACTGGGGCGATTTCCGCGCCGGTATCAACTACACCGACAACCTCTCGTACAAGCAGCGCGTACTGGCATCCGACCAGCTGCAGAACACGCGTTACCAGAACGTCGCCAGCCGCGTGACCTGGATCGGCGACTGGACCAAGGGCATCTGGAACGTCTCGATCTCGGGCGTGCGCGAGGGAAGCATGCGTGCCCCGAACTACGACGGCTGCAACGTGCTGCCCAACGGCATCCAGCCCGGCATGGTCACGGTACCGAACGGTGGAGAGACGATCGCCACCGGCATCTGCCAGGTCACGCAGGATGGCCAGCAGGTCACGGTGGCCGATACGACCTACAAGGGCAGGACGCCGGTGTGGATTACATGGAATGGCTCGATCGGCGTGCAGATCAATCCGGAGACGCATCTGAAGTTCACCGTGTCGAACATCTTCAACAAGGTCGGCGCCATTCCGTATTACGCCGGCGGGTTTGAATTCGTCACGACCGGTCAGACCGCGGATGAGTACAACGGACGCGAGATGTTCCTGACGTTCGATTACAAGCTGGACTGACCGGCCCCGTCCGTGCAGGAAAGGGCTGGCCCCGGGCATCACCGGGGCCAGCCCCGTAGCCGCGAACCTATGCGGCATTGCATATAGCGCCCCTTCCAGCGTTGCGGCACTATGCCCGCACCAAGGGGAGGGGATACATGGAAGCATCGCAAGGTGTAGGCGTGGCCGGTCGCGTGACCGCCAGCGCAGGTTTCCGGCTGGGCGCTCTGACGCTCGCCGTCACTATGGCACTCGGCCTTTCGGCCTGCGGAGGCGGTGGGGGTGGAGGAAACGTCAAGCCCACACAGCCCTCATCGCCCCCTCCCTCGACAGGCGGCACCACGCCGGCGGGGCGCGAGATCGACGTGGCCGCCAATAGCGCCCAGGTCCGTGCGGACGTTCTCGGCGGCACCGATGGCCTGATCAAGGGCGGCACGGGTGTACTGACCCTTTCGGGCACGAATACCTACACCGGTACCACCCAGGTGCAGGCCGGCAGCCTCTATATCGACGGCGACCAGACCGCGGCCACCGGTGCGACGAGCGTGGCCTCTGGCGCAACGCTCGGTGGCAAGGGCATCGTGGGCGGCGCGGTCAGCGTTGCCGATGGCGGCACCCTTGCGCCAGGCAGTTACGGCACGGCCGGCACGCTCGCGATCAACGGAGACCTCAGCCTGGCTTCCGGCGCCACGGTGGCCTACGACGTGGGCGACAGCGTCTGGATCAAGGGCAACCTCACCCTGGACGGCTCGCTCACACTCAACGCTACGTCCAGTGGGCTGCTTGGGCCCGGCGTGACCCGTCTTTTCAATATCGGCGGGAATCTGGTCGATAACGGGCTCACCACGCCCAGCGGCGTGCTCGTGCAGACCGCGATCTCGCACCAGGTCAACCTCGTGAATACACAGGGTATGGCGGTCAGCTTCTGGGATGGCGATGCCGGTCCGAAGAACGACCACGCGATCCAGGGTGGCAACGGGACATGGCAGGGTGGCGCCGCAGGGGCGAACACCAACTGGACCGATGCCAATGGCGCGGCCAATGCGGCCTTCACCAGCGGCGCGTTCGCGGTGTTCCAGGGGGCGCCCGGCACGGTCACGGTGGATGCCAGCAAGGGCGATGTTCATGTCGGCGGCATGCAGTTCGCTGCCAATGGCTATGTTGTCCAGGGTGACGCACTGCATCTCGATGGCAGTGCGAGCGATCCGACGCATTCGGTCATCCGCGTTGGCGATGGCAGCGCGGATGGGGCGGGTTATACGGCCACGATCGATAGCACGCTCACGGGGAATGCGGGTCTCGTCAAGAGCGACGCGGGTACGCTGATCCTTGGAAGCGATAACACCTACGCCGGCGGCACCCTCATTATTGGGGGCACCTTGCAGCTCGGCCATGGCGGGACCACCGGGTCGATCGTGGGCAACGTGATCGACGACGCCATCCTTGCCTTCAACCGCAGCGATGTCGTGACGTTTGGCGGAGCCATCAGCGGTACCGGCGCCTTAACCCAGGCCGGAGAAGGCACGCTCATCCTGGCCGGAAACAACACCTACACCGGTGGCACGACGATCAGCGATGGCACCCTGCAGGTTGGCAATGGCGGCACGAGCGGCTGGATCACCGGCAACATCGTCAATAACCAATACCTGACCTTCAATCGTAGCGACGATGTCGTCTTCGGCGGCACGGTGACCGGCACCGGCGCGCTGACCAAGGATGGCGCCGGAAAGCTCACGCTGACCGGGAGCTTCAGCGAAACCGGCAGCATCACCTACCTTTCGCCGACAACCATCACCGCCGGCACCTTGCAGGTGGGTAACGGCGGCACCACGGGCTCAATCGCGGGCGACATCGAAAACAACGGCGCACTGATCTTCGACCGCAGCGACACGTACCTTTCCACTAGCAACATCCACGGAACGGGCACCGTCACCCAGGCTGGCACCGGCACACTGATCCTGGCCAACTACGTCGGATCCTCGAACTTCTTCATCAACCAGGGCACGGTGCAGGTAGGCAATGGTGCAACGACGGCCGCGATTCTTGGCGATATTGTCAACAATGGCACCTTGATCCTCAACACGGGCCCCGTGGGCACCTATACCGGTACTGCCGGTGTCATTAGCGGCAGTGGCAAGCTGATCAAAACCAATACAGGCGAGTACAGTCTTGACGGCAACAACACCTATACCGGCGGGACGCTGATCAGTGCAGGCACCCTCACGCTTGGCACGGGTGTCAATTCGAATGGCTGGATAGTCGGCGACGTTACTGACAACGGCACGCTCAATTTTCAGCGTAGCGATAATGTGACCTTCACCAACCAGGTCACCGGTAGCGGCGTTGTAGCTCAATCGGGCCGGGGGACGCTGACGTTAACCGGGGACTTTCGGAATACCGGTGGCGTCGAGATCACCACCGGCACGCTGCAAATCGGCGATGGCGGAACGACGGGCTCCCTGGTCGGGAACGTCGTCAATAACGGAACGCTGATCTTCAACCGAAGTGATGATCAGACCTTCGCTAGCAACATCTCTGGCAGCGGCGGGTTTATAAAGCTCGGCAGCAATACGTTGACATACACGGGTTCCAGCACGGCCAGCGGCGGCGGCGCTTTTTATGCTGCGACCTCCGTTACGGATGGCACATTGCGGCTGGCGAGTGGCGCGTCGCTCGGCTTCAGGACGTTAGTCGGTGGTAACCTCGCGCATGCCACGCTGCAGATCGATCGCGGCGCGACCGCTGCCTATATCCTCCTGAACGACGGTGCCACGCTGGATAACGCGGGGCTCGTGCACTTCAACGACCCTTTCAATGCGTTGAGTGGTGGCGCGGCCACGGTGATCAACCACGATGGCGGCATCATTGAGACGGTGCCCGTATTCGGTTACGTCGGCGCCGCGCTCGGCCTGGGCGCCAACAGCACGCTGACCAACACGTCGGGCGCCATCATCCGCGGCGCGGTCGGCGTCGATTCGGGCGGCATCGTCAACAATGACGGCGCCACGATTTCGGGCGTAACTGATGATGGCGTCACTGGCACATTCACCGTTCTCAACAATACCCATGGCGGCATGATCACGTCGGGGTCCGATAATCCGCCGTACAACTTCGCCGTGAGCAATGGCGTGTTTTCGACCGGTGAAAACGTCACGATCAACAACCTGTCCGCCAGCTCCATCATTGGCAAGGGCAAGGGTGTCACGCTGGAAAACGCAGGCACGCTGAATAACGATGGCGGGAGCATCATTTCGGCCGTGACGGGCGTATCGACATACAATTTGTTCGACGCACACGCAGTCTCTACGATCAACAACACGAACGGCGCGAAGATCACCGGATCGAAGACCGGTATCTATCTTACATTCGGCGGCGTGGTCAACAACGGTGCAGGCTCGACGATCGAAACCACGGCTGCGTCGACCGGCGATTGTTCGGTTTCGTTCGCCTGCGCCATTTACGTGCCGGTTTATCCCGGAGTTGGCAGCTGGGGATCCGACGGTAAGTTCACCCTCACTAATGCCGGCACCATCCTCGGCGACGTGCAGATGGACCCGGGCCTCGTCAACGACATTACGCTGGTATCCGGCGGCTCCATCCATGGTGCGCTGAAGATCGGAACTAACGCGCAGTCGTCGCTCACGCTCGATGGCGGCGTGGGTACAACGCAGTCGTATTCCGGCGCTGTGACTGGGGCGACCACCTTCGCCGGCCATCTGGTCAAGAATGGTGGCGGCACATGGATCCTGGACAACAACCCGCTGGGGAATGTCCTTAACACGACGATCAACGCGGGTTCGCTGCGCGCGACGCAGGCCTTGCCAGGGAACGTGACCACGAATGCTGGCGGCACCCTTGATGGCGTCCCCGGGGTCAATGGCAGCCTGACCAACGGCGGCAAGGTCGCGGTACACGGCGGTACGACCACCGTGGGCGGCAATTTCACGCAGACAGCTGGCGGCACGCTGGCGGTGAGTCTCGGCAGCGCGCTCTCGGTAGCCGGCACGGCGAACCTCGCAGGCACGCTAGAAGTTACTGGCGCGGATACGGGCTATACCAGCGACACGCATACCACCGTCCTGACGGCTGCAGGTGGGGTCACCGGCGCCTTCCTACCGTTGGTCGTGGATAGCGGCGTGGTGTTTACATCCCATACGATTCACCAGGACGCCAATAACGTGTGGCTCGATACGACGGGCCTGAATATCACCGCAGCCATGCAAAGTCGCGGCGCTGTGATGACCCGCGCCTCAATGGCTAGTGCCGAGCGCGTGCAGAGCGCCTTTACGCAACTGGATAGCAAGATCGCGACCGGCACGGTTTCCGAGGTGCCGACGGCGTACGTGCAGGCCGCGGGGCAGTTCCAGCAGGCGCCGACCGTCGAGGCTGCGCAGACCTCGCTGCAGAGCCTGTCCGGCCAGCTGCACGCGGCCAGCGCCGCGATGACGTTCGAAGCCATCGATGCCTCCAGCCGCGCATTGTCCGATCACTTCGATGATCTGCTCAGCAAGAAGTCCAGCGTCGGCATGTGGACGAGCAACCTAAGCATGGGCGGTGGCATGGGCCGTACCGGTTACGATGCCGTCGGCTTCCAGCTGAATGGCTGGATGGTCGGTAGCGACCAGCAGATTGGCAGTTCCGGCGTGGCGGGCTTTGCGTTCGGCCAAAGCCAGGGTCAACAGCAGCTCGACCAGAGCTCGGACCACAACCGCAGCCGCAACACCGAGGGCATGATTTACGCCGGTGCGTTCAACGGCAACTGGTACACGCAGGGGCGCGTGGGCTTTGGTCACTTCCAGCAGGATGTGAATCGCCAGTTGTTCCTCGGTGTGAGCGCCCAGGGTGTCGGCACCGAGTACGGCGGCGATTACAGCGTCGCGTACGGCGAGACCGGCCTGAACCTGGATTGGGCCGGCACGCGCATCATCCCGTTCGTCAACGCGGAGTACGCCAATATCCGTCGCGACGGCTTCGCGGAGCAGGGGGCCGGTGGGTTCGGCCTGCAGGCCAACGCGCAAACGCTGGATCGGTGGCAGGCCGGTGCTGGCTTGCGTGCCAGCCGGCATTGGGACTTCGGCGGCGGCCGCGCACTGGATTTCCGGGTGAGCGCGCAATTCGAACGCACGCTGGCGTCGCGTGGCGATGTCTTCGAGGCGAGCTTCGTCGGCCTTCAGCAGTGGCAGCCGCTGGTCGGCGTTGGCCTGTCGCGCTATAGCGGCGTGCTGAACGTAGGGCTGAAGGCCAATCTGTCGGCACGGACATCGCTGGACTTTGGGTACGACTACCAGTCTGGGCAGCGCGATCAGGCGAAGATGGTGTCCGCACGGTGGGTCACGACTTTCTGACGTGACGGCCGCGCGCTGCACGCCGACGTGAGCCGTGCGGGTGATATCCCGCACGGCTCACGTCGAATCACTTCGGCGTGAGGTGATACAGGCCACCGGGCATGGCGTCTTCCACCATCCACAGCGAGCCATCCGGAGCCTCTTCGACATCGCGGATGCGCTTGCCGAGATTCCAGCGCTGGACCGCCGTGGCGCCGCCCTTGTGGTCGAAGGTCACACGGGTGATGCCCATGCTCACCAAGCCGCTAAGCAGCGCGCTGCCATTCCACTTGTTGAACAGGTGGCCCTTGTAGAACATGAGGTTGCCTGGGGCGATCACCGGCACCCAATAGATCACCGGCTTGGCGAGATCCGGACGGGTCTCGGGCTTGGGAATCGGGACGTTGTCGTAGTTCTCGCCATACGAGACGAGCGGCCAGCCGTAGTTCTTGCCGCGCTGGATCAGGTTCAGTTCGTCGCCGCCCTGCGGGCCGTGTTCGAGTTCCCACAGGCGGCCATCCGGCGCGAATGCGAGGCCGTACGGCGTGCGGTGGCCTGTCGTCCAGGTTTCCGACGGCGTGAGGTTGGGGCCGGGGAACGTGTACGTGCTGACCACTGGCGCTGTCTTCGCCGCTTCGGTGTTGGCAGCCGGATCGATCAGCGGAATGCTGCGCGCACCTTCCTTGCCGGCCCACGGATTACCCGGCGCGGGCTTGCCATCCAGCGTCAGGCGGAGAATCTTGCCTTCCGGCTGGTCCGGATCCTGCGCGGGCGTAAAGCGCTGGCGGTCACCCACGGTCAGGAAGAGGTATTTACCATCGGGCGAGAAGGCGATCTGCGCGCCGGCCTGTCCACCCTTGCCGGTAGGCAACTGGCGCCACAACACCTCGAAACCTTCCAGCTTCGCCTCTTTGCCATCGAGCACGAGCTTTCCGCGGCCCATGGCGAGACCGCCGCCGTAGTCGCCCGGCGCCACATAGGTCAGGTAAATGTTGTGATCCGTCGCGTAATGGGGCGACAGGAACACACCCAGCATGCCGTTCTGGCCCTGGAAATAGCTGGCCGGCACGCCCTGGACTTCGGTCTTCTCACCCTGCGGCGTCACCAGCTGGAGGCGGCCGACCTTCTCGGTCACCAGCATGCGGCTGTCGGGCAGGAACGCGATGCGCCAGGGCAGGTCGAAGGTAGCCACTTTCGTGACGTTGAAAGGAATATCGGGGTCCGGTTTCTGGTCGCCCGCATTGGTTTGCGCGTGGGCGACGCTTGTCAGCAGAGCAGCAAGTGCAACTCCGATGGCCAGCTTCTTCATGGGACAGTTCCTTGTGGCTGAGTTAGCCCGTTCATCTTAGTGCCCGGACTGACGATTCAGTGTGATGGTTTCTTTAGATACGTAACCGGCTTCGGCCCGGCATGGGGATTCGGCACATAAAGGCTGCAAAGCGCCGCAACGAGCAGGCTGGCCCCACCCAATCCCAATGCCCAGATAGGCTGGCCGTTAAAGCACAGCCGCAACAACGGGCCGAGAACGCTGGCCGCCAGCACCTGCGGAATGACGATGAAGAAGTTGAAGATACCCATGTAGACGCCCATCTTCGCCGTGGGCACATGGTCGGATAGCAGTGCATAGGGCAGCGACAGGATCGACGCCCATGCGAAGCCGACGCCCAGCATCGAAGCAAGCAACCAGTGCGGGTCACGGATATAGAGGAACGACAGCAGCCCCGCGCCACCAAGGCACAGGTTTATGACATGGCTGATGCGCAGGCCCCACCGGCGGACCATGCATGGGATGACCACGGCGGCCAGGGCACCAAATCCGTTGTAGGCAGCGAACAGTACGCCGACCCAGTTGGCGCCCTCGTTATAGGCGGGGGAGCTGGTGTCGCTGGTGGCGTACAGCGTTTGCGTTACGCCAGCGGTGGTGTAGATCCACATCGCAAACAGGGCGAACCACGAAAACAGCTGCACGCCGGCGAGCCGCCGCATGGAACGGGGCATGCCGTAAAGGTCGCCCATGATGTCGCGTAGCATGCCGCGGCTCCGCGTGTGTGCGAGCCAGGTGAGCAGGAGACCAAACAACACCAGCCCGCCGGCCAACAGGTAAACCTCCCGCTCAAGTGCGAAATACCTTATGGCCAGCAGAACGACAATACCGGCCAGTAGCAGCCATAGGCCGGGTCGGCCGGCGAGCGATACATCTACCGACGTCTCGGCGGGCACGTTGTCGGTGAACGAGCGTAGCTGCGCCGGGGTGTATTCCCGCGTCGAAAGGATGGTCCAGGCCACGGCACCCAACAGCACAGCCCCACCGACGTAGAACGCGTACTTCACCGTATCGGGAATGCCGCCGCCCATCGCTACGTTGCTGACGCCGAATTGCGCCAGGACCCACGGCAGCATGGACGCGACCACCGCCCCCGCGCCGATAAAGAAGCTCTGCATCGCAAAACCGGCGGGGCGCTGCCGCGTCGGCAGCTGATCACCCACCAGGGCGCGGAAGGGTTCCATCGACACATTGATCGAGGCATCCAGGATCCAGAGCAGGCCAGCAGCCATCCACAGTACCGGAGTGTTCGGCATCCAAAGCAGCGCGAGCGAGGCAAACACGGCCCCCGCAAGGAAGTAAGGCCGGCGCCGGCCCAGGCGATTCCAGGTGCGATCGGAGTAATGCCCCACGATCGGCTGCACGATTAGCCCGGTGAGCGGCGCAGCGATCCAGAGGGCCGGAATGTCGTTCAGGTCCGCCCCGAGGGTCTGGAATATCCGGCTGACATTCGCGTTTTGCAGGGCGAGACCGAATTGAAGGCCCACGAAACCGAAGCACATGTTCCATATCTGCCAGAACGACAGCGCGGGTTTCTCTGTCATTGGCAACTGGTTATCCGGGTCATGGGCGCCCCCTCCAGCGACAGTTATCGCATGGCCCAGCGCTTATCGCATGCTGCGCTCGCAGCATGCGCGCGCGTTTTTTATCTGGACGCGGGGGCATTTGGCAAGCGTCATCGCCACGCGGTTGGTAGCCTTCGACCATCCTTGTAAACACGAGGGCTCTGGCCGCATAGTGAATTGAAGGTACGAAGACAGCGGAGATTCCATGCGGGTACGCCTCGAAGATGTGGCGCGAGCGGCGGGCGTATCGCCAAAGACGGTATCGCGCGTGCTCAATGACGAGGCCAACGTGACCGACGCCACGCGCGAGCGCGTGCGTGCCGCCATGGAGGCAATGGACTATCGCCCGAACCCCTCGGCGCGCAGCCTGGCCGGGAACCGCTCGTTTCTGGTCGCCATGCTGTACGACAACAACGACAACCCGTCTTCGACCTACCTGGCCGAGATCCAGGACGGAGTGCTCGAGGCCTGCGACGCCCACCGCTACAGCATGATGGTGCGGCCGCTACGCATGCGCGATAGCGATTTCATTCGCCGCTTCGATACGCTCATTTCCGATCACCATCCCGACGGTGTCGTGCTGACGCCGCCTATCACGGACTACGCGCCGCTGTTGAAGCGCCTGCGCGAACTCAACGTGCCTTACGCCAGCGTATCGCCGCTAAAGCGCGGCAAAACCCTTGGCGTGACGATGGACGAGCAGCGGGCGGCGCGCGCGGTGGTCGAGCATCTGCTCGAGCTCGGCCATCGGCGGATCGCCCATGTCATCGGCATCGCGGATCATGGCGCGAGCCGCTGGCGACTGGCCGGCTATCGCGATGCGATGGCCGCGGCGGGGATCGCCGAGGATCCGGCGCTGGTGGTGCAGGGCGCCTTCACCTTCGGCTCGGGCGTCGAAGCGGCGCGGCAGCTCTTCTCCCTTACCGAGCGGCCGACCGCCGTGTTCGCCGCGAATGACGACATGGCCACCGGCGTCATGTGGGCAGCGGGCGAGTACGGCCTGAAGGTGCCGCACGATCTGTCGGTCTGTGGCTTCGACGACACGCCGCTCTCCCGCCAGTTGTGGCCTGCGCTTACCACCATCCAGCAGCCCAGCCGCGAGATGGGCAAGATCGCCGCCGAACAATTGCTCAGCGAGTTGCGCGGGCAGGGTAGCGGCCAGCTCGTGCAGATTCCTTTCTCCCTGCAGGTTCGCGGGTCCACCGCAGCCGCTCCCTGACGCCTGCGCGGCACCCCGGAACGGGGCGAAGCTCATGTTGCATAGCAAATTGACAGCGCTGTCATTCCTGTCACGATGCGATCCGGAAGCGCGCCGCCGGCGTGCTCGCAGGGAGCTTTGCCGTGCCATTGCCGCTGTCATCGAGCCTGTTTCCGCGACGCCTTTCCCTAACGCTTTCCCTGGCCAGCGCCTTGCTCGTGGCCGCTCCGGCGATGGCGGTCGACAGCGCCGACGTGCATCCCGGGCAATGGCCAAAGGCCCGCTCGCCGCTCCCGGCTGACCCCGCGCTCGAGGCGCGCGTCAAGGCGTTGCTGGCGAAGATGTCCGTCGAGGACAAGGTCGGCCAGATGATCCAGGCCGACATCAAGTACGTGACGCCCGACGATGTGCGCGAATACCGCCCGGGCTCCGTCCTCGCCGGCGGCAACTCGAAGCCACCGGGGCAGCTGTACCCCGTGGCGACCCAGTGGCAAGCCTTGTCAGATGCGTTCTACCGCGCCTCCATGGATACCTCGAAGGGGCGGCTGGCCATCCCGGTGCTGTTCGGCATCGACGCCGTGCATGGTCACAACAATCTCGTGGGGAGCACGCTGTTCCCGCAAAACTCAGGACTGGGCGCCACGCGCGATCCGGCCTTGATCCACGACATCGGCGAAGCCACCGCGCAGGAGCTGCGAGCCAGCGGCATCAGCTGGACGTTCGCACCCACGCTCACGGTGCCGCAGGATCTGCGCTGGGGCCGCTCCTACGAGGGCTATTCGCAGAACCCGGCACTGGTGGCGCAGTACGCGGCCGCGGTGATCAGCGGACTGGAAGGCAAGCCGGGCACGCCGACGTTCCTCGACGCAGGGCATGTCATCGCTACCGCCAAACACTTCCTTGGCGATGGCGGCACCTTCGGCGGCAAGGACCAGGGCGACGCACGCATCAGCGAAGCCACGCTGCGTGATATCCACGGCGCGGGCTATCCGCCGGCGATCAACGCGGGCGTGCAGGTGGTGATGGTCTCGTTCTCCAGCTGGAACGGCGTGAAGATGGCCGGCAACAGGGGCCTGATCACGGGCGTGCTGAAGGAGCGCATGGGCTTCGATGGCATCGTGCTCGGCGACTGGAATGCGCACGGCCAGGTGCCTGGCTGCACCAACGAAGATTGTGCCGCGGCCTATAACGCCGGCATCGACATGCTGGAGGCGCCTGATTCGTGGAAGGGGCTGTACACGAACACGCTCGCCGAGGTGAAGGCCGGCAAGATCCCGATGAGCCGCGTGGACGACGCGGTAATGCGCATCCTGCGGGTGAAAATGCGCCTGGGCACGTTCGAAGCCGGCCTGCCGTCGGCGAATGCGCTCGCTGTCAAATCCGCGGACGTGGTCGGCAGCCCCGCGCACCGCGCCCTCGCACGCCGGGCGGTGCGCGAATCGCTCGTGCTGCTGAAGAACAGCCACGGCACGCTGCCGATCGACCCGCGCAAACACATCCTGGTCGCGGGCGACGGCGCCGACAACATCTCCAAGCAGAACGGCGGCTGGACGCTCACCTGGCAAGGCACGGGCCTCACCAATGCGAACTTCCCGGGCGCCACCTCGATCTGGGCGGGCCTGCGCAAGCAGGTGGAAGCGGCGGGTGGTAGCGCCGAGCTATCGGTCGAGGGTGATTACAAGCAGAAACCCGACGCTGCCATCGTGGTGTTTGGTGAAGACCCGTACGCCGAATTCCAGGGCGACCTGCCGAACCTGGCGTACCGTCCAGGCAACGATCGCGACCTCGAGCTGATCCGCAAGCTGCACGAGCAGGGCGTACCGGTGACCGCGGTGTTCCTGACGGGGCGACCGCTATGGATGAACCGCGAGATCAACGCCGCGGATGCGTTCGTCGTGGCGTGGCTTCCGGGTAGCGAAGGGGAGGGCGTTGCCGATGTGCTGCTGCGCAAACCCGACGGGCAGGTCGCGCACGACTTCCACGGCAAGCTCGCCTACGCGTGGCCACGCAATGCGATACAGGTGCCTGCCGCGCCAGGCCCTCAAGGTCCGCAATTCCCGTTTGGCTTCGGCCTGACTTACGCCGACCGGGGCGCCGCGGGCCGCTTGCCGGAAGATCCCGGTGTCGCGCTGAGCAGTGCGCAGGCCGGCGTTTACTTCACCCGCGGCAAGCCCGCACAGGATTTCGTCGTGCGCCTGACGGGCGCGAACGGTGAAGCGACGAAGGCCACCGCCGCACCGGCCGCTACGGCGGACGGGAGCCTGAGCATGAGTGCGCTCGACTACAAGGCGCAGGAAGACGCGCGCGGTTTCGCCTGGTCGGGCCCCTCGGCGGCCAGGGCCGCCCGGATCGAACTGGTGGCACCGGCACCGCTCGATGTGGACAGGGAAACCAACGGCGATGTGATGCTGGTAGCGACCTTGAAGGTGGATGCTGCCGCCGCGGGAGACGCCTCGACGATCGGCGTCGGTTGTGGCGACGGCTGCAGCGCGCAGGTGTCCATCGGCACTGAGCTCTCCACGCTACCGCGTGGGCAATGGGTGCGCCTGGGCGTGCCGCTGAAGTGCTTCCGCGACGGCGGTGCGAACATGAGCACGCTGGATCGTCCCTTCGAGTGGTCCAGTAAGGCGGGCACGCGGATTGCGATCACCGACGTGTCGCTCAGCACCGTCGCCGACCTGACCGTGAGCTGCCTGAAACAGGCGGCCAAGCCATGAAACCAGCGAGCCGACGGCCACCGCCGTGTCTCGTGTTGCCATGCGTCAAGCATTGCCCGGAATTGCGTTCTATTATCCAGAAATGACAGCGCTGTCATCCGGGTGTTGAGTTGTACCAATGGGGAGTTGGAACACCAAACGTTGATGGGGAGAGGAAGATGAAGCTGCGTCACAAGATGCTGTATGTCGCCATGTCACTCGCGTTTGCACCAGGCACGCTGCTTGCGGCCGAACAGGATGCCAGCGCACAGGATGCGACCGCACAGAGCCATCCGTCGAAGAACCCGGCGGCCACCGAAAAGAAGATCCAGAACCTGGATGCGGTCTCGGTCACCGCCACCAAACGCGAAACGCCGCTGCAGAAAACGCCCGTCGCTGTCACGGCGATCACCGCGGATACGCTCGACAAAGAGCGGATCATGACGGTGCAGGACCTGACCAAGCTGGTCCCTGGCCTGCAAGGCACCTCGCAGGGCGACCACGGCGTGGTGACGCTCACCATGCGCGGCATCGGCAACGACAGCGCGAAGACCGAATACGCCGACCCGGAAGTCGCCACCTTCGTGGACGGCGTGTACGCGCCGCGCGCCGAGGCGGCGTCGGGCCTGCTGCTCGACATGGATGGCGTCGAAACCCTGCGCGGTCCGCAGGGCACGTTGTGGGGGCGTAACTCCACCGCCGGTGCCATCAGCTTCCAGACCGCCAAGCCGGAAATCGGCGCGGGCTTCTACGGCAACGCCCAGGTGGAAGCGGGTAACTACAACCAGACGGGTGCCCGCGCCGCGTTCAACCTGCCCATCAGCGATACGTTCGCGATGCGCGTCGCCGTGGTGCATCAGCAGCACGACGGTTACGTCGATTACCAGAACCCGTCGACCGAGCTGCCCACCGTCGCGCAGCAACAGCAGGCGTACCTCGCATCGCCCATCTCCGGTGGTTCGCTGGCCAACTTCAAGCCGATCGACCCCAGCCAGTACGTGCAGGGCGGCGACAAGTACAGCGCGCAGGATCAGTCCGCCGCGCGCGTCAGCGCCCTGTGGCAGCCCAGCGACACGTTCAAGTGGAACCTCTCGTACGAGTACTTCCGCGACCGCGGCACGCCCAGCCTCAGCCTGATGCAACAGCCGCGCGAAGGGCAGGATTTCTGGTCCGCGCTGATCGATACCGCGCCGTACCTGCATCGCACGTCCAATACGGTGCGCAGCCGCATGGACTGGAACATCAGCGACAGCATGCAGCTCAGCTACATCGCCGGCTATAACCACTATTCCGGCCAGAGCGACTTCGACCAGGACGTCGGTGTGAGCGTGCCTACCAGCTTCACGACCAATGGCGTCTACCAGGACGACCGCACCAACAGTTCCACCTACAAGAACTGGAGCCAGGAAATAAACCTTCGCTCCACCGGTCCACAGACCGTGGACTGGATCGTGGGTGCGTACTACGGCTACGAAGACAACAGCATCCGCTTCGACATCCCCATCATGAACGGTACCCGCTACGGCACCGTGAACTGGCAGGGCTCCTTCATCCAGCCGAAGGAAACGGTGGAGTCGTACGCGCTGTTCGGCCAGGCCACCTGGCATCTGAGCGACCATTGGCGCCTCACGGGCGGCGCGCGCTGGTCGCACGATGACAAGGAGAACAAGGGCGGCATCAACTGGGGTTGGGCTTACGACCCGACCGTGCCGCAGGTGCCGATCTCCCCGGGCGTGTATCCCGATCCGTCGAATGGCTTCTCCATCTCGCAGCGGAACAGCGCCAAGTACAGCAAGGGCAAGCCGACCTGGCTCGTGCGCCTGGACACCGACGTGAGCGATAACGGGCTGCTCTACGCCAGCGTTTCCACTGGCTACAAGTCGGGCGGCACGCAGGATGCCGGCACGCTGTACAAGCCCGAGACGCTGACCAACTATGAAATCGGCAGCAAGTTCACCTTCCTCGATGGCCACATGACGTGGAACTCGGCCATCTACTACGAGAACTTCAAGAACTTCCAGCTTTCCGCGCCCATCGTCTACCCGGACGGCAACCACGGCCTGGGCTTCTCGAACGTGGGCGGCAGCACGAAGGTTTACGGTATCGAGTCGGAGCTGGCGTACCAGCAGACCAATGACCGCTTCAACCTGATCTTTTCGGCCATTCCGAAGAAGGAGCTTGGCAAGCTGGTGTATGCCGGCTCGAACGACTACCAGGGGCTGCCGGCATGCCCGCCTGAGTCGAACCTTGCGAACTGCATGGATGTCACCGGTAACGACCTGCCGCATGCGCCAAACGTGTCGCTCACTGGCATCTATGAGCATGACTTCCATCTTTCCAATGGTGGTCGCCTCACGCCGCGCGTGAGCGTGCAGTACCAGAGCGCGCAGTGGTTGAGCTATTTCAACCTCGGTGATGGTGACAAGCAGAAGGCGTATACGCGTGGCGACCTCTCGCTGCGCTATAGCGAGCCGGGCGACAAGTGGTGGGTCAATGGGTACGTGCAGAACGTGTCCAACGGAAAGATCCGCACCAGCGCCGGGCGCTTCCTGATGTCGGACGGCTCGCTTGAGTACGTGTCGCAGTACCTGGCGCCGCGCACCTACGGCGTGCAGCTGGGCGTCTGGTTCTGATGTGATCCATGGCGGTCTGCGTGAGACGCGGGCCGCCTGACCTTTGCCGTTCTTCGGCGGCGCCCCGGCAGGCGCCGCCATCCCTCCCGTGAATGGCGTCCTTGCCGGGCTTGCGTGCGGCAGCCCGGCGATTTTTTCCGTAGCACTCCGGCCGAGGCACCCCATGGCGCGTTTGAAGAAAGTCTTGATCGTGGGCGGCGGTACCGCTGGCTGGCTCACTGCGTGCTATCTGGCCAAGGCCGTCAACGCCGTCGATCCGCGGAGCGTGCAGGTGCACCTGGTGGAGTCGGCGGACATTGCCACGATCGGAGTGGGGGAGGCTACGTTTCCTTCGATCAGGGGCACGCTATCGGCGATCGGCCTCGATGAACGCCGGTTCCTGATCGGCGCCCACGCGACCTATAAGCAGGGCATTCATTATCGCCACTGGGTCCGGCCGCCGGGCACGCCTGGGGCGGATCATTATTTCCATCCCTTCAACGCGCCCAGCCAGCGGCCGGGTGGTCCCGAATTGCTGCCTTACTGGTTGCTCGGTGCCGCACCCGAGGGCGTCTCGTTCGCGGATGCCGTCTCCATGCAAAGCACGGTGGTCGACCATGCCCGTGCACCCAAGCGGGCACGGGACGGCGACTACCAGGGGCCGATGAATCACGCCTACCACTTCGATGCGGCCTGCTTTGCGCGGGTGCTCTCCGAGCATGCCCAGGAGACGCTCGGCGTCGTTCGGCACGTAGCGACCGTGGAGCGGACCGAGCTGGACGAGCAGGGTGCGATCGCGCGGGTGGTTACGAAGGAGGAGGGCGAGCTCACCGCCGACCTTTATATCGACTGCACGGGTCTGCGCGCCGCGCTCATTGGCGGAGCGATGCACTCACCGTTCCACAGCCGGGCGGACGTGCTGTTCGTCGACCGCGCCGTGGCCTTGCAGGTGCCATACGACCGCCCCGATGCGCCAATTCCTTCGTACACCATCTCTAGCGCGCAGGAGGCTGGCTGGATCTGGGATATCGGCCTGCAGACGCGGCGTGGTACCGGCTACGTGTATTCGTCGCGGCACACCACCGACGAGCGCGCCGAGGAAGTGCTGCGAAGCTACGTGGGCGCGGCGGGCGATGGCCTGAAGCCGGTCAAGGTCAAGTTCGAGGCCGGCTATCGGCCCGAGCCGTGGCGGAAGAACTGCGTGGCCGTGGGGCTTTCAGGCGGCATGGTCGAGCCGCTGGAGTCGACCGGTATCGCACTGATCGAGCTGGCGTCGTACCTCATCACCCATTTACTGCCGGGCGACACAGGCGACATGGAAAGCGCCGCAAGGCATTTCAACGAGATGATGACCGCGAGATACGACCGGATCATCGACTTCATCAAGATGCACTACTGCCTGAGCCAGCGAAGCGATTCGGCATTCTGGGTGGATAACCGTGACGTAACGAGTATTCCGGCAACGCTGCAGGAGAAGCTGGCGAAGTGGAAGCTCCGGCCGCCGCATCGGCTGGATTTCGTGGCGGACTTCGAGATGTTTTTGACTTCGAGCTGGCAGTACATCCTGTATGGGATGGAGTTCGAGACGGACCTCGAGCCCATGCGCAGCGCGTATCCCCACATGGAAGCCGCGCGGCGGGAGTTCGCGATGATCAGGCGGGCGGCCGCCGGGGCGCTGGGGGACCTTCCGGGGCACCGGGAGCTTGTCGAGCAGATGTGTGGCGAGACGGCGCTCGAGAAGTCCGCCTGAGAAAGCGGCATAGACCCTTCGACCAATCGCGCACCGGGCGGGGCGGCGCCAAAATAGGCCGCCTTCCACCTGAGTGCGATCCATGCGCACCGTATTGATGTGCCACGCCGAAGATGCGTTCGACCGCCAGGGCCTTGCGGCCTGGCTGGCGTCGTTTTCGGACCTGGCTGGCCTGATCCTTATTGAGGAGACCGGCGAGCAGAAGCGCGCGCGGGTTCGCCGTGAACTCAAGCGCGTGGGGCCGCTGCGCTTCCTCGATGTGCTGGCGATGCGGTTTTACTACCGCTTCCGGCTCGCAGCCGCCGACCGCGCCTGGATGGATGAGAGCCTGGCGGGGCTTCGCGCCCGCTTCGGCGACGTGGCTGGGGTGCCCGAGCTTCGCGTTTCCAACGGCAACGCCCCGGAAGTAGCCACGTTCCTGGCCAGCTGCAACGCCGACCTGATGATCGCCCGCAGCAAGCAGCTCCTGTCGAAGCGGATCTTCCGTATTCCCCGGCATGGCTGCCTGGTCATGCACCCCGGCATTTGCCCCGAATACCGAAATGCCCACGGCTGCTTCTGGGCCCTGGCCGAGCGCGACCTCGACCGCGTGGGATTGACCCTGCTGCGCATCGATGCCGGCGTGGACACCGGGCCGGTCTATGGCTATTTCACCTATGCCTTCGACGAGGCCAGCGAGTCCCATGTCCGGGTGCAGTACCGCGTGGTTCTCGAGAATCTGGACGCCCTCGCTCAGCGCATGCGGGACATCGTGGACGGGGTGGCACGGCCGCTCGACGTCGCGGGCCGCCAGAGCGGCGTGTGGGGCCAGCCCTGGCTCAGCCGCTACCTGCGCTGGAAACGGGCGGCGCTCGATAAACGTCCCGCTGAGGTGGCCGCCGAATGAGCCTTGCCACGCTCATGTACCACGATGTCGTGGCCGCCGGTCAGTGGGACGACAGTGGCTTCCCGGGTAGCGCGGCAGCCCACTACAAGCTCGATACCGCGAATTTCCTCGCCCATCTGGACGGCCTGTGCGCCGGTAACGTTCTGTTCGCCGACCCGGATGCTGTGGCTGGCGGGCGATACGAGGGTTGCCTGCTGACGTACGACGACGGTGGTGCGAGCGCCTTGTCTGCTGGCGAAGCCATGCGCCAGCGTGGCGTTCGCGGCTGCTTCTTCATTACCACTGCCCGCATCGATACACCCGGATTCGTCAGCGCACAGGACTTGCGCGCCCTGCGCCGGGACGGCCACCTGATCGGCAGCCACTCGCATACGCATCCGTCGAACATCTCCCAACTCGATGCGAGCGCGTTGCACGAGGAGTGGCGGCGAAGCGTGGATACCCTTGAGCAGGTGCTCGGTGAAAAGGTCCACACCGCGTCTGTGCCGGGCGGCTTCATGTCGACGGCCGTGTTGCGCGCCGCGGAGGCCGCCGGCATACGCACCTTGTTCACTTCGGAACCGACCACGCGCGCATGGCATAGCGACCGCTGTGCGGTGCTGGGCCGTTACGCGTTGCTGCGGGAGTCATCGCCGGCGATGGCGGTCGCACTGGCCAGCGGGCAGGGCGGGGCACGGCTGAAACAGTGGGCCGCCTGGAACGTCAAGAAGCCGCTTAAGCGCTGGGCCGGGCCGGCTTATCGCTTTGCCCGCGCGCGGTTGTTACACGAGCGCCTGCCAGCGCCGTGAACTTCGGTCGCGACCCGCCTGAGGCAGGTCGCGACCGGGTGACTCACTTCGCGCCGATACGGTTGGCCATGCGGGCCACCCAGCGGTACATGAAGAGCACGATCAGCGCGAACACGATGCCGCCGAGCCACTGCGCCTTCTCGCCGAAGTCTTCGCCGACCAGTGCCAGAGGTGCCTGCAGGTTGCTGAAACCCAGCTTGTCGGCGAACGCCACGATCGCGGCAATCAGCACACCGATGATGCTCTCGCCCACGATCAGTCCCGATGCCAGCAGCACGCCCAGCTGCTTGGTGCTTTCCGGGCGAGCCGAGCGATCGGCGCGACGATCGAAGTACCAGCCGACCACCGAGCCCACCACGACCATCAACGTGCTCACGGTCGGCAGGTAAATGCCCAGGCCGACAGCCAGCGGCGGCATGCGCGCATGCTTGGTCGTACGCGCCAGGATCTCGTCGATGGCGATGATGACGATGCCGATCCCGACGCCGATTTCGATCAGGCTCCAGTCGATATTGCCGGTGATCACGCCCTGGGCCAGTGCGGAGATCAGGCCAGCCTGCGGCGCCGGCAGCGCATGCGCACCCGCGCCCGCCACACCGACGAAACCGTAGGCCTTGTTGATCAGGTCCAGCACCGGCGGGATGACCGCCGCACCTGCGACCACACCCACCACCAGCGCGACCTGCTGACGCCACGGCGTGGCATCCACCAGCTGGCCGGTCTTCAGATCCTGCAGGTTGTTGTTGGCGATCGCGGCCACGGTGAACACCACGGAGGTGATGAACAGCGCGAACGCCACCAGCGCCTTGCCTTCCTCGGCGCTGACATACGGCTTCACGAAGGCCACCAGCAGCAACGCGGCGGCAATCACCACGAGAATGCCCACGCCCGAAAGCGGGCTGTTCGACGAGCCGATCAGGCCCGCCATGTAGCCGCACACCGTCGAAACGAAGAAGCCCATCAGCACCACGAACGCAACGCCGCCGATGGCCAGCACGCCCACATGGGCACCCAGGCCGGCCGAATTGCCGAAGTAGCCAAGCAGCCACGCGATCGGAACAAAACAGGCAAGGGTGACGAGACCGACGATACCGATCGGGATGTCACGCTCGGTGCGCGGCAGCGTGTGGGCTTCACCCGCCTTGCGCACCTTGGCGGCCGCCATAGCCGAGGTGAGACCGGTGATCACCGGCTTCACCAGCTTGGCGAGGGTCCAGATCGCCGACACGCCGATCGCGCCGGCACCGACGAAGCGCACCTTATGGCTCCAGGTGGCGTTGGCCAGGTCGGAGACCGGCTGCGACAGATCGCCGAGCAGGGAGAAGTGCGGCACGCCCCAGCCCCAGCCGATGATCGCGCCGATGAGCATCGCGATACCCACCGAGATGCCGACCAGGTGGCCGATGGCGAACAAGGCGAAGGAAAGGCTGAAGTCGAAGCCGCTGACCGCGCCCTTGTCGTTGACGCGGAAGTAGCGCACGAAGTCGCTGGCGAACACCTGCGTCGCGACGATCACGGCAAACACGGCCGAGACGATCGAGCCCCACAGCACGGCCAGCAGGCCGGCACGGCTTTCCTGCTCGCTGCTGGCATCGGCCTCGTCGCCACTACCCACCTTCAGCACTTCAGCGCAGGCGAGGCCTTCGGGATAGGGCAGGTCGGAGTTGGTGACCAGCGCGCGGCGCAGGGGGATGGAATACATCACGCCCAGGATGCCGCCCAGCGCGCATACGGCGAAAGAGGTCCAGAACGGGAAGTCCGCCCACCAGCCGATCATGATCATGCCGGGCAGGACGAAGATGATGGAAGACAGGGTGCCCGCCGCCGAAGCGATGGTCTGCACCACGTTGTTTTCCTGGATGGTGGAATCCTTGAATCCGCGCAGCAGGGCCATGGAAATGACGGCTGCGGGGATCGAGGTGGCGAAGGTCAGGCCGGCCTTCAGGCCGAAGAACACGTTGGCGGCGGTGAACACCACGGTGATGATCACGCCCAGGATCAGACCGCGGACGGTCAGCTCCTTGCGGTTTTCGGTCTGTGGTCCGGTCATGTAGGGGTTCCCTGGTGTGCGCCCCGCTTCGAATGGCGGGCTAGAGCCGTAGGGTTGCCGGATTCGGCCGGAATCGCAACGGGTTGACAGGGGAGGGGCCTTCGGACGGCAGGGCGGGCGCCCGCTTGCCGCTGGGGCGGGGCCAGCGGTGCACCTATCCGGAAGCGGGCTCTTCCCGGCCGCGGGAAACTCGTGCATCTTCGCGCTGTAGCGGACGGCCGGCCTTTAGCCGCCGCCCGCCGTCCGGACTAGCCGAGCACTTCATCAGGAGCAGGACCTCATGACGAAAACACTCCGTAAGGCCCTGTTCGTTGCGACCAGTCTTTTCCTGTCCAGTGCGGCTTGCAGTAGCGAGCTGCCCGGCAAGTGGATCCTGACCGTCGAGAACCCTGACCACGTCGTCGTTACGACACTCAAGGTCGAGTTTACGGACAAGCAGGCAAGATCCTGCATGAGTGGCGAGTGGAAGGTCGTCAAGGTCGTCTCGGTGAAGACGCAGGACAAGGCCTTCTTCCCAAGCTCAGATCACCTTTCCTATAGCATCGAAGACAACCAGCTAACGATTGGCCGAAACGAGTTGTGCGATGCATACCTCTGGTTGCGCGGTCCGCTGGGGGATTCTTCGGTCAAGGGCGACTATTACACCTTCGGGCTGGGGTCCGGCTCAAAACTCGGGTACTTCGATTTGAGTAAAACGAAGTGAAGCGCACATAAGGGACGACGAGATGCGAATTCCAGGGCTAGGCGAAGTAACGAAGGACGACGGTGTCGGTGGCTACGTTAGCGACGAACTGCCCGTCAAAGTCTTCCGAGGGGAAGCATGCCGACTCATCCTTGAGGAATACGACGACGCTGACAAGGATGCCTTCCATGAAGCGGTAGACAACCTATTGCGCGCTGACGAAAGCGTCTTATTGGCCGCTTCTTCGGCGGTTTTCATGTACTACGAACAGATTAGGCAGTACCTCTCGCCGAGCGAAATGGCGCTGCTGGATATCCGCGTTCCGGATGACGTGTGGAACTATGTCCAGTTCGGCAAGGACATCTACATCATCCGAAGGAGTCGTGGCGACCATCGCGTGTATGCATCGATCGAGTGCGAATGCGCCTGGGAGGTCGAGCACGGTCTTCAAATTGTTCTTAGAGATGGGCGCTCGATAACGAAGGTCGGGCCATTTGACGGGCACCTCACGTACTCTGACGCGTTCGGTCGAAGTGATATGGAAGACGTTATCTACCCCGCGTGGTAGCTCGCGGTAACGTTCGACGCCTTCGAACGTCTGCATCCGGGGCGACAAACGTCCAGGGGCTCACTCACACGTAATCTCATCCCGCGGACGCCATCCCGGCGCCCCACTGACAGGAGATGCTTCGATGGTACGTTTGCTCGCTCCGCGATCCATGGCCCGACTGCTTGCCGCCGCCGTTTTGTTTGCCGGCGCTAGCGCACCCGCCCTGGCCGATGTGACCCCGCTGCCCGCTTCGTTCCATACCGAAGATATTGCTTCCAACGGCGCCACCATCCACGTGCGCGTCGGCGGCCACGGGCCGGGCGTGGTCCTGCTGCACGGATTCGGCGATACGGGCGACATGTGGGCACCCCTCGCCATCGATCTGGCCAAGGACCACACCGTGGTCATCCCCGACCTGCGCGGCATGGGTCTCTCGTCCCACCCCGATGGCGGGTACGACAAGAAGAACCAGGCAGCCGACGTACGTGGCGTGCTGACCAAACTGGGCGTCGATAATGCCGTGGTGGTTGGCCATGACATCGGCACCATGGTGGCCTACGCCTACGCGGCGCGGTACCCCGACAAGACGACGAAGCTGGTGGTGATGGACGCCCCGGTGCCGGGCATCCCGCCGTGGAACGACATCGTCCGTTCGCCGTTGCTGTGGCATTTCGACTTCGGCGGCCCGGATATGGAACGCCTGGTGGCCGGGCGTGAGCGCATTTACCTGGATCGGTTCTGGAACGAGTTCGCCGGCACGCCCTCGAAGGTCGATGAGGGTACCCGCCAGCATTACGCTGCCCTTTATGCCCGCCCGGGTGCCATGCACTCGGCTTTCGCGCAGTTCCGCGCCATCCGTACGGATGCCGTTGATAACGCGGACGCCGGCTCGCACAAGCTGACGATGCCGGTGCTTGCGATTGGCGGCGGGAAATCGTTCGGGGAAAACGAGGCGATCGTCATGCGCAATGCCGCGGATCATGTGACTGGCCTGGTGGTTCCGGAGTCCGGGCACTGGCTGATGGAAGAGGCGCCGGCTGTGACCATTCACGCTATTCGCGAGTTTATCGAGGGTAAGCCTGTAACCGGAGCCCTCGCGAACTGATCCAACGGAGTAAGCTCGTCAGCTATAAGGAGCCCCATGAAAACGATGTCCGTTCTTTTCTGCGCGGCCAGCGCAGTGGCGATGGTCGCCAGCGTGTCGGCTGAAACACCGGCCGTTCCGACCACCCAGGCCGTCAAGCAAACGCTCGACGCTAGCGCCGCCGCCTGGTCTTCGGGTGATCTGAAGACCTTCATGGGCTGCTACGAGAACTCGCCCAACACACGTTTCGTGGGGGCGAACGGCATCGTCGTGGGCTACGACGCGATCGAGACCATGTATGCGGCGACCTATAAGAAGCCGGGTGCCAGCCTTGGGAAGCTGACGCTGGATGTGGTCGACGTGAAAGACCTCGGCTCGCAATACGCGTTCGTGATTGCCCGTTTCCACCTCAAGCCCGATACCGGTGCCGAGGTCACGGGTCTCTCGACGCTGCTATTCCATAAGGTCGGCGGCCGCTGGTTGATCAATAGCGACCACAGCTCCTGATCTTTTGACCCCTGCCGCGGGGCAGGGGTGCCATAAGTCATGCCAACGCTCCGCCGGCCCGGCGCATCCATTATGGATCGTCGAGCCGGGGGAGCTGTTGAAGTGCTTACCTATAATGGACAGGTGGCCCTGCACAACATCAGGCGGAGCAAGGTCCTTTCCTCGCTCATGGTGTTGGCCATATCGATAGGTATTGGCGCGAGCATGACCACGCTCGCGGTGATGCGGCTGCTTTCAGCCGATCCGCTGCCGGGGCGAAGCCAGCATATTTTCTATCCGCAGGTCGACGTGAATCCGGATTCGAAGGGCAGGGAGCCTCTCGATGTGATGGATTACAAGACGGCTTTCGATCTTTGGTCGGCTAAGCGGGCATCACAACAGGCCCTGGTGGCCAGTTATCACGCGAAGCTTCGTGCGCCGGAATCGACGCTGCCGCCGATGATGGTCTCAGTGACCTCGACCACGGCGGATTTCTTCGCGATGTTCGCGGTGCCGTTCCAGTACGGGAGAGCCTGGAGCGCCGATGATGACGCTGCACGAGCGCGTGGCATCGTTATTTCCTCGGAGCTTAACCGGAAGATCTTTGGCGGGGCGAATAGCGTGGGGCGCAGCCTGCGTATCGGTGATGCTGACCTGCGCATCGTGGGCGTATTGGCGCCCTGGCGGCCGTCGCCGCTTTACTACAAGGTGCGCGGTGGCCGATTCTCGAGCGGTGACACGGCTTATCTTTATTCGAAGGTCGACGACGTCTTTATGCCGTTTTCTTCGAGCCTCGATGTGAGCAAGGGGAGCTTTGAGCCGTTCACTTGCTGGGGGACCATTGCCACGCCTGGTGACCTTGTTGCATCACCGTGTGCGTGGCTCGCGCTGTGGGTGCGGCTGGATGACCAGGCAGCAGTCGATCGTTATCGCGCCTTCCTGCAGGGATATGCCGACCAGCAACGCCTCGCGGGTCGGATCAAGTTCTCCGATAACGTCCGCCTGCGCAACCTCGTCGAATGGCTCGATTTCAACCAGGTCGTCCCAAGCGATGTGAAGCTTCAGACCTTGCTTGCCTTTGCCTTCCTGCTGATCTGCATCTCGAACGTCGTCGGCCTTTTGCTCGCGAAATTCATGCGCTACGGCGCGGAAATCGGCCTTCGCCGCGCGCTCGGCGCCACCCGGCGCGACATCCTCATGCAATGCCTTTCGGAGGCCGCGACCATCGGCGCGCTAGGCGGTGGGGGAGGGTTGGTGTTGACCTTGTGCGGACTGGCTTTGGTGCGCAGGCAGCAGGTGGAATACGCCGACCTAGCCCACCTCGATGTGACGACACTGCTTATCACCATGGGTCTTTCCGTAGCGGCCAGCTTGTTGGCCGGCGTGATACCCGCCGTGCGGGCCAGCCTGACCCCGACCGCACTCCAGCTGAAGCTGATCTAGGGATCTTGCCATGCAGGTACGCCTCGTTCTTGTCGCGCTACGAAAGCACCGGCTTTCCGCGTTTCTCCTGGCGATGCAGGTTTGCCTGTCGTGCGCCGTGTTCTGTAATGCCTCGTTGTTGATTGCCCAGCGCTACAAGGCGATGCACCTGAATTCAGGCATCGATGAGTCGTCGCTTGCGGTGGTCAAGTTGTCGGGGATTGATCCGGATCGCGTGGCTGACGTTAATGCGCGGGCGCTCGATGCCATTCGGCGGGTGCCCGGTGTAACGGCCGCCAGCGTGGTCTCCGAGGTTCCCTTTGGCGACTCACCGGCCCGCGGCGGCGTCACCCTGGATGCGGAGCATCATCAGTCCGCCGGCGTTATCGACTTTTACATGGGGGATCGGCAGGCCATTGGGTCGCTCGGCCTGCATTTGGTTGCCGGTAGCTTGCCTGGGCCTGACGATTACGCGCCGATTACCGACTTTGTCCCGTCGAACCCGCCCGTGCTGATCACCCGAGTGCTCGCCGAGCATTTCTGGCCGGGAGAAAATCCGCTCGGGAAGCGATTCTGGGGGATGGAAACGTCATTCACCGTCGTGGGCGTCATCGACCACCTGTCGGTCGCCACGCCCGGAGGCGGCGAGGCCAAGGATCCGGACTGGTCGGTGTTCGTCCCGACCCAGCCCGGGCCAAAGCTCTTGGGCACGTATCTCTTGAAAGCCGATCCGGCGAGGCTAGGGCAGGTGGCGGCCGAAGCGGTTCGAGCGGCCCAGGCCGCCATCCCTGACGCCGTCGTCGATGTGGACCGGAGCGCCACGCTGCCCGAGCTTCGCCACCGGTACTTCGAAAGCACCCGCGTCATGATCGGGCTGCTGTTCGCCGTCATCGTGACGTTGCTAGGAACCACGGCCCTGGGCATCGTCGGGCTAGCCAGCTTCTGGGTCGCCCAGCGCAAGCGCCATGTGGGGACCCGGCGGGCGCTCGGGGCCACCAGCCGGGACATCTTCCGGTATTTCCAGATCGAGAATGCGCTGATCGTCGGGGGTGGCGTTCTGGCGGGACTGGTGCTGGCCTATGTCGTTAACCAGCAATTGATGCAGCGGTATGAGATTCCGCGCTTGCCGGTGAGGTACGTCGGCCTGGCGGCGGTGTCGCTACTGGTATTGGGCCAGCTGGCGGTGTTCGTGCCGGCCCGGCGTGCCGCGGCTATCAGCCCGATGGAGGCCGTGAGGCAGGGCTGAGAGATACCGGGTCAGGTCATGCCAAGCTTGTTGCAGACGTAGAACGTGACCCACAACAAGCCCGCGAGCAGCGGCAAGAAGATCGCCGCCCACAGGCCGGCCATGCGCATCACCGCGCGCCGCTCAACCTGCCGGCCCAGCTTTCCCTGGTCGTAATGCCACTTGATGGCCAGGAACATGCCGATGCCGAACACGATGACTTTAAAGGTAATAAAGAGTACAGGGACCCAATCCATCTACTTTTCCAGGCGTTTACGTGGCACGTCGCTCTGGAGCAAATGCTAGCTAGAAACAAGGTCCATACAATCGGGGCAAATTGTCTCAGTGGGCTAGCTCTCTCGATATTGCTCCGAGCTACCGCCTCACAACCATGGCACGGTCACATCCGCATCCTTCCAGCGCATACCATGCAGAAAGGAATCGCGCTCATGTGGATGAGTAAGTGGAATACCAATAACATGCGTCATCAAGAGCTGATCTAGATCGCGCCGATCGCTCCCCGCAATGCCGTCGGTCATAGCGGCGATTTGCGCAAGAACGGCTTCGTCAAACGCATGCGCTTTGCGCTCCGGTGAATACAGGCGAGCGCCAAGATTCCATGCGCCCAACTCGACGATCAGGCCCACAAGGTCCTTACGCATGACGGAAGCCAAAAATTTCCGCTTCTTCGCCGCGTCAGCAAAGTGCGTACGACGGAAAACCGTATTGTATTCCGGCTGGAAATAGTGGATCAGTGCAGCTTCGGCCAAGCTGATTCGCTCGCGACGGCCAATGGTTGCTTGCCGCACGCGCGCAACATGCGTGCGCTCCTCCTCCGCACTCGCCGTGGGCGGCAGATTTAGGTCGCCACCAGTGTTAAACATCATCCGCGCGTGCTCGAAACGATAAAACAGGAGCAATACCTCCCACTCGGGGTGCCACGTGTGGAAATCCGCCAGGATGCGCTGCAGGGTACTGTGCTTCAACAGGCGATCCATGGCTAACCGCTCGTGGTGCCGGCCGACACCTTGGCCGACGTAAAGTACCTGAAGGTCCCGTTCGGTTTGCAAAAGCTCCGCCTGTCCCTGGGACACCAAAACATGGGCCGCAATAAACAGATGGCCACGCTCGTACTGGATACATACCCGTGTTCCATTGGGAGCGACCGCAATGCCGTCGCTCAACGGTTCGCCACGGCACACGTCCGGCTCCAGCACATACTGGAAGGGGACCGATGCCCAGCCTTCCTCACGCATTACGTGAAAGTGACCTGTAAGAAGTCGTCCTTGTAGCTGTATCGAACGGGCGTCGACCACAATCCGCGGTCGACTTACGATCAGATAGATATTGGTGCCAACAAAGGCGTCACGCAGATTTGCGTCCCGGGCTGCGTCGTAGAGGTCGGCCGGGGTCATTACGGCTGGGCCGCTTGAGTACAGGTGCAAACTAGCTTCGAGGTTAAAGCGACGCTTGGTCAAGGGGTGCTGCTCCTAACCGCATATATAGGTCATCGGTATCGGCAGGCATGCGCCATAGCTTAGGTCGACCGGTCACAGGGTCGATGCGCACGTCGCCTGGCGCCCTGGGCTAACAGGGCTTGCCGACAGATTTGCCGAAAGTAATAGCGCCATTCCGTAAGAACTTGTGGCACTCTCAGCCAGCATTGCGCCTGGAAGGAAGGATCGGGCGCTGGACAGTGATGTCGGGCCAGGGGGAATACATGAGCGCATCGTACGGTGTCCGCAGGCGTGAGCTTGCGTTGGCTATTTGCGTGGGTCTAACCGTTGGCCTTTCAGGCTGCGGTGGTGGAGGAGGAGGGGGTGGCGGCACCAAGTCGTCGTCCTCCGGCACAACGGTCCAGCCATCGACGCCGCCAGTCATCTCCATTCCGACCAATGCGCAGCTTTCGGCTACCGGAGTCATGGCCGCCCATGCGGCGGGCGCCACCGGCAAGGGAGTCGTGATCGGCATCGCGGATACGGGCGTGGACGCCACCAACCCCGCGTTGTCGGGCAAGGTCGCGGCCTTTGCCGATGGCTCGGCCCAGGTACTGAACGGCGCCGAGGATGTCGTCGGCCGCGGTACCGCGTTGGCGGCACTGGCGGCAGGTCGTTCCGTTGGGCAGTTCGGCGGCGGCGTGGCCCCGGATGCCACGATCGCATCGGTGCGCATCCTGCCGGATACCACACCGAAGGATGAAACCTACCCCACGAAGAACGCCGCGGCACGACCGACCCCCATGGCCCCCAGCGCATTTGCCACCGCGAATGACCTCCTGGCCGCCCACGCCAGGATCATCGTCTGGGGTGCGACGGACTCCATGATCGACCCGCAGACCTACTCATTCGAGGCTTACCAGAAGGCCTTCCAGGGCGGCGCGCGGGACGCGGTGCTCTTCGTCATGGGCGCCGGCAGCAATACCATGTCCACGGCCAGCTCGCTGGCCAACTTGCCTTTCACCCCTACCAATTCAAACTTGCAGGACCGTTGGCTCGTCGTCGCCGCACTCGACGGCCCCAACAACGACCAACTGGCGGCGTACGCGAATAAATGCATCGACTATTTCTGCATTTCCGCACCCGGTCACGTGCAGACGCTCGCGAAGGGATCCACGGCGGCCGCACCCGTCTACGAGGACCATGTGGGAACGTCGTACGCCGCCGCGCAGGTGGCGGGTGCTGCCGCCATCCTGTCGTCCGTCTACCCAACCCTTGGCCCGAATGCGCTGCGTAACATGCTTGTCAGTACGACAGACAACCTCGGGCCGGGTGTTCCCGGGCGCCTGAATGTCGGCAGGGCACTGGGCGGCCCCCAGCACCTGGGCGGTGACGTCTCAGTCGCTGGTACGCAGATCACGTTCACGAACGACTTTCTGGATGGATGGCTCGTTGCCAAGGGCCCCGGGACGCTCACCATGGCGGGGAAGTCGAAAGGTTCCATGAGCGCGCAGAGCGGCGCCCACGTCGAGCTCATGCAGGGGTCAGGCCCGCTCTATGTCGACGAGGGATCCAGTGTCACGCTGCACGGTGATGTCGAGGGTGGCGCCCATCCAGTCGGTACCCTGAACCAGGTGACGGGTGTCTCGGGAACGCTCGACCTGACGCCGAACACCGCAGGCACGCACATACGCGATGGCAACCTGGTATTCGACCTGCGTGACGTATCGACGCTTGAGCTGCTGATCGGCTCACCCATCACCGTCGACGGTTCCGCCACGGTGCACGGCACAATCTCGTTCAAGGGAGCTGTGCCGGGTTATATCAACACGAGCCACCAGACTGTGATTTCCGCGGCGTCGGTCACGGGCACGTTCGCTACCACGAAGCTCGCCGGCGGGATGTTCCTCGACACCTCGCTGCAGTACTCCGACAAGGAAGTGTGGATCGACACGACGCGCCTCAGCGTTCAGGCTGTCGCCGCGGCGACACCGCAAATCGCGCGGTCCGCTGCCGCACTAAATGCGGCCAGCCGGGTCGACGCTGCGATGGATAGCCTCGCTGCCAGCGGCGCGACAACGCCGGCCGTGGGGACGCTGCTTGCCGCCGGCAACCTTCAGCAAGCGAGCAACGAAGGAGCGGCACGCCGTTCGCTGGCATCGCTTTCCGGCCAGCTCTACGCCGCGGGAACGGCGGTCACGCTGGCGAACATCGACGCAGGCAACCAGGCCCTGGCACGCCATATCGCCGACGACGGCCATGTCGGCTCGTGGGTCACCACCCTGGGCGCACAGGATTCCATGGCGCGAAGCGGCTTCGATGGCGTGTCCGCGCAGATGAGCGGGAACATGGTGGGCCACGACCTTGCCTTGGGTAACCAGGGCTTCGCTGGTGTGGCCTTCGCACGCATGGCCAGCAATGCGCGACTGTCGGCCAACTTTGATAACCAGCGCAGCCGTTCCTCGGAAAGCATGTTTTACGCCGGCATTCGCAGCAGCGGGTGGTACGGTGTCGGTCGTGTTGCGCTGGGTAATTTCCGTGGCGACGTGCGACGCCTGTTGCGTTTCGGCGACACCGCGAGCTTCGCCGGAGGCGATGCCGATGGCCATTACCTCGCTGGATACGGCGAACTCGGCCTGCGCACGCATGCCGGCGCATTCGACGTGACGCCATTCGTGAGCATGCAGTACGCACGCATCCACCGCGATGGCTTCCAGGAGGCGGACGCCACGGGATTCGGGCTGGCAACGCGAGGGCAGGGCATGTCGCGCTGGCAAGGCGGCCTGGGCATGCGTGCCGGCTCCACGTGGGGCCTCGCGGGTGGCACCTTGCACGTCGACGGGACGCTGGCGTGGCAACAGGCGTTTGCCACGCGTGGCGAAGGACTATCTGCGCGTTACGCCGCGTTTTCGACGTGGGCGCCGGTGGAGGGCATTGGGCTTTCGCAGAGGGCGGCTACGGTGGGCATGAATGCGATGTTTGAGATTGGTGATCGGACGCAGTTGGCGTTGGGCGTGGATCAGCGTCTTGCCAGTCGTGATCGGTCGCGGTCGGCTACGGGTAGTTTTAGGTGGGCTTGGTAGGGTGGTCGGGGCGCCATACCCGGACGCGGCGGCATACTCGTTGCGATCTTTCTATATGCGGATGTCGATCGACTGGCGCCGAAACCGCGCACTCAAGTCCGTGTAGGAACGGCCGATACTCTGCTATTCCCCATCGCAAAGGCAACCCTCGTTGCGCATCGACGCGTTTCGACCCCTCTTTCGAGATGGTGCGTGGCACCCACCAACTCATGCGCTGCTTGAGCTGAAGGGGTCATCCCCACCGGGAGCGTCGACCTGGATTGCGCTCGAGCGACACCAGCACACGCGCTACGCCCCGGACCGGACTACCGTGGCAGACGCGGAGATTCGTTTGTCGTTCGAACGCTGCGACGCTGCGCGTCCGCGTCACGGCTCGGTTGATGGCGCCGACTTCTGCGGGTTCTATAATGCTCAAGAACAACGCATATCGCTCACCGGACGGCGCCTAGAATCCGGTGCAGTCTATCTGCCCGAAGACCTGCGCGGCCTCCATCTAGGCACCTTTGCCATGGGTGAGATCGTGCGGTGGGCCAAGCAGTGGCCCGATGCCGTCGTCGAGCCCATCATTCTCTCGGACGGCGACGCCTATCCCGAGAATCAGGAGCGACGCAATCGCTTCTACGAGCAGTTCGGTCTTCGTTTCGACTATGAGGGGACGCTTCGCGAAGCGGGCCGGTCCAAGTCGATTCGCGCGGGTGACCTAATCGACAGCGAAGCGTGGTTGGGCTTAGTCGTCGAACATCTCTTTCTGGATGCGATTGCCGACCAAATGAGACGGGCCGGCGACGCGGAGCGAAATCTGCGCGTCCGAGATGTCGCCGTGAAGGACCTAGCACAGCGTTTGCTATGGGCGGACGATCATCCAGTTCAGTCCTGCCTTCGACGACTTTGGGTCCGCCACCCCTACGCTCCTTTCGTGGGCGTTATTTTGATGCTCGTCGGCTGGGCCATCCGGCGTTCGCTGTGACGGGATCAAGGCAAAGCACTCGGGTATCGCATGTCAGAGGCCAAAGTATTTGACGCAATCGGGAGTCGGGGTTACTCAGACCTCGACCGTCGCCCCAAGCCTCGTGAGATCAGTTAATGCTCACGCCGCGAACCGAGCAGCCTCCTTAGCATCGCTTCCGGCCAAGGACCTTGGCAAGCTGAGGAAATGGGAAGATCTATCCAGGTGAAGAAATGAATGCAAGTGATGAGCTTAACGTCCGGCACTATGCGCATACGAATGATGTCCATCGTCGCTGCCTGTTCACAGGGGTCCACGTTCCCGGAACAAAGCGAGGCGAACACGTCATACCTCGCTGGCTGGTGAAAGACTACGCCCTCCATAATTCTGACGTGCAAGTCGGCGAGCCTGAAGCGCTTGCAAGAATTCATGAGTTCACGGCTCCAGCAGATGCTGAAGCAAATGGCGCTTTCGGGAAACTGGAGCAGCGGATTAAGGAAAACAGAGCAGACGTTTCAGATGACGAGCTTTACCTTTGGCTCTTGAAGTTGTCGAGCGGCATGCTTTGGAATCATCGACGACTAGCGGGAAACCCGCTGCATCCCAGTGCTCCTGATCAGTTCGATGTACGTTTAGAAGGGATAGTGAGCAACGAATTCCGGGACGCCTACGCAAGCTGGAAGAATGGCACTTTCTCCCGGAAAGGCAGCTTTGCCAAGCTTCCTAGTCGCATTGACCGCGTGATGATATTGCATATATTCGGCGCCACCATCCTCGATATCGGGCATGATACAAAAGAAGGACTTTTCCCGTACGCACTAATGGCAATAGGCAGGCCCGGCTATCCACTGTGGGTGGCCAGTTTTTTTGACGACGAGCGAAAGTGGGAAGATCAAACCGTTCATTGCAAATGGGCGAACAGTCAGGCGGCAACAACGTCTGAGCCGCTCTTTATACGGGCGTCTCTCGCGTCTGCGCTCTACACAATGGAGCTGGAGCCCATGATGCACACCGAAGAGCAGGCACAGCGGGTCCTTGATAGCGTCGCTTATGCGGCAGGGGTTCGCTTTTTCACGGACGACGAGGGCGTGAAAACGTTCGGACCGCGCTAGCTCGGAGGCTCTAATTCAAAGAATGACTATAGCGTCCTGCGGCAATAGCGAGGCGCGGCCTCAGCGCAGCATGCTGCGGCGCGCTTGCACGTTCGGAGCGGCGGAAGCGCTCGATCTGGAGCGGTCATACGAGGGAGCGCTGAAACGCGGAGCAGGCGATCTTTCCGCAAACCTCGATGACGACCCAAACGCTTTGGACGCCTGGCTTCGAGAGGCGAACCAAGTGCGGACAAACGCGCTCAAGTCGAAAGTCGATGATTTCTCAGCGTACATAATATGACATAATATACATTATGCGCAGATATGGATGCCGGCGCGTGGGGGCTACCCCATCCACCCCGGAGCCTTCAAGAACGGCACCAGCACAGCCAAGAAAGCCTCCAGATGATCTCCATGCAAATGATGCCCCTCGCCAAGCAGCTCGACCCTCGCGTTGGGTATGGCCGATGCAACCAAGGCCGCCCGATCAGAAATCGGTCCATCCGTCGCATTGCACATCACGAGCGTCGGTACCCCGATCCTGGGAAGCGATGCCCACCATTGCGGAGCCGGCGCCCCGAGCTCCGCAACGACGAGCTTGGAGACTCTCGGGTCGAACGCCCTGAAAAAGATGATCCGCGCCAGTCGCCGCCATCCCAACAACCGAATGGCGCGCCAAAGATTGACTTGCTGATGATCGGCGGTCATGGCGCGAGCTTCGACCGGCGTCTTGGGCGGCACGGGGACGGCTTCAAGAATCAGTGCTCGGACCCGCGAACCAGGCATTGCCGCGATTCGGGTGGCCAACTGAGCCCCCAGCGAATGCCCAACAAGACTGACAGAACCAAGGCCGAGCTGCTTCATGGCCGCCGAAATATCGCCAGCTAGACTGTCCAGCGAATAGTCATTCGAGCGTGCGCTAGCTCCGTGACCCGGGAGGTCAAACGCGACAACGCGGAAACCGTGTTCCGAAAGGTGTAAACCCACGTCACGCCAGGTAGCGGATTGGCTTGCAAGTGCATGTAGAAGGACCACCGCAGGACCTTCGGCGGGGCCGATAACTTTATAGGCGATGTGCCGGCCGTCGATATCGACCCTTCCTGAGGTCAAGACGTTTTCGTCCATGAACTCACTCCCCTCCCCTTGATTGATGGCCACGGCGTTGACCTACAGCATAATGGGCCCACCCACGACAGCAACCCGAAGCGAGCCTGCATGGACACAAGGGCACAAAACCCGGAGATCCGGCGCTACATACGACGAGTCGACACGCTACGCATTGCCGCAACGCTATGGTGCTTGATTGCTGTCCTTGGCCAGTTCGTGTTCGCGGCCTATATCGTCGCCACCTACGGCGCCGCATCGATTCACGGAGACCCTACCGCCTGGAATCGCGTCTGGCCCTCGGGCTACGTCCAGGGCGAACGCCTCGGCAACCTCGCCGTTGCAGTCCACGTGCTCCTCGCCGCTTTCGTTATCGCCTCCGGCTCGCTACAGATTCTGCCTTCGCTGCGACGGAACTACCCTCGCTTCCATCGATGGAATGGGCGGGCTTATCTGGCATCGTTGCTCACGGTGAGCATTGCAGGGCTATGGATGCTGGCCTTCGATCGGGGATTTGTCGGTGCATCGCAGAACGGTAACGTGGCGATTAACGGAGTGCTTCTGATCCTGTGTTGTGCTTTCGCCTGGGCGGCCGCAAGGAGGCGGGACTTATCAGCGCACCGGAGGTGGGCACTTCGGGTATTCGCACTCGCTGCAGGCGTCTGGGTTTTCCGTATCGGACTGGCCGGATGGATTGCGATACGTGGAGGCCTCGTCGGATTCGATCCCGCCACGATGCAAGGACCGGCGCTCGCGGCCCTATCGATCTGCGAATGGGTCGCGCCTCTGCTGCTTCTGGAGTTATACCTCCGCGCAGAACAATCTCGCCGTCCATTCGTGCGTCTGACCGTGGCTGTCACGCTCGTGATCACAGCTGCGGCGACCGGATACGGAGCCTACTGTGCCAGTGTTGGCATGTGGATCCCCGCGATGATCAGGCACTGAGAAGCCCCTTCCCTCCTCGATGATTGACACCAAGGATGACAAATGAACCCAATCCTGGCCAGCGCCGCGCTCGCCATCGCTGCGGTGTTACCTGCGGGCCATCCCGCCACTGGCCAACTGCCGGAGAAACCCGTCGTCCTTCAGTTCGGGCCCGGAATAAATCACGTCAAGCTAGATGGCCAGCCTTACACGCTGGTATCGGCATGGCGCGATAACGGGAACGCTCATGGCTACAACGTCGTCAACGTATATACGGACGGCCCAGTCAACCACGGCGCCACCACCCTCGCCGCGGTACCAGCCTTTGTCCGGGACCCCACCGATCCAAAGAAGAAACAACCCGAAGAGCTGGGGCTGACGACCTCCGGGGGCGCAGATTGCACGTTGCATACCTTCCGCATCTTCTATAGCAACGACACCAAGGGCACCCAATTGGTCATCGCCGACCGTGAGTTCGGCAAATCCTTTGCTGACACAGAAGAGGTGCACTTCACGTTCTATCGGCTGGTGGACCACTCCGACGATGGCGCCGGGGATGCGCCGCATTCGTTCGACTTCGACCGCGTAGTCGAGGCCAAGGCACGCTACTGCGACGTTGACGAGGCGCTGCAAAAGGAACTTGGCATGCCGCCAGTCGTCGGCGCGAGCCTTCCCTGGGCCGGCGAATAACGTACGGCATAGGCCGACCGATGGATGCCGCCGTCACGCGGGCAGTCGTACGCTGCAGCCATGGAAATCGTCGACGAAGAAATCCAGCTTGCCCGCGCCCAGATGGCGATGGATGCGATGGCCATCGGCCATGCGCTTCTCGAAGGCGATGCCGAAGAGGCGCGCTTCCGCACCCATCTGGTCCACGGGATGGCCTCGCGCCAGGGCTTCGTCCAGATAGCGGCGGCGGCCAATGGCGTCATGCGCCTGCTGGCCCGGT
The DNA here is from genome assembly GCF_023078475.1 of Luteibacter aegosomaticola. Classification (NCBI taxonomy): domain Bacteria; kingdom Pseudomonadati; phylum Pseudomonadota; class Gammaproteobacteria; order Lysobacterales; family Rhodanobacteraceae; genus Luteibacter; species Luteibacter aegosomaticola. Next base: position 2,409,462 of record NZ_CP095741.1, on the reverse strand, counting down.
CAGAAACCACCGTCGTACCGGGTATCGGGCGAGCATTGCTTGCTTTGCTCGGGGCCATCGATCGGGTCTAACAGCCCTGCTCCACCGAAAGCGGCCGTCTGGCGATGCTGTACCAGCCATCGCCAGACGCGTCGGTCATCCTTGCGCAGCCAGCCCCTTCCCTTCCGGCATCCCCGCGTCCACCCGCTCAGCCAGCAACGAACTAGCCAGCTGAATCAGCGACCCCAAGCCATTCGCACCGGTCTCACCGCCACCCAGCGAGATCTTCGGCACGATGGCGATCTGCCCATCGCGGATCGCTTCGGCAAACTGGGCACCCAGCGTGTTGATCAACTGCAGGCGCGCGCCCTCCCCCGTCAGCGCCTGCGACTTCGCCTGGATGGCTTCGGCCTCGGCCTTACCCACGGCAGCAATGGCAGAGGCGCGACCGTCGCCCTCGGCGGTGAGGCGGCGGCGCTCGGCATCGGCGTCGATACCAATAACGTTCGCACGCTTGGTCGCCTCCACCACGTTGGCGTCACCCACGTTCTTCTTGATCTCGATATGGATCATGGAATTGGTCAGTTCAGCCTGAATATCCGTCTTGGCGCGGGCTTCGCGTAGCGAGCGCTCCTTGGCGGCCGATTGTTCCTGCAACTCGAACGTAGCCACCTGCTCGATCGCGACCTGGCGATCCCTGAGCTGGTTCAGGATCGCATCGATGCGCGCGCCCGACGCATTCCCGGTGCTGCCGTGGGGCGTACCAATCAGCACCTCCTGAAGCTCCAGGTTGTAAGCCGCGAAACGCCCCATCATTTCCACGCCCGCGACCTGCTGGATCTCGGCACGGTTCTGGATCAGCTCAATCAGCGTCTTGGTCTGACCGATGTTCTTGAAATAGGCACTGACCATCGGATCGAGCGTCTGGTCGACCAGGCGTTTGATGTCACCAAAACGCTGCACCACCAGCGGCGCCTTGCGGTAATCGATGTGCACGACCACGGAAAGCGGCAACAGCGGCTCGAAGGCATCCTTGGTAATCAGCGACACTTCGGAAAGGTTCTCATCGAACTTATGCATGTTGGTCACTTCCGGCGTCCACTTCAGGATGAAGTTGGTCGTCGGAACGAGCTGGATCTTGCCGGCGTATGTGTTGAAGGCATACTTGCCAGGAAGCAAAGGCTCCTTCCACACGCCACGGCACGAACTGTCCACCAGCTCACCGTGGGAATAGCCCTCGCCGGAGCGGTCCGTGCCAATGGTGCCGATGTACGAAACGACCACGCCCACGAATCCCACGGGCACAACGGTCTTCGCAATGTAATCCACCGTCGCGAACAGGCGGTTGATGTAGTACGTACCCTCGACCAATACCTGATGCTGGCGGCCGCGGTTACCGCCAGCGCGCAGGAACGCGTCGATATTCTGGAAGTTGTTGTGGAAGGTCGGCTTGTCGGTCGCATCCTGGCCTACGCGCGGCGCGACGATTTCATCGGGCGGAAGCACCGGGCCATCATGCACCGTCACCACACCCAGCATGTCATTGGTGGTGTCATCCGCCTGCGCCGAGGCATTCTCGCGACGGCCACCAATGATCACCGGCTGGAAGCCGCCGCGTTCATTCAGCACGCTACCCATGTGGTCGATGGTTCCGCGCTCTTCTTCAGAGAGCAGCAGGCCATGCACACGCGACGCCGTAATGATGGCGAACTGAGCCACGTTGATCGCGTACGTACCTTCACGAAGTACCGTGCGCTGCGGCCCCTTCTGGCCACCGTTGCGCAGGAAGGCGTCGACATCTTCGATGCCCGTCTGCACGGTACGGCCGAGTGCCTGCCCTTCCTCGAGATCATGCCCGTCGCGGGCGAAGACGTAGCCGATTTCACCCTGCGGAATGGTGACCAGGTCCACCTTGTGCACGCGCCACTGGAACGGCGCAAAGTAATGCAGGCCGCCGCGGAGAACGGTGGGTTGATAGCCCACTTCGCCATTAAGCGCGATAAGGCCACGAGTTACAGACGGTGCGCCCCACAGCCGCTCGACGACACCGACGCGGTCATTGGGGATATAGACGATGACATGGGAAAGAACGACGAGCACGATCAGTACGACAACGACGACTGCCGAAGCAATAAGCCAGGTCATGGCTGAATGTCCTTGTGAGTTAAGTAGACCCGGCACGACACCGGGGAAGTACGGCGAACGCATAGACAGGGCGCAAGAGCCCGTTCCGCCCCGTTAAGGGCAGATGAAATTCGATGAGTCACGGCCTGACCGCCCGCTGCTTACGCAGTGGCATCGTCATGAAAAGAAGGGGCCCGGGGCTCTGTGCCATCCGGTCGCGGTGCGCGTAGGCGCGCTGCGAACCGGCACTCTTTACTTCGTGGGCGGCATGGCTGGTTTATCCCGGAAACGCGGTTGCGCGTTCAACGTGGTGCGCAACATACGCCGACGTGCGGTGATACACAATCACAACCCGTCTGGCGTGCCATGCCCGAGATAGGCCTTTTTGGCTAAGTGTTTTCCTATGGACGCCGTCGACCCGCTCGCGTAACGCTTGGTACTCATATCAAGCAGCCGGATGCACTGGGAGCGCGCTCATGGGAATTCTGCAGATAGGTGACACGGGCGCCGCAGTGCGCATGCTGCAAAGGCAGCTCACCGGCAAAGGCTACCGGTGCGATGCGAATGGGATTTTCGATGCACTCACCGTGCGTGCCGTGAAAGCCTTCCAGTCGCAAAACCTGGATCAGCATGGTCAGCCACTCGTTGTCGACGGTGCGGTTGGTCCGCTCACCCAATGGAGTCTCAATCACCGAAAGCCATGGATTGAAACGACGAGTGCCGTCGACTACACCGTGATGCCTAAGTCAGGTGGGACCAAGCTAGGCCGTGCCGCGCTCAGCGCCGCCATCGGTGAAATCGAGGCAGGTGCCGGCGAAGTGGGCGGGGACAACAAGGGCCCCTTCGTGGCGAAGTATTTCGCGCCCGCGCGCCTCGGTACGGGTGACCCGTGGTGTGCTGCTTTTCTGAGCTGGTGCTTCTACAGCGCCTGTAATGAAAAACTCGATGCCATGCCGTTTCCTTACACGGTTGGCGCACGAGGGGTCTTGGCGCAACTCAAGAAACGGGGTTTCGCCAAAGGCCCCGGCGAGAATTACGTGCCGGTGCCCGGGGATATTGTCGTCTGGTGGCGTGTCAGCCTTGCCGGATGGCAGGGCCACACAGGCCTCGTGCATTCCGTCAAGGACGGCATGCTCTACACCATTGAAGGCAATCGAAGCCCGAAGGTACAGGGCTTCTCCTATGTGCTCAGCCGCATGGAGAAACTACTCGGCTTTGGGCACATACCCTAGATGTCGAAGGCGGCATCTATCATGCGCTGCAGATTCATTCCCGGGCGCAGATTGCCCGGGTAAGCACCTCCGACAACACCGTCGAATCATCCGGATTGGCATCGACCAGCGGGATCGCCCAGGCGGCTCCCGAGCGTTCGAAGTGCCGTTTCCACTCCGGCCACGCCAGTAGCTCGGCCAGATCCAGCTCTCTCGAGCCTCCCATTTCACCATGGCCACCGCCGATGGATTCGCCTACGGAGAACAGGCGGCGACTAAACGGGAAGATGCAAACCTCGTACACGTGATGGGTGGGATGTGTATCGGTGGGCGCCTGATTCTTGTAGCTCAGGCGAAGCACCTGCCGTTCAAGGCGATCCGCCCCCAGCGGCACCGATTTCTGATGGAGATAGGCCGCCGTGACGTCACCGATCCCCGGCCATGTCACCGAACTTGCGTCGTAGAAGAAGTGCTTCAGTCGGTTCGGGTAAGCCAACGCAGGCCAGCCCATCTCCTCCCTGGCAACGGAGGCATCAAACAGACGGTGCTCTCCCCCATCAAACTCGATAACAAGCTGCCAGGACTCGTTGGGTACCACGCGCTTCAGTTGCCGCACTCATCACCCCCAGTCTTCCTGATGAAGCGCTCGATAGCGCCAGAGGCATATAGTGCCTTCGTCATCGAAACGCCGATACGGGCATGTCGATCCACGCGCCCCTCAATCGACGTTCCCATATGGCGATACCCGCCACTCCGGAGGCACGACGATGCAAACCGCCCAGCCCAAGACTTTCCCAGCCCGCACCCTAAGCTTCGCCGCGTGCCTCCTGATCGCCACGGCCAGCTTCACAGGCCAGGCGCAGGAAGCCACCCACATGGCCCCGGTTGACGCCTACCTGATGGACCGTACCGCCGAGATCAACTTGGCCAGGAGCGCCGCGCCACCCTCGATCGCCAAAGATGCCACCGTCCTGGTGCTGACCCGCAAGGGCTATGAAACGGCGGTAAAGGGCACCAACGGCTTCGTCTGCTACGTGGGCCGCGGCTTCGGGGGCGCGCCTGACTGGCCGGAACGCTGGGACCCGAAGATCAAGGCCGCCGCGTGCGACAACCCCTCAGCCGCCCCTACGATGACGGCACTCCTCAAGCTGCGCACGGCCATGACCCTCGCCGGGAAGACGGATGCCGAGGTCATGGACCGCATCAAGACGGCCCTACGGACCAGGGAGATCCCACCGCTGGCGGCCGGCGCGATCTGCTACATGATGTCGAAGAACGCCTATCTTTCGGCCCAGGGCGACCACAACATGGCCCACCTCATGTTCTACGTCCCGGAGAAGGACGGCACGACCTGGGGCGCGAACCTGCCCGGTTCGCCGGTGATCGGCGGCAATTACTGGTACCTGATGCCAGGACACGAGGCAGAGGCTGCCGCGCTACCGCCCATTTCAGTCTTCCTTGTTGCGACGAGCACGTTCTCAGACGGAAGCCCGGTGTCGCCCCACGCCATGTGACCCGACGTCACCTTTCGACACTGTGCCGCGGGCGACACGTGCGCCCGCCGGTCACATAGCGGAACAGATCTCGATCACGAACCCGTTCAGGTCGCGCAGGTGCCCGACCTTCTGCCCCCAGGGCTTTTCTTCGACCGGACGCACGAGTGCCGCCCCATGCTTCACCGCGTGCTCAAAAGCCAACTCGGGATCGTCTGCAACGAAGCAGATCTCAACAGGCGGTGCCGGCTGTGCAGCATTCGGCGGCGTCACCTGCAAGCCATTAGCCTCGGCCATCGACAGGTGCGCGAAGGCGAGAACCGTGCCGCCGGTCTCCATCTCGGCGTACATCCCGCTTTCGTGGATGAAGCGACGCGTAAGACCGATGGCCTGCTCATAGAATCCCACCGTGGCAGCCACGTCGGGCACGTAGAGAATCGTATAACCAAAGCGCATCAGAACATCTCCAGGAAGGGTCGGCGGAGCATAGGCATGGTGGGAGCGCGGCGATTGAATTAATCGGCCAAGGGCAGCGTCACCAGCGTGGCCGGGGGTCGGTCACCGGGAGTGAATCCCCCGTGGCGCCTGAACTCTCGCGTCATATGTGCCTGATCGCTATACCCACCTTCAATGGCAATCTCCGCCAGACTCCCCTGGCTGCCGGAGTCCAGAAGGCGCATCGTACGTTGGAAGCGCATGACAGACGCGAACTGCTTTGGCGTCAGTCCGATCGCGTCGTGCATTTGTCTGCGTAAGGTACGTTCAGGCACGCGAAGCTCTTGGGCAAGCAGGGCGACTGAGGTACGGCCGCCGCTGCTGTGGATCCGATCGATGGCCGTGAGAGCTGCCGGAGCCATGCGTATGTGCCGGGATGCGACGACGAGCGCCAGCTTGCGCATGGCTGTTCGCGCCACCGTCATCTGGCTGGCGTCCAGAACCGCAGCCACCTGATCGGGCAGCACCGCACGTGCCTCCTGTCCATGCAACGCATCGTCCGCCAGGCGCGTGGGCGGCACACCGAGACACGCCCCATAGCCAGGCTTGAATCGGATACCCATAAAGACCTGCGCTTCCCGGACCGGAACAGTCGTCGGCACGCTCGACGCCCCGATGATCATCACGGTGGGCTGTGTCAGGCATCCGTCCGGGCTGACCTGAAAACGAACGATCAGGTCCATTCGACCGTCCGGGAGGACCACATAATCGCCGTCCACGGACACTGTCGTTTCCCAACAGGCCTCGACGCGAGGCGGCGCATCCACTTGCTCGGAATAGAAAAAGGCTGGTGTCATACCGAAGGCGCTGTTACTTGCCGGACATCACACTGTCAATCCACTGGGAATAGTGTGAAACGCGAACGGCATTCACGACGACGCCGTAGAGGCCCTCGACGAACGGCTTCTTCGGCGTCCATTCCTTCCAGAACGGATGGTCCTTGGGATATCGGCTCCACGAAGCTAGCCCGACAAGCTGCCTCGCGCTCCCCGTCCCCACGAGCAGTGGGCCACCACTATCGCCGCTCCCGGTGATGCCCTCGAGCGGAAGGGCCGCCGGCGGCGGATCGAAGCGATAAGAGACGTACCGGTCATCGGCGCCAACGATCACATTGAACGCATGCCGCAAAACGGTGCGGTGCGCGCTACCTGGATCCTTTCCCATGGCGCCATTGCCGCTAGCGCCCTTCCCCATCAGCTCCACCGTCATGCCAACCTCCTCATGCCCGCGATAAAGCGGCACGGGAGCGACATCGGTAACCGGTGACACGAGCTCAATCAGGGCGATGTCATTGGACGCGGCAAGGAAATCATAGATTTTGGATAGATCACCCGAGGCCAACGCCTCCGTGGCGATCTCGTTCGGTAGCTTCTTGTACCCGGGATAGATAACGACACGTGCAATCCGCCGCGCCACGCCACCGATGACCACGTCAGAATCCATGCCCGGCATCTGCATAGGCGCCGCGTGTGCGGCGGTGACGACCCAGCGAGGGGCAATGAGCACGCCATGCCCCTCGTCGGGCAAATCGGCCAGGGCGGGAAGTTCCGATGCCGAGGCTCGATATTTCGCTTCATCAACGTCTGCCCGGGTGATGACGGCGCCCGCAGCGCTTGAAACCACCCAAAGGCAAACAGCGAGAGTCCACTTCATTCCATCATCCTTGTAGTCCTAAGTTCTATTTCGCGGGCTTCTTGAACCGAAGCATGAAGCGATCCGTCTTGCCCTTCACCGCCGGGTCAAACACCTTCAACGAATGATCGTCCGCGGCATTGGCCAGCACCGATGACTCGCCATCCAGCACGAACCCGGCCTTCTCGACTTCGGCCTTGACCGTCGCCGGATCGATCCGGTGCAGGTCTTCCGTGTTCTTCAGCCCCTGCCCCTTTGCCGCGGCGTGGTCGACGATCACGTAGTAGCCACCTGGCTTCACCAGCTTGAAGATCGCCTGGTTGAAGCCATCGACGCTCGCGCCCTTCATGAAGCTATCGTGCATGTCGTGATAGTTCTCGAACGTCCAGACGACGTCGAACTTATTGAACATATCGGGCGGCGGCTGCTGAGCGAGCGGATCCGAAATCTCCTGCACGTTCCCGTAAGCGGGCTCCGCACCGATGGCCTTGGCGAGCGCCACCGGGTCGCTCTTGGCGTCGGCGATCTCTGCAGGAACATAGGCATAGACCTTGCCCTTGGCACCGACGACCGGCGAGAACAGACGGCTCCAGTAGCCGTGGCCGGGCCACACGTCCATCACGGTGTCGCCGGCCTTCACCTTCGAGAAAGCCACCAGGTCCGCGGGGCGCCTGACCGCATCCTGCTCCGTGTCACTTGCCGGCCGGTGCGTGTCTGCCACGGCGGCCGCGATGGTCGCCTTGGACGGCGGCGGTGCGGCGGATACAGCCGCCGAGGAAAGAACGGCCGCGGCAATGGCCACGGCAAGAAGAGTGGACTTCATGGTTCGCCTTCCCTCGGGCACGCAGCCCTGTGTTGTGCGGAAGCCAGAGCCTAATGCCACGCTGCGACGACCGCCATATCCCGGTCGCCACTGCCCGGACGCGTGCCGGCAAGCTGGCTCAGCGGCCATGAGATTTTTGCCCTGCTCAAGAAATCGCTCAAGACGGAAAAATCTTCGCCGATAGAGCAACTTCCCGCCTACCGTCGCGCACCGCACCCCATGACCCCCTTCCGTTCCACCCAGTCCCGCGCCATTGCCTTCCTGGCGGCTTATTTCATCCTGCTGGTCGCGCTCACCCTGGTAATGATCCACGTGTTCATTACCCCGGAACTGCGCAAATCCGAGGCGGCGCTGGTCAGCCGTAATGTCAACGAGATCGGCGTGGTCATCACGACCAAGCTCCACCAGGTCGAAGCCCAGCAGCGCAGCATCACGCAAACCGTGCCGCTGATGGACAGCGCCGCGATCGACCGCCTCCAGCCGGGCCTGGTCGACCAGTACGGCGATCCCGACGTCTTCGGTGGCGGCATCTGGCCCCTGCCCTTCAAGCGCGACCCGGCCAAGGAGCGCGACAGCACCTTCTACGCCCGCGATGCCTCCAACCACCTCCAGGTGAACACCCACTGGAACGAGCCCACGGCACTCAAGTACTGGGAACAGAGCTGGTACAAGAACGGCCTGGATGCACCCAAGGGCCATTGCCTGTGGGCGAATGCGTATAAGGACGACGCGAGCGCCCAGCCGCGCACCAACTGCGCGATGGCGATCTACAAGGGCAATGACGTCTTCGGCGTCGCCACGATCGACGTGACGCTGGGCTTCTTCAATCACCTCGTCGCCGACATGGAGAAGCGGGTCAACGGCCAGATCCTGATCGTTGAAGCCAATGGCACCATCGTCAGCAACAGCACTTACATCAAGGACGATATCGTCCTGAAGAAGCTCTCGGACGTTGCCGCTTCGTCGCCCATGGTGGCGGAAGTGGCGCGCGCGATGCCGAACCTGAAGAATGCGCCGCTTGAAGCGGACTACGACGACAACGGCGCCCACACGCTCTTCGTGCAGCCGATCACCGGCACGCCCTGGTACATCGCGACGAGCCTGCCCACCGCACTTATTACCCAGCAGAGCTCGCAGATCCTGACGCGCCTGGCCGAAGTGCAGCTGCCGCTCGCGCTGTTGCTGGTCGTGGCGCTGATCATCGGCATCCGCCTGCTGATGAAGCAGCTCGGCGTCCTGCGCGACAACATTGATACGTTGAATTCGGGCGATGCCGACCTGACCCGCCGCCTCCCGGACGGCAGCGGCAGCGAATACAACGCCGTGGTAGCGAGCTTCAACGGTTTCGTCGAGCGCCTGCAGGGCATGATGCGCCAGATCAACCACAGCACGACGGCCATCGCCTCCGCGGCGACGCAGATCGCCAGCGGCAACATGGACCTCTCGCAGCGCACCGAAGAACAGGCCAGCTCGCTGGAAGAAACCGCCGCGTCGATGGAAGAGCTGACCGCCACCGTGCGCCAGAACGCCGACAACGCGAAGCAAGCCAATACGCTCGCCCGCGATGCCGCCAGCGCCGCGCAGCGCGGCGGTGAAGTGGTCGGCCAGGTGGTCGTCACCATGGACGCCATCAGCGCTTCCTCCTCCCGCATCAACGAGATCGTCAGCGTCATCGACGGCATCGCGTTCCAGACGAACCTGCTCGCATTGAACGCTTCAGTGGAAGCCGCGCGCGCTGGCGAACAGGGTCGCGGCTTCGCGGTCGTCGCGGGCGAAGTCCGCAATCTTGCACAGAGCTCGGCCACCGCGGCCCGCGATATCAAGCAGCTGATCGCCGGAGCAAGCGAAGACGTCGCGCGTGGCGCCGAGCTGGTGAGCCATGCCGGCACGACCATTCGCGACCTCACCGCCCACGTCGGCCACGTCGCCACGTACATGGACGAGATCATGGCCGCCAGCCAGGAACAGAGCCAGGGTATCGACCAGGTCAGCCGCACGGTCACCCAGCTCGACGACATGACCCAGCAGAATGCCGCGCTTGTGGAAGAAGCGGCGGCGGCTGCGAAGGCCATGGAAGACCAGACGCATGCGCTGAAGGCAGTGGTCGGGGCTTTCAGGCTCTAAGCCCAAAACGCGTTATTCCGCGACAAGCTTATCCATCACCAGGTGACGCCAGAATTCCGCCAATAGCCAACGCCCCGCAGGCCCTGGCGGCCTGTGGCGCGCGTGCGCCGCATAGATCGCCAGGCCTTCGGGCGGCGTAGGATCTTCGGCGAGTTCAAGGTATTGCAGCTGACCGGCGGCGATAGGTGCTTCAACGAGATGCTCGGGCATGCGACACCAGCCGAAGCCGGCCAGGAGGAAATCCATGCGTCGGCCCAGATCGACGAAGCGCCATAGCCGCGAGCTCGAAAGGCCATAGTTGCCACGCTCCGTGTCCACGGGATCCGAAAGCACGAGTTGCACATGCGGCTCGAGATCACCGCGCGTGGCGGGACGGCCGAGCGACGCCAGCGGATGGTGTGGCGCGACGACGGGGCGCATGCGCACGCGCATCATCGCGCGTGCCGTGACGTCCTCAGGCACCTCGGGCAGGAGCAGGCAGATGCCGATGGCGGCGGTTCCATCACGCAACCGTCGGAGCGACCCACCGAGCCCTTCGGTCGAGAACGTGACTGGCAGGTTCGGGTAAGCCACCGCCAACCCGCGCAGGCTCTCCATCAACGGTGCGGTCGGCACGAGCGGATCGATGGCGATCACCAGCTCGGGTTCAACGCCCGTGCGGGCGCGCGCCGCCGCGGCCTCAAATCGTTCGGCGCTTTCCAGCACCGTGCGCGCCTGGGCCACCAGCGCACGGCCGGTTTCGGTCAACACCGGCCGGTGCCCTGCCCGGTCGAACAGTGAGACGCCCTGGAGCGACTCGAGCGTCGCGATGGCCTGGCTGATCGCCGATTGCACGCGGCCCAGCTTGCGCCCTGCCGCGGAAAAACTGCCGGTGTCGACGATCGTCACCAGGATCGTCAGCTGGTCGAGCGTCAGGCTACCGATCACACCGATCCCATCCATCAACTATTTCGATGGAAAATATCACTATTTAATCGCTTCTGCCGCTGGATGCGCTTGGCTACCGTGGGCTTCCCGCACACACCACGAGGTACGCCATGTCCCACCTGCTCGTCATTGAAACCAGTGCTCGCGGCGAGCGCTCCGTCTCGCGCCAGATGACCCGCCGGTTCGTGGACCGCTGGCGGAAGGCCGACCCGAGCGGCACCATCGTCACGCGCGATCTGCCGACCACAGGCCTCACCTTCATCACGGCGGAGTGGCTCCAGGCCTACTTCACACCGCCTCACCTGCAGACCGCCGAGACCCAGCGTGCCCTTGGCCTCTCCGACACGCTGATCGCCGAACTCCTCGCGGCCGATCACCTCGTCATCGCCACGCCGGTCTACAACTACAACGTGCCGTCGTCACTGAAGGCATGGGTCGACCACATCGTCCGCAAGGGCAAGACGCTGGGCTTCGATGGCAAAGGCCTGGTAACCGGCAAGCGCGCGACGCTGCTCATCGCTTCGGGCGGCGTCTACACCGAAGGCTCGCCTATCCGTGATTTCGATATCGCCACGCGGTACCTGAAGGTGATCCTCGGCGTAATCGGGATTACCGACGTCAGCGTGGTGGCAGGCGGCGGGGCCAAGGCAGTGGATCTCGGCGAAACCACGATGGAGGCGTTCGTCGATAACCTCGACGAACGCATCGAGGCAGCGTGCGCCTAACGCTCGCTTAAAGCCCGTCGAACACCAGCTCGCGCTCAGGCCAGCGCAGCGCACCAAGGCGGGTCTGGAACGGCCCGCCCTTCAACCGCTCCTGGAAGCGGCGACCGACGGAGTAATCGATGCAGTAGACGTTCTGCCGGGCACCTAGCGGCTCATCGAAGGGCGCGCCGTCGAACAGGTCCGGGCCGGCTTTGCCAAAGGCCGCACGATCCACGGGTACGGGCCAGCGCCAGTAATGGCCCATCACCACCGGGACATCGCTTTCGTATTCGTTCCACCACGCGACGCGCTCGACCATCCGCCATTTGCCGCTCGCGTAGAACGGCGCGGCGGTCGCGCGCTCCACGCCCGAGGTGACCACACGTAGTGGATTCGCCATCTGCCTGGCCTGATCGAGCGTGGCGATGTTAGGCAACATGGGAATCCGCGCGGACGCCTCGTGCAACAGCGCGCCGAACTCGGCCTGCTCGGTCTCCGCCGCGGCGAATATGCCCTCGGCATGCAGGCGATCGTGCAGCTCTTCTTCCCAGCGTTCAAAGCTGATCGAGGTGTCGCCATCGGCCTCGGTACGCACCAGGCCGATCACATCCTCCTGCCAGCACGCATGCACTACGCGAAGGCCCGGGCCTTCCAGCGCGACTGGCAGCGAGCTAAAGAAATCGAGGATCGGCGAGCGCATGTCGGCGGGGACGGTTGCACAGTTGAGGAACTTACCTTCTTCCTTGTCGTGGTCGTGCTCGAAGAACCAGCCGTTACCCTCCCTGCGCTCGCCGCGCAGGATGTTCAGCTCGTGATTGCCCAGCACGCATTGCGCTTGCCCTGCCTCTACCAGACCGGCGACAAACGCGACGACCGCGGGGCTATCCGGCCCGCGATCGCAGAGATCGCCCACGAAGACCAACCGGCGCCCGTCGGGATGATGTCCCGATTCGCTATAACCGAGGCGCTCCACCAGGTCACGCAAGGCATCGATTTCGCCGTGAATATCGCCAATGAGGTCGATCGGCCCATCCATGAGCGGTGCGATCAATGCCATGGGTTACCCGTGAGGTTTGAGGAGACCATGGATCATAACGCGGGACGGCGCCTCAGTCGGTCACACCCACGATCACCGACGACGCATCGAAGATCGCCAGCACGGCCGTGCCTTCGGCCAACCCGAGCGCATCCACGCTCTCTTTCGTGACGATCGCGGTGATGGAGCCGCCACCGTCCAGCGCCACGCTGATTTCGGAATTCACCGCACCGAGCTGAATCCCCGAGACCTTCCCGGCCAGCTGATTGGGTGCCGACAGGCGCCCTTCCCCCGGCAGACCGAGGATGATCCAGCTCGCCTTGATCAGGGCCACGACCGGTCGGCCGGGGGCGAGGGCCAGTTGTTCCGTACTTTCACGAGTAACGGTAGCCACCACGCGGGCGCCGCCGGTGGTCGTGATAGCGATGCTGTCGTTGACGACGCCTTGCTCGACGCGATCGACGGTCCCGGCCAACTGGTTTCTTGCGCTGGTTCGCATGGTCAGGCGCCTCAGGAGATGGATGTCATAGGCCACGTCCTCACCGAACGAGGCCAGCTGCTCAACGAACTGCCGATGGGCGGATTCGATACTGCGGAAGGAGGCGATCAGACGCTCGGCCCGGGGCGTGAGCGACGCCCCGCCGCCCCCTTTGCCCCCGGTCGAACGCAGCACCAGCGGCTCGCCCGCCAGGTTGTTCATCGCCTCGATCGCGTCCCAGGCACCCTTGTAGCTCATGCCAGCCGCCTTGGCCGCAGCGGTGATCGAGCCGGTCTGGCCCACCTGAACCAGCAGGGCCACGCGGTCGGCGCCACCCCAACGCCGGTCGCCTTCGGCGAGCCATAGAGAGCCTTCGAACTGGAGCATCGGGTCGTCCATGGGAAGGATGCCGGCAGTGTAACCCTCTCCCCCGCGGCGCCGCAGGCCCCGGCCAGCCGCAAGCGTTTGCGGAAGGGGCTGATCCATGCAAGTCTCCCGCAATATAGTTCGATATATAGCGGTCAGGGGATCGTCGTTCCGAGCACATTGCCTTGGGGGAGAACTGTATGCGTCGTACGCCTTTGGTCGCCGGCATCGTGCTGTGCCTGGCCGCTTTTACTGCCGCCGCGCAGGACGCGCCGCCCAAGGACAAGGATAAGGACAAGGACACCCCGACCACCCTCGACAACATCACCGTCACCGCCCGCCAGCGCGAGGAGAACCTGCAGAAGGTGCCCATCGCCGTGTCGGTCGTGGAAGGCGAATGGCTCGATCGCTCGTATACGGTGAACACCCAGCAGCTCAGCCAGCTCGTGCCAGCGCTGTATTACAACTCGGCCAATCCGCGTAATACCGCGTACACCATTCGCGGACTGGGTTCGAACACGCTCTCAGTAAGTGCGGCGAACGATGGCATCGAACCGGGCGTGGGCTTCTATGTCGATGGCGTTTACCACGGCCGCCCGGCAACTGCCGCGTTCGACTTCACCGACATCGACCGGATCGAAGTACTGCGCGGGCCACAGGGCACCCTGTTCGGGAAGAACACGACGGCCGGCGCGATCAGCATCACCAGCCGCGAGCCGACGTTCGTACCCGAAGGGAACGGCGAGATCTCTTACGGCGAGAATGGCTATCTCCAGGCGAAGGGCAGCGTCTCTGGCCCGCTTAGCCAGACCGTGGCAGGCCGTCTCTCGGCTCAGTACACCGAGCGGGATGGCGTGCTGCACAACGTCGCCACCGGTAAGGACGAAAACTCGATCAAGAACTACGCGCTGCGCGGGCAGCTGCTGTTCAAGCCCGACGACAGCCTGAACGTACGACTGATCGGCGACCTCTCCAGCCTGGATTCCGATTGCTGCACGCAGAACTACCTGCGGGTGGGCAAGAGTCTTCGCGGTGCCGCGCGCCAATTCCCGGGCCTCTCGGCCAACCTCGCCGCCCACGGCTTCCCGGCCTATACGCCACCCAGCCGCGACGTCTACGACCGGCTGACTGATATCGATGCGCCGCTGCACATCGATACGCAGGACGGCGGTGTATCGCTCAATGCCGACTGGAACGTGGGCCCGGTGACGCTGACATCGATTTCAGCGTGGCGCTATTGGAAATGGGATGTCGCCAACGATCGTGACTACATTGGCGTACCCATCCAGACCGTGCAGCGAATCCCCTCGCGCCAGGATCAGTACAGCCAGGAGTTCCGGGTGGCCTCGAATGGCGATGGACCCTTTAGCTACGTGGGCGGCCTCTACTTCTTCACGCAGGAGATCAATGGCCATCCGATCAGCGTGTACGGCCCCGCCGCCACTTACTGGCTGGTGAGCACCACGAGCTTCCCGGGCATGCCCGACAATCTGGCCGACGGCTATGGCCAGTACGGCGACTCCCATTTCAAGATGAAGAGCTACGCGGCCTTTGGCGAAGTGAACTACAAGTTCACCGACCGCCTGACGGGAACCGTCGGCCTTCGCTACACCTACGAAGACAAGAACGGCGCGTACTCAACGACGGTTTCCGGGGGCTTGCCCACCACGCCAGGCTCTGTCCAGGACAACGCGAAGCTCTCGCTCTTCCGACCGCAGAGCTATACGGCGTCGGACAACGGCGGCAACCCGTCGGGCCGTGCCAACCTCGCGTACCAGTTCACCGATCGGATGATGGGCTACGTCGGCTACGCCTATGGCTACAAGTCGGGCGGCCTCAACATGTCCGGCCTGCCGCTGGATGCCTCCAACAATCCGGCCATCGCCACGGCCGTGATCAAGGACGAAACGAACGCCACGTGGGAAGCTGGCTTCAAGTCGTCGTGGTGGGAAGGTCGTTCCACCCTGAACCTTGCGGCGTATCACACGACGGTCAAGAACTACCAGGCGAATGTCACCTCGAGCATCGAGACCGCAGCGCTGCGCACGTATCCGTCGAATATCCCCGAGGTGAAGGTGAAGGGTGTCGAGGGTGACTTCGCCGCCTTGCTGTTCAAGGGCTTTACCCTGCGCGCGTCGTTTGCCTATGCCGATGGCAAGTACAGCGATTACCCGAAGGGCCCCTGCCCGCTCGAATGGCAGAACCCGAACGCCGCGGGCGGGTGCCAACCCTTGAACCCGCCGGCCAGCCTGGCCATCAAGACCTCGAACCCGCGGGGCAACCCCGACACCCCCGGTGCCTACGTGTTAACGGGCTTGCCGCTGGCCGGCCTGTCGAAATGGGTAGGCTCCATCGGCGCGGATTACGAGATGCCGATCTATACCGGTGCGCTGCTGTTCCACGTCGACGTGAACGCACGCAGCGACTACAACAGCGACACGACCAACTCGATCTACACGCGGATCGCGGGTTATGCACTGACCAATGCGAGCATTGGCTACCGGTTCAACGACAACTGGGAAGTCGACGTCTTCGCCAGGAACCTGTTCAACCGCGACTACATCACGGCGCTCACGATCCAGACGGGTAATTCCGGGCTGATCCTGGGCCAGCCGAGTGATCCCCGCCTCGTCGGTGTCACCTTGCGGGCTAGCTTCTAAGCCAGCGTTACGGGAGCCGTGCGCGGCTCCCGTAACGTCGTGGTGTCAGAAGGCCCAGTTCACACTCAAACGACCCGCCTGATCCTTCGCCGCACTGGCGAACTGGCCTTGCCACGAGGCCTCGATGGTCACCGCGGCCGTCGGCATATAGCGCAGCCCGAACGTACCCACGCCAGCGTTCTTCGCGATCGGCGTGCCCATCACGTCGAACGCATCGCCGCCGGTGACAAATCGCTGCTTGCTCGTCGTATCCGTATCGCCGGACGCATGCTGCCAGGCGAGACTGCCGAAGATGCTGAAACGATCGTCGTCGCCGAACGATGTCTGGCCACGCAGGCCAAGACTGCCGTAGATCAGATTGCTCTTTTCACCACTGACCTTCAACGCGGCGTCTGTACCGTGCTCGGTCAGCGCATCGGTGCGAAGCTGCTGTGCCGCCACATTCACAAATGGCGAGAGTGCCGCGCGGTCCCAGCGGATGTCGTAGGCGCCTTCGACGAAGCCCTGCATCGAATGCGCTGTCAGGCTGCCGCTCTGTCGACCGGCCAGCCCTTCCAGATCGACGGTACGGTGGGTATCGATGCCGTAACGGGAATACAGGGCACCCGCTTGAATCACCACGTTGCCGACGTGGCCACCGCCATACAGCGCCGCGGTGAGCGAGTCGCCGTTGGTTGAGCCGTTCTTCGCATTGGCCGAGATGTGGCCGGCCCCCAATGCGAAACCGATACGCGACTGCGTGGTCAGGCCGGTATCCGCGCCGACGAACAGGCCGCTACCGTTGCTATCCAGCTTCAGGGCATTGCCGTCGCCATCGTGGTGGCCGCTATGGCCCCACGCCGACGTCCAGGTCGCCGTGTGATCTTCGGTTTCGTCGGCGAACTGGGTCAGCAGGTGCTGGTTGATCGCGTCGCGCTTATAGCGATCGTCGTCGGCGATCGCGCCACGCAGGTTCGCATGGATCTCGCCGGAAAGCTGATCGTAGGCCGCACGGGCCGCAGGCGCATCCAGCTTCACCACGGTATCGAAGACCGGATGATCTTCACCCTGCGACTCGATCGCCGCCGCCGTCGCGCGCTGGTTGCGCGTGCTGCCGACGTCCACGAACTGGACGTCGTTGCGAACCAGTGTGAGGTTCACTGCATTGGCGGTATAGGCCAGCTCCGGGGTGAGGAAGGCGAGGTTGCTCGTGACGCCAGCGAACGTGCCGCTCACGCCGCCCTTGGCGTCGAGGATCGTGTACGTACTCGAATGGCTCCACGGACCCACCGCGCTGCCCAGGCTCACGACCGAGCCGCCTTGCAGGGTCGCCTTCCCACCGACCTCCAGCTGATCGCTGTGGCCCGTACTATCGAGGTCGAGTGTGTACTGCGTGCCCGCGGCGACGCTCAGGTCACCCGTGACACTTAGCGTGCCGATGGTGCCCGCCCCGGCCGGCGACACCGTGGCGCCGCTCTGGAGGGTGACGTTGCCGGCGTGGCCCGTGCCCGCGAACGTGCTGCCAGTGCCAAATACCGCGGTACCGCCCAGTGCCCCGTCCACCTGCAACGTACCGCCGCCCACGGTCGTGGTACCCGTGAATGACGCGCTGTCGCCGGTGAACTGCAGCGTACCTTCGCCCAGTTTGGTCAGTGTGCCCGCGCCCGTCAGGACACCGGTAAAGGCCGACGCATCCGATCGATTGAACACGAGGTCACTGTTGTTCACGACATTGCCCGCGAGTGAACCGCTGGTGCCGCCGTTGCCAATCTGCAGCGTGCCGCCGTCGATGCTCGTCGTGTCCACGGCGCTGTCACCCGTAAGCACCAGCGTGCCCGCACCTGCTTTGTGCAGGGTGCTGCCCTGCCCGCTCACGCCGCCACTGAAGGTTGCGTCGTTGCCGTTCGTGTCAAGCGTCGCGTCGCCCTGGACCGCGATGGCATTCGCCAGGTCGAGCCCGCTGGCTGCGAGCGACACGTGACCGCCATTGGCCAGGGTCAGTGCGCCGGTACCGATCGCCCCGTTTGCGCCGATCTGCAGATTCCCCGGCACCATCGTTCCGCCGGCATAGTCGTTAGCACGGTTGAGCAGAACCGTGCCCGTACCTTGCACGGTCAACGCACCCGATCCCGTGATGTCGCCCTGCCAGTTGAACGTGTTCCCTGCATCGTCGATTTCCAGCGCGCCACCGGTGCCCAGCGTGAGGGTGCGGTTCGTCGAGGCGTACGTGGTGCCTGTGATCGAGAGTGCGCCGCCCTGCAACGTCACGCCGTTAGCCAAGAGGCCAAGGTTCAGATCCGACGAGACCTGCAGCTTGCCACCGGAGATCACCGTCTCGCCCGAGTAGAAGTTGGCGCCTGCGAGCACGAGCGTCCCCGCGTCCGCCTTCTCAAGACCCTGGGTGCCGTCAAGTGCATTGAACAAGACGGCAACCGTGGACGCCCCGCCTGCGGTGCCGTCACCGACACGAATGACGGGCATCGTGCCGTCATTGGTTGTGAGCACCAGAGAATCGCCGGTCAGCGCGTAGCCATCCGACAGGAATTGCATGCCGGTCGCCGCCACGAAGCCATCGGTGTTATCGACGGCGACCGAGCCTGATGCACCCCCGAAAACAGCGAAGCCCGGCTGCGGCGTCATCGGACTGTTGAGCAGCGAGCCCTCTGCGTTCGTCCAGTTCGCCGAGGTCGTGGACCAGGTGCCACTACCGCCGCCCATCTGTGCCGCCGAAGCCATGCCGTTCGCATTCCAGAAGGTCAGCGTCAAACTGGCGTTGTCGATCAGGTTCACCTGGCGATCGCCGGTCAATATCTGCAGGGCGAGTGAACGACCCTGCGGTGCAGCGCCAAGGAGCAGCGCTCCGTTGGCCAGGCTGAGGTTGCCCGACTAGCTGAAGAGGTTATAGACGCCGTTACCCATGCCTCCGGCGTTGATCACGTTGAGTGTCGCGCCGTTCAACGCCACATCCCCATCGACGACGACCCGATCGCCCTGGCCACCCGAGCCAAGCTCAGCGTTCAAGGTGCTGCCTTGCGCGAGCGTGAGATTGCCGTCGATCGTCAGGGTACCAATCGAATTGCCCGGCGAAAGCGTGCCACCGGCGAGTACGTTCACATCGGTATGGATCGTGCCGTGGCCACCCAGCGCGCCACCGTTCCCGACGGTGACACCCGCAACACCACCCGTGGAGGTTCCGCCGAGGATCGCTGAACTGTTGGCCGCGCCGCCCACGATCAGGCTACCCGCCGTCACCGTGGTTAGTCCGCTGAATTGACTGCTATCGCCTTCCAGCACGAGCTTGCCCGCGCCTTTCTTGACAAGCGCACCCGATCCGCTGAGATCGTAGGCGTAGGTGATGTCGTCGGCGTGGTTGAACGAAAGCGTGCCCGCGTTGGCCACGTTGCCGGCGATTGATCCAGTGGTTCCGCCATCGCCGACGGCGAGGCCAGTAGCTGCGTTAAGCGATATCGTGCCGGCCGAAAGCGCGCCGGTAACCACGGACGTTCCAGGCAATAAGACCGCCAGCGACTGCGCATTGACCGACCCCGTGAAGCTGACCGGCACGCTGCTCGCGAGCGAAATGCTTTGCCCCGTCAGGTTGCCGACTGCCTCGATCGCATTGCCGACGCTATCGAGTGTGATGTTTCCGAGAGCGCTTCCCGCCAGGGAACGCGTTGCAAGGCTACCCGCGACCTGCGAGATGGAAGCGCCACTCAAAGCTAGCGTGCCGCTGGCGTCCACGTCACCACTTAGCACGAGAGCACTGCTATTGCTGTGGAAAGACGCATCGCCAGTGGCATGGATCGTGTCGAGCAGCAATGCGCCATCCGTCACGATGCTGATATTCCTGCCAGACGCGTCGACCTGTCCACCAAAAATGTTGTCGGTGTTGGTCAGTGTGATGTCGCTGCCAACCGCATCGAAACGACTAGTGCCGGCAAGCACGACCGGGCCGGTCGAAGAGATGTTGCCGCCGGCTGTGACATCCAGGTCATTCGAGCTCGCGATGCCGCCGAACGTGATATTCGAGCCACTGTTGAAAGACGTGGCCTCGTTAAGAATGAGCTGGCCGGTGTAAAACTGCTCGCCCGTGGTCCGCACCGTACCGGCCGTAAACGTCGCCCCCGGATGCGAGAATATGAGATCGCCGTCGAGGTTGACGTTGCCCAGGGTCAGCGTGCCTGAACCACTACTGCGAAGATGGCCAACACCGCTGATGTCACCTGTGTTGATCGAGCTCGTATTTGTGGTGGTGCCGAACGTGACGCTCGCGTCGTTGCCGTCCAGCTTCACGCCATCCAGGGACACGGCGGCATCCGTCGAGACACTGCCGGTCGCGCCGCTACCGAACTCCACCGCGCCTTGCACCGTGGAGCCCGCGAGCAGTGTGAGCGCATTGTTCGTACCGTTGAACACGACCGCCGACGCATGATGGCCGTCCGCGGTAGCGCCGCCGGCCAGGGTCCCCTCGTTAACGATCGTTGCTGCGGACTGGCTGACGACCGCCGAACCCGAAGCACCGTTTCCCGTGGCTGCGCCCCCGCGGATCACACCGGTGTTGGTGAGGGTCAAGCCCGTCCCGAGCGCACGGATCCCTGCGCCGGACTCGCCCGCGCTTCCACCGGCAACGCCACCGCTACCACCCGCTCCCCCGGCACCGCCCATGACGGAGCCCGCGTTGGTGATGTGCGCACCGTCGCCCATGACTAGGATGCCGTCACCGCCGCCGCCACCCCCACCTCCCGTGGAGACGCCGGATACCGCGCCATCGCCACCGGCGCCGCCGGCACCACCCGTGATCGACTGAGCCGCCGTCAACGTCAGGTCGAACCCCGATCCCACCGCCGACACGAGGCCGGCGCCACCACCACCGCCGCCACCCGCACCATCAAGTAAATATTGCGCGCCACCTGCTCCGCCCGCGCCGCCCGTGATTGACGTGCCGGTGAAGGTGTACGTCGCGGCCGCTGTGTAGACGCCGGCGCCACCGCCGCCACCGCCACTAGGCGCGAGGCCACTGCCTTGCGAGCCATCGCCGCCGGGCCCGCCGACTATCGCCGCACCGGCGCCCCCCACCGAGCCACCCGTCCCACCGAGGGTTGTCATCCCTTCGTCGGATGCGGTACCCGTTGCACCGGCACCGCCCACTCCCAACACCGCGGAAGCGCCGCCTGCCGTGGCGTACTCCTCGGTAGTACCCTGCGGCGCCCCGCCGCCCATGCCGTTACCGGCGCCGCCCCCGCTGCCCGGAAGTACGGAGCCGCCGCCGGAACCGCCTGCCGAGGCGTCCTGCGCGAATACAGGCATGGCCACCACACACAGGCCAGCGGCCAACAAGGCCGACCACAGCCGGCTGCAGCGCGGCGGCGCGATCGCACCGCTGGCCGGCTCCGAGCCGCTACTCGACGCCAGTTCCGACACTACCTGCACGACGCGCAGGGCCTTGTTCCATACGAGACGGTATGTGCGATTCATTCGGTTTTTTCCCCTGAGATACGGTGGCTCTATGTCTCAGTGCGCAAACCGAACGGATATCCAGTCACGCGCGCCACGCCTTGCTTCAGAAGAACGTGACGCAGCCCGCACGCCCTGCGAAGAAATTACTTGCCGAAATCAAGTAATGTGCACCATTTGGCCGTCTATACCTCTATCGCAAAAATTCGTATAGACATCACATGTCCACTGCGTTACATCTTACGCACGCCCATTTAGATCGAGATAAATGGGCCGTTGCGTGACGGGGCCTGGGTTAAGGGGCGGGATCGTTCGAACAAAACATGGACACGACTTGCAGTGCCCAACCGGGTGCCGCGAGGCGACCTAGTGCTGCCGTCTTCCTGGGGTTTGGCTTATGGGGAAGGCATGAAGAACCAGTTTGGTTGTCGCACGTTCTGTCGCAAGTCCACCTTGACCATGGCCGTCCTGGCTGGCCTGGCCACCACTTCAACCGCTTTCGCGCAGTCCACCACCGGCAACATCAGCGGTAGCGTGCCTGCCGGGTCGAACCAGACCATCGTCGTCGAAGGCTCCACCGGCGTCCGCCGCGAGGTCCAGCCGGATGCCAAGGGCCGCTATTCGGCCACCAATCTTCCACTCGGCAGCTACAAGGTCTCGCTGCTGCGTGATGGCGCTACGGTCGAAACGCGCGAGAACGTCGGCCTGCGCGTGGGCCAGAGCACCGATGTGAGCTTTGCCTCGGCCAGCGCTACCGATGCCACGTCCCTTAGCGGCGTGACCGTCTCCGGCACGGTGCTGCCGAACATCGACGTAACCACCGTGGACTCGCGTACGGTCATCACCGCGGAACAGCTGGCCAAGCTACCGATGGGCCGCAATGCCGAAGCCGTGGCCAAGCTGGCCCCGGGCGTCGTTGCCAACAGCGGCGGCTTCACCAGCGGCACAGGCCGTTCGACGGTGAGCTTCAGTGGCTCATCGGTCACGGAAAACGCCTATTACATCAACGGCTTCAACACGACCGATCCGCTCAATGGCATGGGTGGCCTGCAGTTGCCCTACGGCGCCATCGACCAGCAGGAAGTGTATACGGGCGGCTATAGCGCCCAGTACGGCCGCTCCGACGGCGGCGTGATCAGCCAGGTCGGCAAGCGCGGCACCAATGAATGGAAGTTCGGCGCCCAGCTGCTCTGGGAGCCAGCCTTCGCCCGCGCCAAATACCAGGACCTGCATTACACGAGCACACCCGCGACCCAGGTCGCCGGCAACCTCTACTGGCCCAAGAGCGAGAACACGCGCAGCACGACCACGGTCAGCGCCTACGCGGGCGGCCCGCTGATCAAGGACAAGCTGTTCCTGTTCGTGGCCGGCGAGTTCGAGCGCAACGAGCAGCACAACGTCAACGCCGTGGATAACACCAGCACCCCGGCCTCGACCAACCGGTTCAACGCACCGCGCTGGTACGGCAAGCTCGACTGGAACATCACCGACAACAACATCCTCGAAGTTACCGGTGCCTCGGATAAGCGCGAAGGCAGCGGCACGCGTTACTACTACGACTTCAATGATCGCAAGCGCCTTGGCACGATCGGCCCCGTCGACGACACCAAGACCGGCGGCGATCTGCATGTGTTCAAGTACACCGGCTACATCACCGACTCCCTGACCATTTCGGCCCTGTGGGGCGAGATGAAGACCTCGGATTACGACTCGCCGGGCGCTTACGACCCCAACCTCACCCGCGTTGCCAATGTCACCAGCCAGAATCCGGCGCTCAATGGTGGCACGCCGATCGGCAACACCCAGGTCACCAGCCTCGCGGACGCAGATCGCGGCAATAAGCAGCGCAATTTCCGCCTCGATATCAGCTACCAGATCGGCGACCACACGATCCTGGCCGGTATCGACAACATGAAATCGCAGGCGAACGATATTGGCACGCGCGATCCCGGCCCGGGCTACGTGTGGAACTACGGCCATACGATCAACCCGAACGCCCCGATCTCGACCGCCGCCGGCGACCAGTTCGTTCCCGCCCCGGCCCTCTACCCGAACGGCGCGGACGGCTACTACGTGAGCCAGAACGTCAGTAACAACCTCGTCACCGTGCGCTCCGACCAGCGCGCCCAGTACCTCGAGGACAAATGGCAGGTTACCGACCGCGTGTTGTTCTCGCTGGGTATTCGCAACGATCAGTTCACCGACTACAACCCGTTCGGCCAGGCCTTCATCACCCAGACCAAACCGCAGTGGGCACCGCGTATCGGCGCCTCGTGGGATGTGCTCGGTGATGGCAGTTTCAAGGTGTTCGGCAACGCGGGGCGCTACTACCTTGGCCTGCCGCTCAACCCGGCGACCGGCGCGGCCTCGGGTTATGTCTCCACGCAGACGTACTACACGTACGGCGGCATCGATGCCAACGGCGTGCCCACCGGCCTCACCCAGATCAGCGGCGCGGTGTCGGCGAATAACTCTTACGGCGTACCGCCCGATCCACGCACTGTCACCGCCCGCAACCTGGAGGCCGAGCACCAGGACGAATTCATCCTTGGCTTCGACAAAACCCTCGGTGAGAACTGGGTGTACGGAGCCAAGCTGACCCGGCGCCTGCTGCGCACCGCGATCGATGACTACTGCGAAATCGATCGCGTCACCGACAAGGCGGCAGCGCTCGGCTTCACGCCTGATCCAAGCAAGACCAACAGCTGCTACCTGATCAATGCCGGCCAGTCGAACACGTTCACGCTGCTTGATGCCCAGGGCAACCAGCTGCTCGTGCCGCTAAGCCGCGAAGAAATGGGCTTCCAGGCCCTGAAGCGCAAGTACTACGGCCTCGAGTTGTTCATGGAGCACTCGTTCGACGGTACGTGGTACGGCAAGTTCGATTACGTGTTCTCGCGCTCGTACGGCAACACCGAAGGCCAGGTGCGCTCCGATCTTCGCCAGGGCGGCGCGTCCGCCAGCGAAGACTGGGATAACGCGGCTATCATGGTGAACACCAACGGTGTGCAGAACAACGACCACACCCACGTGTTCAAGGCGTACGGTTACTGGCAGGTCGCGCCGGAATGGCAGGTCTCAGGCAACCTCAACGTCGCCTCCGGCGGCCCGGAGCTCTGCCTTGGCTATTACGGCCCGGATCACTCCAACCCCACGGGCTACGGCAACGCGTATCACTGGTGCGACGGCGAACCCTCGCCGCCGGGTAGCCATGGCCGCCTGCCGTGGACGTTCACCCTGGACCTTGGCGTGACCTGGCGTCCGGGCTTTGCGAACGACAAGCTGGCCTTCGCGGCGAACGTCTTCAATGTGTTGAACCAGCAGCGCGCGATCTTCCGCAATCCGAACAAGGAAGGCGATTCGCCGTACACCCCGAACCCGCAGTACCGGATCCCGCTGTATGAAACCGATCCGCGTTACGCGCGCCTTTCGGTCACTTACGACTTCTAAGACTGACACCACCGCATAAAAGCGACACCGCTCCCCGTGTGACACTTGCGCCTCATTCCGCCGCCGAGACTCCCCGGTCAGTGTGCGGAATGTTGGCGCATTTTTTTGGCGGAGTTAGCGAGCGCGGTTTCGCGTGGTTTCACGCACGACGAGGCGGCACGGTACGGTGGTGCGCGTGTCGGCGGGCGCGTCGGCCAGAAGATCCACGCAGCCGCGCGCGAGTGCGTCCATGTCCTGGTGGAACGTCGTCAGCTCGTACCCGCGCCAACCCGCCATGGGGATATCGTCGAAACCGACGATCTGGACATCACCCGGCACATCGAGACCGAACTCCTTGCGCAACGCATCCATCACGCCGATGGCGACCAGGTCGTTCACGCAGAAGATGCCATCGGGGCGCGAACGACCCGAGAAGCATTCGACGGCCGCCGCATAGCCTTCTTCATAGGTGAAGCCCGCCAGCGCGCGCTGCGGCTCCGGCATGCCGCGATCCGAAAGACGCTTGAGGAAGCCACGTTCGCGTTCGGCCTGGGCCTGGCTGTCACGTCCCGCGAAATAGGCGATATCACGGCAGCCCGCGTCCACGAGCACATCGGCCGCGGCACCACCGGCGGCGCGGTTGTCGGTCGATACGGTCCGCATGCCGCCGACACGCTTCGAGTTGACCGCCACGATCGGAATACCTGCGCTTTCCAGCTTCTTCGCGACGCGCGTCGAGTGGATGGCCATCGCGCTGATCACGCCGTCGATCCGGTAGCGAGAGAGTTCGCCGACGATGTCGTTGAGGTTATCGTCGCTCGCGGTGTCCACCAGCATGATCTCAAGCCGGCGTTCGCGCAGTGCAGCCGTCACGCAGCGGAGGAATTCGGTGAAGAACGGGTTGTAGAAACCACCCACCACCACTGCGATGATCCCCGAGCGCCCGGTCTGCAGGATGGCCGGCAAGGCGTTCGGCCGGTAGTTCAACGCCTCGGCCGCCTTCATGACGCGATCACGCACCGCCGGGGACACTGCGGCACCGGCGCTGAAGACGCGGGACACGGTCGACTGGGATACCCCGGCGAGACGTGCCACCTCGGTGGATGACGGCTGGGCGCGTGCTGCGCCGGGCGGATTGGAAAGGGCTCGTGACATCCGCCGAGCGTAGCATTTCCTTGCCTCACCTCAGTTTCGGGCGTATCGTTGCATAGCTATGCAGGCGCGACATCATGCCACGGCATGCCTGCTCGCTCACTCGAGTCCATAGGGAATGGACCCTTCTATCCACCGAAAGGCGTGGACGACGCCAGACGGCGTTCTTTCCTCTGAGAGAATCGAAATGAATTCACCTGAAAGTGCCCTCGCACGCTGGGGCAGGTGGCTGCTTGCGCTCGTTTTAGGGCTTTTTGGCCTCTTCATGGTCATTGGCGGCGCGAAACTGATCAGCCTCGGCGGCAACTGGTACTACGCCATTGCCGGCCTGCTTAGCCTGGCGAGTGCCATCACCCTCGCCCGTCGCCGCCCCAGCGCCACGCTCTGGTTCGGCGTCCTCTTCGTCCTCACCCTGCTTTGGACCATCTGGGAAGCCGGTGCGGACTACTGGGGCTGGGTGCCGCGCTTCGCGCTCACCCTCATCTTCGCGATCCTGTTCTCGCTGCTGCTGCCTAACCTGCACCAGCACCTCAAGCGCAGCGTCGCGCGCCTGACCACGGCCGTGCTGCTGCTGGCCTTCGTCATTGCGGGTGGCCTCGCTTTCGTGCCGCACCATGTCACCGCGGCGAGCAACGTCCCGGCGGCTGGCGACAACCCGTTCACGGCCGACACCGGCCCGAGCACGGAGAGCGGCATCCCCTCCACCGACTGGCCCGCGTATGGCGGCAACCAGGCGGCGCAGCGTTATTCGTCGGCCACGCAGATCACCCCGGCCAACGTGAAGGACCTGCAGGTCGCCTGGACCGCCAAGGTCGGCGATGTGCCCACCGATACGCGCTGGGGCGTGCAGAACACCCCGCTGAAGATCGGCAACATGGTCTACGTGTGCGGCTACCTCAACAAGGTGGAGGCGCTCGATGCCGCTACCGGCGAGAAGAAGTGGGAGTTCGACCCGGGCATCACGCCGAAGTCGGTGCCGTATACGCCTTCGTGCCGTTCGATGAGCTTCTACCAGGATCCGGCCAGCACCACGGCCACGGCCAACACGGGCACGCCCGATGCAGCTGCACCGGCTCCTGCCACGGGCGCCATGTGCGACAGCCGCATCATCCTCGGCACGCTCGACGCCCGCGTCATCGAACTCGATGCGAAGACGGGTGCGCGCTGCACGGACTTCGGCACCAATGGTGAAGTCAGCCTCACCACCGACATGGGCAAGGTCTACCACGGCTACGTGGCGATCACCTCGCCGCCTGTCGTGATTCGCGACACGATTGTCGTGGGTCACACCACCGTCGATGGCCAGCGCGCCTTCGGTCCCGCCGGCGTCACCAAGGCGTACAACGTCAAGACCGGTGAGCTGAAGTGGGCTTGGGATGCGGCCGATCCGACCCATCCGGAACCGCGCCAGGGCGATGACCTCTACAAGCGTGGCTCGCCGGATGTGTGGACCTCGTTCACCGGCGATAACAAGCTGGGCCTGGTGTTCCTACCGGTCGCGAATGCCTCGGGCGATTACTACTCGAGCAGCCGCACGGCCGACGAGAACAAGTACTCGCCGTCGCTGACCGCGATCGATGTCGAGACCGGCCTGCCGCGCTGGTCGTTCCAGAACACGCACGACGACGTGTGGGATTACGATCCGGGCTCCCCGCCCACCCTGCTCGACTACCCGCAGGCGGATGGCACCAAGGTGCCGGCGATCATCTTCCCGACGAAGAACGGCGAGTTCTACGTGCTCAACCGCGAGACCGGCAAATCGCTGTTCGGCGTGGAAGAGCGCCCGGTGCCGCAGGGTGGCTTTGAACCGGCTGCGCGCAGCAAGACCCAGCCGTTCTCGAAGTTCAACTCGGTCGCTCAGCCGGATCTGAAGCCGGAAAACATGTGGGGCCTGAGCCCGCTGGATCAGCTCGTTTGCCGCATCCAGTTTGCGGAAGCCGACTACCGCGGCAAGTTCACGCCGCCCGACGTCAAGAAGCCGATCATCGACTACCCGGGCTACAACGGTGGCGTCGACTGGGGTGGTGTGTCGTTCGATCCGGCTCGCGGCCTGATCATCTCCAACTACAACGACATGCCGAACTACACGACGCTGGTACCGCGCGCGGAGGCCGACAAGCTCGGCTGGAAGGCACGCGACATCCTCAACGACCCGGTGCAGGAAGCGCGTGCCGAAGGCGCGGGCGATCCGCAGGAAGGCATCCCGGTCGCGGTGAACGTCAATGCCGGCTGGCAGCTTCCTGCCACGGGCATGCTCTGCAAGGAGCCGCCGTACGGTGGTATCCGCGCCATCGATATCCGTGACGGTCGCACCGTGTGGGATCGCCCGTTCGGCACCGCTCGCGAGAACGGCCCGTTCGGCCTGCCCACCGGCCTGCCGATCCAGATCGGTACGCCGAACAACGGTGGCTCGGTCATCACCAAGTCGGGCCTGGTCTTCATCGCCGCGGCGACGGATAACCTGATCCGCGCGATCGACATCACCACCGGCGAGACCATCTGGTCGGCCCCGCTGCCGGCCGGCGCCCAGGCGATGCCGATGGTGTACGAGCAGGACGGCCGCGAGTTCGTGGTGATCACCGCCACCGGTCACCACTTCATGCATACGCCGAAGGGTAACTACGTGGTCGCTTACGCGCTGCCGAAGCACTAAGCAGGGCCACTGAAGCACCCCAGGAGGTGGGCTTGATGCCCATCGCCTGGGGTGTTTTTTTATTCGCAATATTTTGCTGTAACCGAATGCCCGCGCGCTACGAATGGAAAGGCAGAACGTCGCTGTCCTTTCCCACGGACCCATGAGGCCCTCGTATGAAGCGCGCACACCTGCCCCACCTCGCCGTTGCTGTTTCGCTCGCCCTCTCCGCCACGGGCGCCCTTGCCGCTGAAACACCGGCACATTTCCCCCTGCTTGGCCCGCACGTCTACGTCATGTCCAATGCGGCCGATGGCAACGCCATTGCCGACCTGCAACGCGATCTGTTCGGCAAGCTCGTGAATACGGGCGTCACCGCCACGGGTGGCCTGGGTGTCGGCGTCGGTACCACCGCGCCGCCGCCGGATCCGCTCGGCTCGCAGAACTCGCTCCAGTTGAGCGAAGACGGACGCTGGCTGTTCGCCGTGAATGCGGGCAGCAACGATATCTCGGTGCTTGATGTGCGCCACCGCCGTCCGTCCGTCGTCGGCGTGTTCCCTTCAGGCGGCACCTACCCGGTGAGCCTCGCGCAGGCCGGCCATTCGCTTTACGTGCTCAACAGCGCAGGTGCTGGCTCGATCAGCACCTTCCGTATCACCGATGGCGGCTACCTCGTGGCGACGGTCGATGGCACGCGAAGCATCGGTACGCAGGTGCCGCTGCAGGGTAACCAGCCCAACGTGGGCAACACGGCCTCGCAGATCGAGGTGGATCCGTCGGGCCAGTGGCTGGTCGTCACCATCAAGCACGCCGGCGGCCAGGGCAGCATTGAAACCTTCCGCATCGGCCGTGATGGCACGCTCGCCGCTACGCCCACAACCACACCTTCGAGTGACCCGGCGCCGTTCGGCTTCGGCTTCGACCGGCTCGGCCATGTACTGGTGAGCGAAGCCGGCGCGAATGCCGTGTCGTCCTACGCGATCGGCCGCAACGGCACCCTGGCTACGCTGGATGCCTCCGTGCCCGATGGCCAGGCCGCATCGTGCTGGCTCGCGACGCGCGGCCAGTTCGCCTACGTGGCGAACGCGGGCAGCAGCACCATCAGCGGTTATGTCGCGGATGCGCGCGGCCAGCTTCGCCTCACCCACAAGGATGGCGTGGCTGCGGCGTTGGGTGCCGGCCGCGCGCCGACCGACCTGAAGGTGAGTGGCGATGGCGCCACGCTGGTCGTCAACGAAACTGGTGCCGGTGCCGTCGCGTCGTTCTTCATCCTGCCCAACGGCGACCTGGTCAAGCTCGGCGAAACGCCGGTGTTTGCACCGCTGTCGGGCACGCAGGGCCTCGCTGTACAGTAAAGACCGTGGCCGGATCGGGCCCGTCGCGGCCCGATCCGCGCCGGACGCACACACCCATGCGACGTTAAGGCACCCACCATGCGAACCCTCACCCTCCTCCTAGGCAGCATGCTGATGACCACCACCCTGCACGCCGAGTCCTTGCCCTCTACCAACGCGACGACCACCTACCACCACGCCACGGTGGATGGCGTGGGCGTGTTCTACCGCGAGGCGGGCCCAAAGGACGCGCCGACCATCGTGCTGCTGCACGGATTTCCGTCTTCGTCACGGGAATTCGATAGCCTGATGCCACTGCTGGCCGGCAGG
The DNA here is from genome assembly GCF_023078475.1 of Luteibacter aegosomaticola. NCBI lineage: Bacteria > Pseudomonadati > Pseudomonadota > Gammaproteobacteria > Lysobacterales > Rhodanobacteraceae > Luteibacter > Luteibacter aegosomaticola. The sequence goes on along the minus strand of NZ_CP095741.1, from coordinate 2,379,100 downwards.
TACCATCTGATCGCACCGGATTTTCCCGGCTTCGGGCAGAGTGATGCGCCCGAGCCGGCGAAGTACACGTACACGTTCGATCACCTGGCGCAGACCACGAACGGCCTGCTCGAGCAGTTGGGGCTGAAGCAATACACGTTGTATCTGCATGACTACGGCGGCCCGGTGGGCTTTCGCATCATGCTGGCCCACCCGGAGCGGGTGCAGGCCTTGATCGTCTCCAACGCCAACGCCTACCAGGAAGGCCTGGGCAAGAAGTGGACGCTGATCGCCGAATACTGGAAGGACCCGAAGGCGCACCCCGAGGTCTTCGAGAACTTCGTCTCGCTCGCTGCCACCGAGGCACGCCACACGCTGGGAACCTCACATCCCGAACGCTACAACCCCGACACCTGGACGGATGAGTTTGCGCACCTGTCGCGCCCCGGCCAGCGCGAGATCCAGTCGGCGCTGCTCTATGACTACCGCACGAATGTCGCCGCGTACCCCGCATGGCAGGCATGGTTGCGTGAACATCGCCCGCCCACGCTCGTGCTGTGGGGCAAGAACGATCCGTCATTCATTGGAGCTGGCGGCGAAGCCTTTCGACGTGACGTGCCTGACGCTGAAGTACACCTGCTCGAGGCGGGGCATTTTCCGTGGGATGAACAGGTGGATGCGATTGCAGCGCAGATTCTGGATTTCATGGGACGGCTTCCAGCCAAACGAAAACCGTGATTCATAGGGATACTGTTCTTCCCACTGATTCGCGTATCTAATGGCGCGAATCAGTGGAAAGGACGACGATGAATCGCAGGTTCTTGCTTGTTGCCGCGTCTCTGGCATTCACACCCATCGGTGCGTTTGCTGACGACGGCACGCCCGCCTTGGCTCGCCAGAACACCCTCGTTGAGGCCCACGTGGACAAGGAAGGCCACGTTACCCGCGAACAGCTCATCACGTCATCCGGTTCACCGGACGCTGACGCCCGTGCGCTAGCCGCCGTACAGAAGTGGCAGTTCAAGCCCGCCCTGGTGAAGGGCAAGCCGGTCGAAGTGAACGTTCGGGTGCCGGTGGTCGTGGAATCCAAAACATCGGCTGCCGCCGCGAGCACCCATAGCTAGCGGAAGTGATGGATAAAGCCCACCTGGAACCCACCAGGCAGCAGGCTAAGTACGAACGGCGACTCACTACGCCGTGAACTCCAGATGCCGATACCAACACCTAGTGCCGCACCGGCCAGCACATCCGTTTGCCAGTGGCCCTGCACTTTGACGCGGGCCACTGCGTCGTAGGCGGGAAGCAAGGCCAGTGCGTAGACCGCCGGATAGTCCTTGCCGTAATTCACGATAAAGGGCGTCACAGCGGCTGAGACGAGGGTGACCTCGCCACTAGGGAAGCTGTGGTTGCCCGCCCCTTTGAACCAGCGGTCCGGATCGTCCGTCTTTGACGGGCGCTCTCTGCGAAAGACGTATTTCATGGCCGTCGCAGCGACGCTGCTGACCACCGTGGAATCGACCGAGCGCCAGAAGGTGTCGCCAAGCTGGTCGTTGTCGCCGAAGGCCAGCGCACCACCAGCCACGGTGAGTATCGTGCCGTAGCGGACGATGTTCTGGTTGGAGATCTTCCAGATGCCGCTGTTTTGCTTGTGGACGCGGTGGTCGATGCCCAGGGGGCCGCCGCCGGCATGGGCGGATAACGGAAGAAACATCAGGCACGCCAGCCCGACACCGGCGATCAGGGTACGCATAAGCCCTCCCCCTGCCGGCGGAGCGAAGCCGGCAGTTTGCCCTGCCATTAAACGGTGGCCAGCTTAGTCCAAGCTGATAAACGGGAACTCCAGGCCCGTCATGTGATCCATATCCCAGACCGAAGGATATTCAGGCAGGGATGGGGGAATGGCCAAACAAGCCAAAGCGCTATCAATCCGCCGGATTGTCGCCCTGGTGGTCGCGCTCTTCGTGCACTTTGCTGGCCTGGCGGTGCTGCTTCGGCCGGCCATGTACAGGGCCGTGTCCACGCGGGAGGCTGATGTCGCCACGGGTGCCCTACAGGTGCAGCTTTTAGCCCGGCAGGTGCCCAAAGCGCCACCCGCCCGCGTGCCGACACCACCCTCCATCCCCATCACCCGCCCTACGCCAGTGAGACGGCACACCGCGGCAATTTCCGCGCCTGTCGCGCCGCTCGTGCAACAACCGTCTCCGCCCGAAGCGGCCACGCAAAGCCTCGCAACTCCAGAGCCATCGACAGCCCCCGCCATGGGTGACGGGGGCTTTCAACAACACCTCCAGGAAGCCCAGCATGCGCAGGCCATCCACGGCGTACCCGGATCGGATCAGCAGCTTGCGCCAGGTATCCGTTTGATCGACCCGCGCACCCAAGGGGTCGGCGCATTCATGCGCAATGCCCAGCGACTTTTCGGGGTCACGAGCAAGGCATGCCACGAGGTCGAGGTGTGGTCGAAGATGAGTGTCGAGGAGCTGGTTGCCCGGCACATCACACCTGCCGAAGTGAAAGCGGCTAATGAGAAGTACGAGTGCAACCGGCCCCTTGGCCTGAGCTTTTAGCCGCCCAACGCCGGATCCGACACCGACGCCCTACCGGTCTCCACATGCCCCGCGAACCGCCGTGAGAACAGCTCGTCGGTATCACAGGTGGCGGTCAGGTCGTACCAATGGTCGCAGCCGCCGATGTCGAAGTGGCTCTCGACACGCTGGCCGGGGAGCAGCCAGTAGCGGCGCGGCGGCTCGTGCAGGTAGTCGTTGGCCTGGACGGTGATGGCGCAGGGGCGACCGCCGCTGTTGCTGAGGACGAGGTGCAGGTCGGCCGGGCGGCGTCCGGCCTGGAGCGAGACCTCAGGCAACGCAAGGCGGTGACGGTCGGCGCCTGCATCTGGCTGCTTGCCACTGAACTGGCGCAGGAAGCCGTTGGGGCCGAGGACGGTGAGGTCGTAGGCATCGCCGCTGTTCGAGCTGGTCCAGTAGTCGGAAAGCGACTTGCCCGCTTCCACCGTATAGGTCCACGGGCCATCCGAGCGCAGCGTCGAAGTGACATGGAAGCAGGCGCCGATGCCGCCGTTGTTCTCGAAATCGAGCACGTAGCGGCCCTGGCCCTGGTCGATCTTGCCGCTGACCTCGAGCGCATAAGCGAGCGCACGTGCAGGCCGCTGGCCACGCTCCTGGCGCGGCAGGGTCTGGTTGGTCGGCGGTGTCGGGTGGAGGTCGCTGTGATCGCCGCGGTCCGGCTCGTAGCTGCCGGTCGACGGCAGGCTCGGCACGCGGCCGTCGTGGCCATCAAAATCGAAGGCGCGAGTCAGGTCGCCGCACACCGCGCGACGCCATGCGGAAATGTTCGGCTCATGCACGCCAAAGCGCTGTTCGAGGAAACGCAGGATCGAGGTGTGGTCGTAGGTCTCGGAGCAAACCCAGCCACCCTTGCTCCACGGCGAAACGACAAGCATCGGCACGCGCACGCCGAGACCATACACGCCCGCGTTGAAGCCATTGCCACCCGGATACACCTCGCCATCGATGCTGACGGTCGAAAGGCCGCGATCGCGCGTCGCCGGCGGATAGGCGGGCAGCAGGTGGTCGAAGAAGCCGTCGTTTTCATCGTAGGTGATGAACAACGCGGTCTTGCTCCACACTTCGGGATTCGAGGTAAGCGCATCGAGCACGCGGTCGACGTACCAGGCGCCGTAGTTCGCGGGCCAGCTCGGGTGTTCGGTATAGGCTTCCGGCGCCGCGATCCACGACACCTGCGGCAAGGTGCCGGCGGCGACATCCTTCTGCAGGATGTCGAACAGCGACTCCCCGTTCAACGTGTTCGTGCCAGTGCGAGCCTTGTCGTAAAGCGGGTTTCCCGGCTCGGCCGTGCGGTACTGGTTGAAGTACAGCAGCGAGTTATCGCCGTAGTTGCCGATGTACGGGTTCGAACCCCAACCCCAGCCGCCGTCGGCATCGAGACCGGTACCGATATCCTGGTAGATCTTCCAGGACACGCCGGCCGCTTCGAGGCGTTCCGGGTAGGTCGTCCAGCCGTAGCCGAGCTCGGCATTGGAGAGCACTGGGCCGCCGCCCTGGCCGTCGTTGCCGACGTAGCCGGTCCACATGTAGTAGCGGTTCGGGTCGGTCGACGAGAGGATCGAGCAGTGGTACGCGTCGCACACGGTGAACGCATCGGCGAGCGCGTAATGGAACGGGATGTCTTCGCGGGTGAGGTAGGCCATGGTGGTCGTGCCCTTCGAGGGCACCCACTGGTCGTACTTGCCAGCGTTAAAAGCCGCCTGCGTGTCGTTCCAGCCGTGCGGCAGGTCTTCAATGAACTGCAGGCCGAGGTTGTCCGCCTGCGGGCGGAACGGCAGCAGGTAATCATCACTGCCTGCGGTGACAGGCTGGTGCCACACCGAACGGCCAGAGGCGAGCGTCAGCGTGCGTGGATCGCCGAAGCCGCGTACACCGCGCATGCTGCCGAAGTAATGATCGAACGAGCGGTTTTCCTGCATCAGGATCACCACGTGCTCGATGTCTTTCAGCGTGCCTGTGCGCCGCGCCGCGGGAACCGCAAGCGCTTTCTGGATGGAGGGCGGCAACACCGACGCCGTAAGAGCGGCGCCCGCGGCGCCAAGGGAAAGCTTCAGGAAATGCCGCCGGTCCTCGGATGTCATGCGTGTCCCCGTGCGTTGCAGTCTCCCCCTGCCGCGGCGATTGTCATGGCGGGTTATGACAGTTTGTGCACGGAGGTGACTGGGGCCGGCTGCAAAGCGCTAAGGACGTCACACTTTCCGGCTGTTGTAGGAGCGCGCTTGCGCGCGATGGGTGCTCGCGGCGGACTCCATCGCGCGCAAGCGCGCTCCTACAAGGGCTGCTTTAGCTCCAGCGTATGCCGTCGAAGGCATCGGCCAGGAAATCGACCATGCGGCGGACTTTCACCGGCAGGTGCTTGCGCGAGGCGTAGACGGCGTGGATGCCGATGCTGCCGGCGTCGTGCGCGGGCAGCAGATGGATAAGGCGGCCTTCGCGCACGTCGTCGCCCACGATGAAATCGGGCTGCAACGTGATGCCCTGCCCAGCCAGCGCGGCGATGCGTGAGGTGTCGCCGTTGTTGCTGCGGATGAGGGGCTTGATTGCCACCCGCTCGATCTTGCCCTCGGTCGTGGTGAACTGCCATTCGTCGGGCCAGTAGCTGTAGGCCAGGAGCGCATGGCTCGCCAGGTCGGCGGGTACGAGCGGCGTGCCACGCGTCGCGAGGTAGGCCGGGGACGCGCAGAGCAACATCCGCGTCATGCCGAGCTGCCGGCTGACCAGCGTGGAGTTCGGCAGGCGCGAGATGCGCACGGCGAGGTCGAAGCCCTCTTCCACCAGATCCACCACGCGATCGGACAAGGTGATGTCGAGCGCGATCTGCGCGTGCTCGGCGGTGAACTTCGCCCAGAGCGGCGCCAGGTGCAGCACGCCAAAGCTGAGCGGCGCGGTGATCCGCAACAGGCCCGTCGGCTCGGTGCTGCGAGCGGTGAGCTCCGCTTCCGCCTCGGCGATGCCCGCCAGCAGATCGCGGGCGCGGCCGTAGAAGGTACGGCCCTCATCGGTGAGGGAAAGGCGGCGGGTAGTCCGGTGCAACAGACGGACACCGAGGCGGCGCTCCAGGTCGGCGACGTGGCGGGAAATGGCGGCCTTGGTCACCCCGGTGGCATCGGCGGCGCCGATGAAGCTCCCGGCGTCGACGACGGCCACGAAGCTGGTCATTTCCTGGACTTTGTCCATCGGGGAGCCCCCTTTGATCTTGATCGGCGTCAGTGTCTCATATTGCGAAACACTGGGTTTCTTTGGGGCGCGTTTATTCCTTTTGGCGGGGCTAATACCTTGGGGGCATCGCGCGAAAGCGCGCTCCTACAGGAGCTTCGTTATGTCTTCTCGTACGCCTGTTCTGTTTATTTCCCATGGGGCGCCTACGTTTGCGCTGGAGCCTGGGGTGCTTGGCCCGAACCTCCAGCGGATCGGCGAGCGCCTGGACGGTATTCGTGCCGTGCTGGTGGTGTCGCCGCATTGGCAGGCACCGGGGCTGCGGGTGATGACCGGCGAACGGCCGGCGACCTGGCACGACTTCGGTGGCTTCCCGGAGCCGCTTTACCAGTTGCAGTACCCGGCGGCGGGTGCGCCTGAGGTGGCTCGTGAAACGGCCGAGCTGTTGCGCGAGGCGGGGCTGAACGTCATCGAGGACGCGGCTCGCCCTTATGACCACGGGGCCTGGGTGCCGCTGCGTTTCCTCTTCCCCGACGCGGATGTGCCAGTGTTCCAGCTGGCGATGCCTGCGCATCTGGATACGCGCGGTGCGCTGGCATTAGGCCGCGCGTTGCGGCCTCTGCGCGAGCGTGGCGTGCTGGTCGTCGGTTCGGGCAGCCTCACGCATAACCTGTATGAGATCAGCCGTACCAACGATAGCGTGCCTTACGCCACGGCCTTTGCCGAATGGGCCACGAAGAGCGTGCTGGCACGCGATGAAGAGGCACTGGTCGATTACCGTCGCGTGGCACCGTCCGCAGAACGTGCTCACCCGACGGAGGAACATTACCTACCGCTGCTGGTTGCGATGGGTGCGAGCCAGGAGGACGATGCACCGGTGCTCGTACCCGGCGGCATGACTTACGGTGTGCTGTCGATGGATTCGTACGCTTGGGGGGTTGCATGAGCGGTTTCGACGCGCTGGTCGAGGGACACTACCCACTTGCCTTGCGTCTCCACGCTCCCGAGGGCGCGCGAAGGTTGCTCGTGTTGCTGCATGGCGTCGGCGGCCATGAGGGCAACCTCACCGCGCTCGCATCACAGGCGCCTGCGGATACCGCTGTCGCGCTCGTGCGCGGTCCGCTGACCATCGGGCCCGGGCAGTTCGCATGGTTCCGCGTGGCGTTTACCGCGCAGGGGCCGAGCATCGTGCCGGAAGAAGCCGAGCGTTCCCGGCGGCTGCTCATCCACACGCTGGGCCAGCTGCGCGCCGAACTGCAGCTGGGCGCTGAAGCCGTCACCATCGCCGGCTTCAGCCAAGGCGGCATCTTGAGTGCGAGCGTCGCCCTGACCGATCCGTCGGCCGCAACGGCATTCGCGATCCTGTCGGGGCGAATCCTGCCGGAGATTGGTCCGTACATCGCGCCGAACGACGCGTTGCGAAGCACGCGTGCCTTCGTCGGGCACGGGCGCTTCGACCAGAAGCTGCCGGTAGCGTGGGCGGAACGTTCGCGCGAGCTGCTCGAACGACTCGACGTCGCGCATGAGGTGAACCTCTACGCCACCGAGCATGTGCTTTGCCCGGAGATGGCGAACGACTTCCACCGCTGGCATGCGCAGGGTGTCGGCGCCTCGCGTGCTGAGACCCTGCGTGACTAAGCCCTATCGCCACGGCCGCTCAGGCCGTGACGGGCCACTAACGCTCGTCAGGGCGTCGCCGAACTCACACGCCACACCGTATTGCCCACGTCGTCGGCGATGAGCAACGCACCGTCCTTGTCGAACACCACGCCTACCGGGGCGCCGTAGAGTTGCTTCTCATCCTTCGAGTAGAAACCGCTCACGAGCGTCTCGGGCTTGCCTACCGGCTTGCCATCCTGGAACGCGACGAACACCACCGCGTAGCCGCTCAGCGGCGATCGATCCCAGCTGCCGTGCTCGCTGACGAAGGCGCCGGTCTGGTACTTCGCCGGTAGCGCATTCTTCTGCGATAGCAGGAGGCCCAGCGCAGCGACGTGCGAACCCAGCGCGTAGTCGGGCTTGATCGCCTTTTGCACCATGTCCGGCCGCTGCGGCATGACCCGGGTGTCGACGTTCTGGCCGTAGTAGCTGTAGGGCCAGCCGTAGAAGGCACCTTCGGTCACCGAGGTCATGTAATCGGGCACGAGGTCGGCGCCGATTTCGTCGCGCTCATTCGCGATGGCCCACAGCTTGTTCGTGGTCGGATCCCATTGCAGGCCCGTGGGATTACGAATGCCCGAGGCGTAGATCCGGCTGCTGCGGCTGGCGACATCCACCTCGAGCACATTGGCGCGGCGGTACTCCACCTCCATGCCGTTCTCGGTGATGTTGCTGTTGGAGCCGACGCCGACATAGAGCTTGGTGCCCTCGGGATTGGCCTGAAGCGCCTTGGTCCAGTGGTGGTTCACGGTCGACGGCAGGTCGGTGAACTCGACGCCGGGCGTTTTGATCTCCGTCTCGCCTTCCGTGTAGGGGAAGCTCAGGATTTCGCCGGTGTTCGCCACGTAAAGGGTGTTGCCGATCAGTTGCACGCCGAACGGCGAATGCAGGTGCTCAATAAAGGTGTGCTTTTCCCACTCGCCGTTGCCGGTCTTACGCAGCAACGTGATCTGGTTGCCGCCCTTCGCCCCCTTACCGGACTTGTTCTTGACCATGCCGGCGATCAGCTGCTTCGGCGTAGTCACGGCTTCTTCGCCCGGGCCGTTGGATTCCACCACCAGCACGTCGCCATTGGGCAGCGTCAGCAACTGGCGCGGGTGCTTGAGGTCGCTGGCGATCTTTTCGATCTTCAGCCCCGGCGCAACCGTGGGTGCGGCGCCCTGCGCCCAACCCGCGAATTCAGGCACCTGCATCGGCGGGACAAGGAAGTTCTTCGCCTTGGGCATGGACGGGTCGCTACCGGACTGGTCGGCGGCGCTCTGCGTGCCGCTTTCACTGCAAGCGCCCAGCAGGGCCACGCACGCCAGCGTCAGTGCGCTGCGATAGATCGGCTTAGCCATGGAGGCTCTCCCGGCGGGCCGTGTAACGCACGGCGATGAGGACGTGGCCGATGGCGATCAGCACGACGGTGATCACGGACAGCCATACACCGGCCGGCATGATCGCGTAGGCATCGCGGCTATGGACGAAGGCATTGAGGATGGCGGCGACGATCGCGACGAAGTTCAGCCAGAAGTCGACGTGGTCGGCCCCGGTGCTGATCCGGCGGGAGGTGATCCACACCTGGGTGAGGTTCACGAGCCGCGGGATGATGGCGATGACCAGCCCGAAGGCGATCAGCCATGCGGCGCCCTTCGCCCAGAGAATGGTGCCGGTCCTGGCGTAGATCACGTCGAAGACCAACGCGGCGACGAAGAAGCCAAACGGGATGGGGTTCAGCAGGCCGTAGACGGCATTGGCCACGGCGGAACGGCCGGGTACAGGCGGGTAGCTCATGGGTTAGGCCCCTTGGGTGGTACGCGGATGGTAGTCCCCGCCCGCGTAGAGGACTTGTATGGAAGCCACGCCCAAGCCCTTGTAGGAGCACGCGCGCACCGGCAAGCGCCGGGGTCGTGTAGGCTTGGCGGCTAATTCTTCTTCAGCAGTAGCCCATGGCACTCAAATCCACGGTCTTCAAGGCCGACCTGCAGGTTAGCGACATGGACCGGCATTACTACCAGGGCCACGCCCTGACCATCGCCCAGCACCCGTCGGAGACCGACGAGCGAATGATGGTGCGTGTGCTGGCCTTCGCCCTGAATGCCGATGAGTCACTGGCGTTCGGCAAGGGGCTCAGCTCGGACGACGAGCCGGACCTCTGGCGCAAGGAACTCACCGGCGAGGTGGACCTGTGGATCGACCTGGGCCAGCCGGACGAGCAGCGTATCCGCCGGGCCGCTGGCCGGGCGAACCGCGTCATCATCTATACCTACAGCGGCCGTAGCGCCGAGGTGTGGTGGAAGAAGACCGCCGCGGCCGTTGCAAGGACGAAGAACGTCACGGTCGTCGACGTCGCCCCGGCCACGGTCGAAGCGCTGGCCGCTCTTACCGAGCGCACCATGCAACTGCAGTTCATGGTCCAGGACGGGCACGCCCAGGTCATTAGCGGCGAGACGGTTATTCCTATCGAGCTGACGACGCTGTCGTAAGCGCAGGCTTCAGAGGGAACCGCTTAGGTCGAGCCTACGCGGTTCAGGGCGTGGGAGCCGGTGATGATCATGCGCAGCATCTGGGAGATCTGTTCGATCAGCTCCGGGTCGCGCTCGGGGGGCTGGTCTATCGCGATGGCGCCCATCGCGAATACGAGGCGGGTGATGGCGCGTGCGACGAGCGCGGGCTCGTACAGGGTCGCGCCGCTGGCCGCCGCGAGGCGAATCAGGTCTACCCGCAGCTCATCTTCGAAATAGGTGAGCTCGCGCTCCACGGCGTGCTTGAACGCATCCGACCCGACGGCCCCTTCGCGCAGCAGCACGTGGAGCAGCTTGTCGTCCGCACGCAGCTGTTCCATGAAGGTCTCGACCGACACCCGGATGACGCTGCGTTCGGTTGAGGTCGCGCGCTCGCGGGCCTGGCCGATGATGGTGCGCAGGGAGCTGCCAGCGAGGTCGATCAGGGCGATCGACAGCTCGTTCATATCCCGGAACTGGCGGTAGAAGCTGTTCGGGGCAATGCCGGCCTCACGGGCCACTTCGCGCAGGCTTACCGTCGACAGGCTGCGGTGCGGCCCGATGATCTTCAGGGTCGCGGCCAGCAGGTCGTCGCGCGAGATCGCGGCCTTGCGGGCGATCGGCGCGTCGGGGGTCGTGGTGAGGAGGCTGGATGGCATCGGGTGGCCCGGCTGGCTGGGGGTGAATCATACCTCGCTCAAGAAATATACATGTGTACACACACTCGTATATCCATTCGTATAGTATGGGGCCATGAACGCACTCGCTGCTCCCTCACCCCGCTGGCCCCTGCGCCTTGCCCGACGCGCGGTTTCCCCGGCCCTTTTCGACTTCTGGGCCACCCGGGTCAACCCGCTCTGGACCCTGGAACAGCCCTTGGCGCGCCTCGTCTCACGGTCCGCTGAGAGCCGGGACGCTGTGACCCTGGTGTTTCGTCCGAACCGCCACTGGGCCGGGCTCCGGGCTGGCCAGCACGTGAGCCTCGGCGTGACGATCGGCGGGCGACGCCTGGTGCGCAGCTACAGCCCGACGCCGCTGGCGGATGGCACCCTGGCGATTACCGTGAAGGCGATCACCGGCGGCCTTGTCAGCACCTATCTGGCGAACGAAGCGGCTATCGGCGAAGTTGTGAGCCTCGACAAGGCTTTCGGCGACATGACCGTCACCTCGGCCAGCGAGAATCTCCTTCTCCTCGCCGCCGGCAGCGGCATCACCCCGATGCGCGCCTTGCTGCGCGACCTCGCCGAGCGCGGCATGCCGGTCGATGTCGATCTCTTCTACTGGGCTCGCCAGCAGGACGAGCTCTGCTTCGTCGATGAACTGAAGGCCCTCGCCGCGGCCCACCCGCGCCTGCGCGTGCATTTCCACCTGACCCGCGAAGCAGCCCAGCCCGGCGTGCGCGTCGACGCCGTGTCCTTCGACGCAGTCAGCGCGCTCGCCGAACGCCGCGTGCTTGCCTGCGGTCCCGGCGGCTTCGTGGAGGCTGCACGTGTCCGCCTGGCGGACACCGTCGCGCGTTTCGACGCGGAAGCCTTCAGCCTTCCGGCGATCACCGGCGACGATAATGCCGGCGAAGTCGAAGTACACCTGGCCCGCAGCGGCCGCACCCTGACCCTGCCGCGCAGCAAGTCGCTGCTTGAAGGTCTGGAAGCCCAGGGCGTACGCCCCGCGCATGGCTGCCGCATGGGCATCTGCAACAGCTGCGCGTGCGAACGCCAGTCCGGCAGCACTCGCCACATTCTTACCGGTGACCGCAGCAGCGAGCCGTCGACACAGGTTCGCCTGTGCATCAGCGCGCCGCGCACCGACCTGATCCTGGATCTTTGAGGCCCCGCATGAGCCGTACCCGCAATCGCACCCTCTCCGCTGCCGAACTCGAAAGCTTCGGTAACGAACTCGATGCCATCCGCGCACGCGTCCAGGCGAGCATCGGCCCGCGTGATGCGCGCTATATCCGCCGCGTCGTCGCTGGCGTGCGCTGGACTGGTGTCGCCGGCCGCGCGCTGCTGTTCCTCGGCGCGTTCGTGCACACCGTGCTGGTCCCGGCGTGGATCCTCGGCACGCTGCTGCTGGGGCTCTCCAAGATCCTCGAGAACATGGAGCTCGGCCATAACGTGATCCATGGCCAGTACGACTGGATGAACGACCCCAAGCTCAACGGCAAGACCTATGAGTGGGACATCGTCGCGACCAGCGAGAATTGGCGGAAGACGCATAACCACCAGCATCACACGTACACCAACGTGCGCGGCATGGACGATGACATCGGTTACGGCCTGCTGCGCATTTTCCCGGAACAGCGCTGGCGCCCGTTCTACCTGATGCAGCCGGTGATCGCCGTGGTATTCGCACTGCTGTTCCAGTGGGGCGTGGCGATCCAGCACCTGCGCATTGGCCGCTGGTTCGCCGGCAAGATGAAGCCCGGCGAGCTGCGCACGGCGTTCCGTCCGGTCGGCCGCAAGATGGGCAAGCAGCTGCTGAAGGATTACATCGTGTTCCCGCTGCTCGCCGGCCCGTTCTTCCTGCCGGTGTTGCTGGGCAATATGGTCGCGAACGGCATCCGCAACGTGTGGACCTACGTGATCATCTTCTGCGGCCACTTCACCGCCGATGCGGAAGTGTTCCCGAAGGAAGTGCTGCGCAACGAAACCCGCGGCCACTGGTATCTTCGCCAGCTTCGCGGCTCGTCGAACATCCGCGGCGGCATGATCATCGACGTGCTGTCGGGCAACCTCAGCCACCAGATCGAACACCACTTCTACCCGGACCTGCCGGCGAACCGCTACGCGGAGATCGCCGTGGAAGTGAAGGAAATCTGCGTGCGCTACGGCCAGCATTACAACACCGGCACCCTGCCCCGCCAGTTCGGCCAGGTGGCATGGCGCATCCTTCGCCACGCGCTGCCGAGCCGGCCGCGCGCGGTGCGGGTGCGCGAAGAAGCGCCCGCGACGTAACGAAATAACCCGATGTTGTAGGAGCGCGCTTGCGCGCGATGGGGTCTGCCGCGAGCACCCATCGCGCGCAAGCGCGCTCCTACATGTGCATTGGCACGAATTGGGTCAATGTTTGCTTAGATCGTTTCATCCCCTGACTGGCGTCAAGATCGCAACAGTGGGGTGCCGGATAATTCCTGTGCGTCACTCACACACAGGGGATTTTCATGCGTAACGCTCTACTCAAGTCGGGTCTGGTTGCTGCCACGCTTCTCGCTGCCGGTGGCGCGGCCTCGGCAGGCACGGCAACCTCCAACCTGGACGTGTCGGCCACGGTCGCCGCCAGCTGCACCATCGATGCGACTGGCGGCCTGGCGTTTGGCACCTATGATCCGGTCGTCACGAACAAGGCCACGGCACTCGACGGCCAGGGCACCATCAATACGGTCTGCACGAACGGCGCCACGGCGGTTGTCACGCTCGACGAAGGCAGCCATGCCGACGATGCGTCCACCCCCGCGGCCCCGGTGCGCCGCATGCTCGCGGGTACGAACCAGTTCCTCTCCTACAACCTTTACACGGATAACGCCCACGGCACCGTGTGGAACGGCACCACAGGCCAGGACGTGACCGGCTCGGGCGATAACGTCGCCACGACGGTGTACGGCAGCATCCCTGCCGGCCAGAACGCATCGGCCAACACGTACAACGATACGGTCAAAGCCACGATCACGTTCTAAGTGATGGTACCGCTGTCGCGTTGGGCAGGCCGCATCGCGGCGCTGCTGTGGTTCCTTGGGGGTGCCGCTCATGCCGGCTCCCTCGAGGTGACACCCGTCCGCATCGATCTTTCCACGGCGCAGCGCGTCGTGGCCGTGACCGTGCGCAATGCGGGTGACCGGCCTTCCGTCATCCAGTTGCAGCCACAAACCTGGTCGCAACGCGATAACGCAGATTTGCTGGCCACTACGAACGACCTTCTTGCGACGCCACCGATTTTTACGCTCGCGCCTGGCGCCGAGCAGATCGTGCGCGTGGGATTACGCACACCGTCCATCGCCCGTGCCGAACAGACGTACAGGCTGATCTTTGAGGAAGTGCCGCCACCGCCCGACCCGGGCAGCAAAGGGTTGCGGATGGCACTTCGGATCAGCGTCCCCGTCTTCGTGGCCTCCACGACACCTGCCCGCGGAGAGCTCACATGGTCGGCCTCGCGCGTGAACGGCAAGCTGGCGATTACCGCCGCGAACGCGGGTACAGCGCACCTGCGCCTCACGGGTCTCACGTTCACCGCCGCCGATGCCAACGCGCCTGCGCGCTTCGGCGACGCGGCGACCTACCTGCTTCCCCAGTCGCAGCACACCTGGCTGATCGGTGCCGCCGTGCCTCCGGGTGCTCATCTGCACGTGGCTGGCCATGACGATGCACAGGCCATCCACGCTGATCTCGCGACGCCGTAAGCCGCCGCTGCTCTCGCTTGTGGCGCTACTGGCCTCCGCGATGCACACCGGCTCTGCCGCGGCACAGACAGCAACGCCATCGACGGAAGCCTGGCTGGATGTTCGCGTGAATGGCGCACCTGTCGGCACGGCGCTGGTCCGTCGCATCGGCGGCCAACGTGTGTGGGTGAGCCACGCAGACACCGTGGCATGGCGTCTTGCACTTCCCGCCGAGCCCACGCAGATGTTCGATGGGCAGCCGTACGACGCCCTCGACCAGGTGCCAACGCTGGTGTATCGCGTTGACGAGGCGCGGCAGATCCTGTGGATCGACGTCCCTCCCGCTCTGTTCGACACCACGCGGCTGGACGGTAGCAATCATCGCCGGATCACGCCCTCGCCCTCGGCGTTTGGCGCCTACCTGAACTATGACGCGTCCCTGTCGCGCACGCAGGGCAGCAGCACCTCCAGCAACGCCCTGCTCGAACTTGGTGGGTTCGGGCCGCGCGGCAGCCTGACGAACAGCGTGCTCGTCGGCCAGCCGGCGGCCGGAGGCACACAGACGTTGCGCCTGGAAAGCACGTGGACCAGCGACCAGCCAGCGCGCACCGCGAGCCTGCGTATCGGCGACGCGATCAGCGGTGCCAGCGACTGGGCGCGCTCGGTGCGCTTCGGCGGCGTCCAGTGGGCAACCGATTTCTCCACGCAACCAGGCCTCATCACGTATCCGTTGCCCAGCCTGGCCGGCACCGCGGCCACGCCGTCCACGGTCGACCTGTACGTCAACAACGCATTGCGCCTGCAGCGCGACGTGCCGGCTGGCCCCTTCGACATCCGCGACCTCCCCGTCGTGACCGGCCAGGGCAACCTGCAGCTGGTCGTACGCGACCTCCTTGGGCAGGAGCAGGTGATCACGCAGCCGTTCAATACGGGCAGCGGGCTGCTGGCTGACGGGCTTCGCAGCTATTCGTACGAAGTGGGCTTCAAACGCCGCAACTACGGGCTGGTCAGCAACGACTACGGCAAGCCTCTCTTCTCGGGTACCGAACGGCGCGGCCTGAGCGATAGCTTTACCGGCGAATTGCATGCCGAAGGCATGCCCGGACAGTACGCCTTGGGCGCGAGCGGCACATGGCTGCTCTCGACGCTGGGTATCGCGCACGTTGCCGTCGCGGGTAGCCACAGTGATGTCGGCGCAGGCGCGACGATCAGCGCGGGGTTCGAACACCAGGGCACGCTTTTCAGCTACGGCGTCAACGGCCAATGGCGGACGAACCATTTCCTGCAACTCGGCTACGACGCCAACGACCCGCCGCCCAAGCGTACGGAGACGGCATACATGGCCGTGGGCATGCGACGCGCCGGCTCGATCACCATGAACTACACGCGTGAAGACCTCGCCGACCAGCCTTCGGTGCGGCTTGCGGGCGCGACGTACAACCTGCCCCTCGGCCGCGCGGGCTACCTCAGCGCCTCCGCCATGCGCTTCCTGCGCGGCGGCAACGGCACGGTGTTCAGCCTTAACTACACGCTCATCCTGGGCCCACGCGATGCCGTCAACAGCAGCGGGCACAGCCAGGCCGGCACGAGCGGCGGTGCGCTTGGCTACCGCCACAGCCTGCCCGTGGACAACGGCGTGGGCTACGGCGTGCAGGCGGGTCTTTCGCCGGACGATGCAAGCCGCGCCGATGTCGAGCTGCAAAACGATAGCGGCCTCTATTCACTCGAAACGGCGCGCGTGGGCGGGGTCGATGCGCTCCGGGCCACCGCCCGCGGCAGCCTCGTCCTGCTAGGTGGCCGCGTGTATGCGAGCCGCTACCTCGACGAAGGCTTCGCCGCGGTGTCCGTACCCGGCTTCTCAAACGTGCGGATCTACGCCGACAACCAACCCATCGCGACCACCGATGCCAACGGTTACGCGCTGGTTCCGCGCCTGCGCCCCTATCAGGACAACCCGATCCGTATCGAACAAGCGGATCTGCCGATGGATGTAAGGATCGATACCCTGCAGCTCGACGCCATCCCGTCGCGGAACAGCGGCGTGACACTGACCTTCCCCGTGACCCGCGTGCGTAGCGCGCTGCTGACGCTCGTCTTCGCCGATGGCCGCGCCGTACCCGCCGGTGCCGAGGTGGCGCTCGCAGGCCGCGACGACCGCTTCCCTGTCGGCGAGCGTGGCGAGGCGTACCTCACCGAGGTCGAGAACCAGAACCTGCTCCACGTGTACTACGGAAACAGCACATGCACCGTGGCATTCGCGCCACCACCCGGTTCGGACCCGCTGCCACGCATCGGTCCGCTCATCTGCCAGCCGCAGGCATCGCGATGAGCACGCACCGCGGGCGGCACGTGCGACGCGCCGCGATGGCCCTGTGTTGTGCGCTCGTCCCGCGACTGGCGCTTGCCACGTGCGGCGTGGAAGCGGGAGCGCTTGCCCTCGGAGCCTACGATTTCAGGAGCGACACCGCCCTCAGCAGCGCCGGGCGCATCGTGGTCACCTGCGATACGGCCGCGGACTATCGCGTCACCCTGAGCCCGGGCGCCGGACAGTACACCCAACGCTTGCTCACCAACGCCGGCCACACGCTCGCCTATAACCTGTACGTCGACGTAAACCACACGATGGTCTGGGGCGATGGCACGGGAGCGACTGTCACGGCCAGTGGGCACATGGATGGCACGACGACATCCAGCGACCTCGTGATCTATGGCCTGATCCCTGCCCGGCAAAACCCATGGCCCGGAACGTATTCCGACGCGATCGTGGTGACGCTCACCTTCTGACCCCACACCAATATGACTTTACATGCTGCACATAAACGGCAACTATTGGTTGTTCGATCGATTTAGATAGGACATACGCCATCGTATCTTGCGCTTCCTTGCAACGTTTCGGCTCAAGCCGCAAACACTTTGTTCCAAGGTGTGACCCCCTTCACGGATGAACGCATGCGCTGGCTTACCATCCGGCCCGCTGCGATAACCCGGCAGGAGTCAAGAATGCAAGCAGACGTGGATCCCGAGTCCGGGGAACGCCAGGCGTCAACCGAAGATGGCTGGCTCATCGCGGATATCCTCCGTGACCTTGAGGCCGGACGCCTGCTCCTCGCATTCCAGCCGGTGCGCATCTTCAACGGTGTCGGCGGCTGCTTCGATGTGTACAGCGAAGCGTTGCTTCGCCGCGCACCGGGGGAAGACGGCCAGAGCGAGAGTGCCGAGGCCGCGATCCTGGCCCTCGAACGCATGGGCATGTGTAACCGCCTTGACCGGGCCGTCGTGTGGACGGTGGTCGGCCTGCTCGAAGCGCACCCCGATATCCGCCTCGCCTGCAATATCTCCGCGCACTCGTTGCGTGACGAACCGTGGTGGCGGCCGCTCATCCATTACCTCGGTTGCGACAGCACGGTGGCGCGCCGGCTCATCATCGAAGTGACCGAGACCAGCCCCGGCGTCGACCACAACGCGGCGCTGGTGCTACTGACCAGCCTGCGCGAACGCGGTGTACGCATCGCGGTGGATGATTTCGGCATGGGGCACGGCACGCTCGAGTTCC
This sequence comes from Luteibacter aegosomaticola, assembly GCF_023078475.1. Taxonomy (NCBI): domain Bacteria; kingdom Pseudomonadati; phylum Pseudomonadota; class Gammaproteobacteria; order Lysobacterales; family Rhodanobacteraceae; genus Luteibacter; species Luteibacter aegosomaticola. Next base: position 2,361,310 of record NZ_CP095741.1, on the reverse strand, counting down.
TCGCCAGCGTGCGCGCCGATATCGTCAAGGTCGATCGCGCTATCCTGCGCCGCACCCGCGACGTGCGCTTTTCGCCGGATGTGCTGCGTAACCTCGTCCGCGTCTGCGCGGACTACGCCCGCTGCGTCGTCGTGGAGGGTGTGGAATCCCCCGGCGAAATGCGCGCGGCCATCTATTCCGGTGCCGACGGCGTGCAGGGCTACCATATCGAACGCCCTACGCTCAGGCCCTCCTGGCTCACATCCGACGACTATGCGTGGGTCAACCCGCGCCTCGCTAGCCACGTGCGGTAAACGCCTCACTCATCCGCACCCCCAGCCCCCGAGGCCTCATGCCCCACCGCAAAAGCAGCGGCAATCTCCCGGCTCGCCACGTAGCCATCCTGTGCTTCCCACCGGTCGATCTGCTCGACGTCGCCGGTCCAGCGGAAGCATTCAACCTTGCAAATGTACTTAGCGCACCGGTACAGCCTTATAAGGTGCAGGTGATCAACGCAGGGACCGGCCTCTCGATCGATACCGAGGCGGGCTTCGCCATCCATGGCCATGCGGCGCTGGATAGCGAGCGCGATGTCGTGTGGCCGATCGATACCCTGGTGATCACCGCCGGCCTGTCAGGCATCGATCGCTATCCCGAGCGCGCCATCGATTGGGTGCGGCGCAATCAGAACCGGATGCGCCGGATCTGCTCGGTAAGCGTCGGCGCGTTCCCCCTGGCCCGTACCGGCCTGCTGGATGGCCGCCGTGTCACCACGCACTGGCGGCTCGCCGATGCGTTGCAGCTGAAACATCCCGCGTCCGCGGTGGATGCGACGCGCGTGTGGGTGCGCGACGGCAAGTTCTACACGGCCGCTGGCATCAGCACCGGCATCGACCTGGCACTGGGCCTGATCGCGGAAGACCTTGGTGATCGTTTCGCGCACGAGATTTCCGAAGAACTGGTGCTCTATACACGCCGTGGCAATGTCCAACCGCAGGCACCGCCGCCGGCCACGTCGCCCGATGCAGGCCATCGCAGCCTGCGCGACCTGCGCGCGTGGATCCTGGCCAACCTCGACCGTCCGATCGATATCGAAACCATGGCACGCCAGGTGGCGATGAGCCGGAGCACGTTGATCCGGCACGTGCGGCGGGCGTTTGGTACCACGCCTGCTCGCTACGTCGAGCGGCTGCGTATCGATATGGCGCGGCACTACCTCGAGGAGACCCAGCTTCCGCTTGCCGCGATCGCGAACAAGTGCGGCTTCACGCACTTGAACACGTTCCGTCGTGCGTTCCGCATGCACGCCTTCGAGCCGCCGGCCGAATACCGCAAACGCCGGGCCAAGCGAAACCTGGATGGCTGAATCTGCTGTTGTAGGAGCGCGCTTGGGCGCGACATCTTTCGCCTCAACGCTGCAGGGCTTGTGGGGCTTTCGCGAACGGCGTCGCCCACAGGGTGGGCTCCTACTGGGCCTGTGGCGCTTTCGCGAACGGCGTCGCCCACAGGGTGGGCTCCTACTGGGCCTGTGGGGCTTTCGCGAAGGGCGTCGCCCACAGGGTGGGCTCCTACAGCCGGCTGTTGTAGGAGCGCGCTTGGGCGCGACATCTTTCGCCTCAACGCTGCGGGGCTTGTGGGGCTTTCGCGAAGGGCGTCGCCCACAGGGTGGGCTCCTACAGGGGTTTCGCTGCTCTGTTGTTATAACGGGGTTGGTTGGGCGGGTTCGGTTGGGGTGACCGGGACGGTCAGGCTGATTTGCGGTAGCGCGGATTCGCGGACGAGTTCGCCCAGGATCATCCGTGACGCGGCTTCTTCGCCATCCGCCGGGTAGAAGATGCCGTTCGCGCCGCTCGGGCAGTTGGTGAGTTCACCCACCAGCACCTGCTCGCCATTGGAATACAGATCGACACGGATCAGCGAAAACCCGCGGCTGAGCGTCGCAGCGGCATCGAGCATCTCGGCGAGGTTCGCCGGCCGCTCCACATCCACCGTGCCACGTTCGTACACCAACCCAAAATGCAACGGGCGCCAGTCGAGATCAAAGAAACGCCTTGAATGACGGACGTGCCGGTTCGCATCGACCTGGATGAGCTTCGGTTCGCCGTTAAAGCAGAACACCTTGTAGTCGATCAGATCGACGGCATTGAAGATGATCGGCTCAACGATCACCTTCGCCTGCAGGTAACGGTAATTCGGCTCGCGCGATTGCCGGTAATAGTTCAGCTGGAACCAACGGCGGATGCGCTCGAGATCGATGGCTTCACCGTCGCGACGGATGATCACCTCGCCACTCGCATGGGTGGGCTTGATGACGCACGCCGCCGGGAAAGCCTCGTCCGCCACCTCGCGCACATGGCGAAGGATGCGCGTGGTAGGCACGTTGAAGGTGTCGCCCAGGGTGTCGCGCACGTAGACCTTCAACAGCTCCTTGTCGGTGACGAACACGCGCAGCGGATCCTGCAGTTCGCCGGAGGCTTTCATTCGGTAGATAAGGTCGTTGACCAGCTGGCTCTCGCGGCGCGGGAGGCGTCTGTGCTGGCGGAGGAAACTGGCGAAATGAATGGTCGCGTCAATCAGCGACCAGGTGGGCAACCGCTGGACCAAAGCTCGCTTCGTGAACTTCGCCGACATCCCTGCACCCTCCGTGTTCAACGCTGCCACGCGGGCGTGTCGCCTAACAGATCTATCCAGCGCCGCACCCCCACGTTTTCGGCAACCTTATCCGAATTCGGCAGGAAACGTGATGAATCTCCCACTCACGATGCTGAACAGTCGAGGGTCCGGCTGTGACGCAATTCCGTGCGAATAAAGTCCTTGCGCGTGCAAAGACAAGGGCCTGGCGGACAAACCGCCAGGCCCTTATGCCTTCACATTCCTAAACACGCGGTAGGAGCCCACCCTGTGGGCGACATCTTTCGCCTCACCGCTACAGGCCCTGTGGCGTTATCGCGAACGGCGTCGCCCACAGGGTGGGCTCCTACGTCAGCTTTCGGCGGCCATGGCGCGTAGCTGGCGTTCGAACTCCTCGGGCGGCTGGCCGCCGGAGATGAGCCACTTGTCGTTGACGATGACGGCCGGCACGCCGGTGATGCCACGGCTCTGCCACAGGTGTTCGTCGGCGCGCACTTCCTGCGTGTACCGATCGGATTCGAGGACGGCGCGGGCTTCGACCGGATCGAGGCCTGCCTTCTCCGCAGCGGCCACGAGCGCATCGTGATCACCCGGGTCCGTCTGGTTGGTGAAGTTCACCACGAACAGCTGGTGCTTCAGGGCCTGCTGCTTGCCGGTGCCCGCGGCCCACGCCATGAGGCGATGCGCATCGAACGTGTTGTAGATGCGGCTCGCATCCGAGGTGTTCATGGTGAAGCCCACGGACGCCGCGCGGGCCTTGATGCGCTCGCGATTGGTCTGCGCCTCTTCCGCCCCGATGCCGTACTTCTTGACGATGTGTTCGACCATGTTCTCGCCGCCCTTCACCATGTTCGGGTTCAACTCGAACGGGTGGAAGGTGATCTCCGGATCGACCACGTCTTTCAGGTTCTCCAGCGCGCGCTCAAGGCCGCCCAGGCCAATCACGCACCACGGGCAGGCGACGTCGGAGACGAAATCGATCTTCAGTTTCTTGGACATAAGAAGGGGCCTGGACGATATGCAGTCAATGATAGGCCCCATATGTGGGCATCATTTGAAGATTGCCAGTACCAGTTCCACCGCGATCAGCAGCACGATCGTGATCTCGAGGATGCCCGCCCGGCTGACCGACGCCTCGTCGTACAAGGCGGCATAGGTATCGCGCACGATCTCCAGCTTGCGATCCACGGCAGCCCCCAGGGCCGGCACGCCAAACAGCTCCAGCGTGGCCGTATACACCTGGGCCAGATACGGGTGCCCCATGGCTTCCAGTGCGTTCTCGACCTTCTCCGTCAGCTCGGTGACCTCGGCCCAGACGGTGTACAGGCGGCGGGCCAGCCGTGACAGTTCCGCCGGGGCGAAGAAGGCCGAGACGGTTCGGGTGCGATCGACCAGGTCGTACATGCGCGGCAGTTCGTCATCGAGCAGGTTGCCGTAGTAGCGCAGCTCCAGCAGCTGCGCGTTCGCCACCTCGAGCACGGCGGCAATGCCGGCATCGCCACCCGGCTGGTAAAGCAGGGCGCGATCGCGGGTGACCACCACGCAATCCTCGGCCAGGTAAGCGAACCGGTGGCGTAGCAGGACCTCACGCGCTTCGACCGACAGCGGACGCGGATCCCCGGCAAGCAGCGGCGAAAGATCGACCATGCGATGGAGGACATCCGGCAGCGGCTCGGCGAAAGCATCAATCTCGATGAGGTGGTAATCCTCCTGGATCACCGCTTCGTTCGGCCGCTCCAGTGCAGGGGCGAAGCGTGCCTTCACCTCGGCCAGCAGCGGCATCCAGGGCGCCGATGCCTTATCGAAGCCCAGCGCCTCTTCCACGTGCCGGGCCATGTCCACGAAGTGCAGCCACGCCTTGTCTTCTGCCACACAAGTGATGGCGAGCGCGATGGCACCGAAGTCATAAACGTGGACCGCGACCTCGCCCTGCACGGGCCCGCCAGGCAGCGGTATCTCGACCGTGCCGTAGCGCAACCGCAGCGGCGGCACATCGAAGGTCAGCGACGCGACCGGCTCATCGGCCAGGGGTGTATCAGCGCAGCAGGCGCGGGCTTTGCCCAGATCGATGGCATAAGCCACATCGAACAAGCCAAGGGCCGTGAGGCGGGCACGCCTCACGGCCGGTGGAGCCATTTCCGTAGCGGTAGACAAAAGTCAGGTCCGTGGCGGTGGTGGCGACCAGTCTAGTGGCCGCCACCACCTTTCTTTGTGACGCTGACCCGCCGGGTATCAGATCTGCGCCTGGCCACCGTCGACGAAGAGCTCGATGCCGGTGATGTAGCTGGCATCGTCCGAGGCCAGGAACGACACGGCCTTGGCGATTTCATCAGGCTCGCCGGTACGGCCGAGCGGCGTTACCGTGGCCACGTAAGCGGCGTAATCGGCGATCTGCTGTTCGCTCATACCCAGCTCGGTCGAGTAGCCCGGGGTCACGATGGTGCCCGGGGCCACCACGTTGACGCGGATACCACGACCCTTCAGGTCGCTGGCCCAGGTGCGGGCAAATGAGCGCAATGCAGCCTTGGTGGCGGCATAGACGCCGAAGGCCGGGGCGCCCTTGATCGAGACCATCGAACCGTTGAGGACGATGGCGCTGCCCTCACCCATCAGCTCCAGCGCCTTCTGCACGGTGAAGAGCGTGCCCTTCACGTTGATGCCGAAGTACTTGTCGAAGTGGGCCTCGGTGATCTGGCCGAGCGGAACGAACTCACCGCCGCCAGCGTTGGCGAACAGGATATCGAGCTTGCCACTGCGCTCGCGGATGGTGGCGAAGATGCGGTCGAGGTCGGCGGCGACCGAGATATCGCCCTGGATGGCGATGGCACCGGCCTTGGCGGCAGCGGCATCCAATTCAGCCTGACGGCGGCCGGTGATGTACACCGTGGCGCCTTCGCGGACCAGGCGCTCGGCCGTGGCCAGGCCAAGGCCGGAGCTGCCACCGGTGACCAGGGCGATCTTGCCGGCATGGCGGGTGGTGTGGATGTTGCTGTTGGCGAGCGTGTTCATGAGCTTAGGCTCCGAAGACCGCGGCGCGGTCGATGGGTAATAGTCTGGTTATTTCTTCTGGATGGATAAATAATCCGGATGCGATTTCACTATTTCCAAGGGGAAATAATCTTGGACCATCTGCTTGCCATGCGCGTGTTCGGCCGGGTCGTCGAGACAGGTGGTTTCGCCAAGGCAGCCGATGGGCTGCGGCTACCGAAATCGACGGTGACCAAGCTGGTCCAGGGGCTGGAGGCCCAACTAGGCGTTCGCTTGTTCGAGCGAACCACCCGGCGGGTCACCGTGACGGCGGAAGGTGCGGCGTACTACGAGCGCACCCGGCACTGGCTGGCCGAACTGGATGATTTCGAAACCACGCTGGCGGGCGGGCGCAGCAGCCCCGTGGGTACATTGCGGATCGACACGGGTGGCTCGGTGGCCGCCGGCCTCATCCTTCCGGAGCTGCCTTCATTCCGCGAACGCTACCCGGGGATCCAGTTGCAGGTTGGCGTCTCCGACCGCACGCTCGATCTCATCGGCGAGGGCATCGATTGCGCCATCCGCAGCACCGGCGATAACCCTAACCTGGTGACACGGCATATCGCGGACTTCCCATGGTCAACGTGTGCTTCGCCGGCCTACCTTGAGCGGCGCGGCGTACCTCAGCACCCCGACGATCTGGTGCGCGACCGCCACGACGTCATCGGTTACTTCTCCGCACGCACCGGGCGGCGTCTCGCACTTCAATTCAGCGACCGGCCACGCGAGATCGGCGATGAACTCATCGCGCCGGTCGAAGTGAACGAAAGCAACGCGCACACCGCCGCCGCGGTCGCCGGCCTTGGCATCGCCCAGACATTCACCTTCGCCGCCGCACCGCACATCGCCCGCGGCGAACTGGTGCCTCTCCTCACGGACTGGCAACCCGCACCGCTCGCCGTCTATCTCGTCTACCCCAGCGAACGCCGCCACAACGCGCGCCTCCGCGCCTTCGTGGAATGGATTACCGAAACCCTCCCCCGCCGCGTGGCGCAAACCGCCACCCTGTAGGAGCGCGCTTGCGCGCGACATCTTTCGCCTCACCGCCGCACGCCCTGCTGCTTTCCCGCGAAAGATGTCACGCCCAAGCGCGCTCCTACAAGAGCCTTGAGCGTGTTGACACCTTCGGGTCGGTGCCGCATGGTCCAACGATCCGCCCGTGGTCCGCGGGCCAGCTAGGGAAAGTCCATGCTCAGGATGCTTGCTCTTCTCTCGTGTGCCGCGTGTGTATCGGTTGCCGCCGCAGCAACCACGCCGTCCCCGATCATCGGCAAGTGGGCCGTGGATACGTCGCGTATGAACATGCCGCCGGAGGCCCGACCGAAAAGCGTGTACGTCACATTCGCGGAAGCCGGGACGGATAAGCTCACAATGAGCGTCGACATCGTCTATGCCGATGGGAAGCAGATACACACCAAGGGCACCAACCCGCTCGACGGCACCTCCGTGCCCGTCGTCGGAAGCCCTGAAGCCGATGCCGCCGCCATGGCGCACCCGCAGGCCAACGTGATCGTGGTCGCGCTCGGCATGGGCGGCATGCCCGCGTCGACGCGCATCTACAGCGCCGCGCCGGATGGCAAAACCATGAACGAAACCGTGTCGTTCGTCGACGACAAAGGCAAGCCCGGCACGCGGATGCATTACTTCACGCGGGTGAACTAGCCCCGCGCGGCACCACCCCAAGCGACATCGCACCTAAACGACATCACGATCAAACGACACAGCAATGGAACGACACCGCGACTGAACAACGTTGCGACTGAACGACCCTGCGACTGAACGCCCCTGCGATTGAACACCCCTGCGATTGAACGACGATGCGATTGAACGACGATGCGATTGAACGACGATGCTCTTGTAGGAGCGCGCTTGGGCGCGACATCTTTCGCGGGAAAGCAACAGGGCCTGCTGCGTTGAGGCGAAAGATGTCGCGCCCGAGCGCGCTCCTACAGGGGTTTTGCGTTCTTTCAGACCGCGATGAACGATGCGCTAGCCTCTACTTCAAACCGTCGTAGACAATGCGGGTGAAGAAATCCGGATCGATCACGAAGTGACCATACTTGTCGTCCCACTTCGCCGTAGGCTTGGCGGCGACCACTTCATCCCGTGATTTGCCCTGCTTCTTCAGCGCAGCCACGTTGTCACGCACCCCAGCGAGCATGTCGCGAAAGTCGCGAAGCTGCTGCTTGGTCCCCACCGGGCCGTGGCCTGGCACGAGCACCACATCGTCCTTCAACTGACCAAGGATCATGTCATCGACCTTGATCATCCCGTCAATGCCGCCACCGTTCTCGTTATCGATGAACGGGTAGACGCCGTTCCAGAACAAGTCACCCAGGGAAGCCACATTCGCCTCCTTGAACACGACGTACAGGTCCGTATCGGTATGCGAGGGATCCGCCAGCTTCACCTCCACGGTCTGGCCGTCGAAGTGATAGGTCTTGTCCGCTTTCACCACCTCGCTGGGAATACCGGCAGCCGCGAGTGGCTTGAAGGTGAAGTCCCAGTCGTCCACCCGCGTGGTGGTCGATACCCGCTTCACCGTCCCCGCCGTGGCAATGATCGTGGCGCCATCCTCGTGTACCCACGGATTGCCGTCGGTGTGGTCCCAGTGATAGTGCGTGTTGATCAGGTACTTGATCGGCCCCTTGCCCAGCGCATTGACCGCGGCCTCCACGCGCGGGCGAGACACCGCAATACCCGCATCGACCATGAGCTTGCCCTGCTTACCCGTCAGCACCGTGATGTTGCCGCCGGAGCCGGAAAGCATGCTGAGCGAACCACGCAGCGGCGTGGTTTCGATGGGTGCGGTCGCGGCCGCGGCGTTGATCTTGATGACGGGGCTGGTGGGTTTGGCAGCATCCTGCGCCCAGGCGGCGCAGGTCATGGTTGTCGCGACAGCCAGTAAAGCGAACGAGGCACGTTTCATAGCGATCCCTCCCATGGTGCCGCCGGGCGGCGGCAGGCTTGGGAAGCATTCGAGCGGCGGACGCCCCCGTCTTGGCAATTCCACCAAACCCCTTGTAGGAGCGCGCTTGCGCGCGACATCTTTCGCCTCACCGCCGCAGGCCCTGTTGCTTTCCCGCGAAAGATGTCGCGCCCAAGCGCGCTCCTACAGAGAGACGAGCTTTAGGAAGGCTTCGTGTTGGTAGCGGCTCATGCGGAGCTTTTGGCCGGTGTCCATGGTGAGGACGTGGTGGCCGTTGAACCAGGGGTGCACGGCTTGTACGCGGCGGACGTTGACGATGGCCGAGCGGTGCACGCGCGCGAAGACCCGCGGGTCCAGGCGCTCGGCGAGGCTGGACATCGTTTCGCGCATTTCGTGGACACGGTCGGCCAGGTGGATCAGTACCGTATTTCTACTGGCCTTGATCCAGACGATGTCGCTGACGTCGACGAAGGTGATCTGCTCGCTGTCGCGGATGGGGATTCGTTCGATGTATTGGTCGCGGCGACGCAGCGCGTCCAGAGCCTGCAGGAGTCGCGCGGAGGCTTCACCTCGCACTGCCGGCCGCCCCACTCTTCCCTTCGCACGCTCCAGTGCCAGCATGAAGCGGTCGCGGCCAAACGGCTTCACGAGGTAATCCACGGCATGGGCTTCGAACGCCTTCACGGCGTATTCCTCATACGCCGTGACAAACACCGTGGCAGGCATCCTTTCTGCCCCGACCGCACGCACGACATCCAAACCGCTCATCGCCGGCATCTGGATATCGAGGAACACCAGGTCCGGCGAGCCGGCACGCAAGGCGGCCACCGCCGACGCACCATCACCGCACTCGGTTAACTGCGCCACATCAGGATCGTCCCCGAGTAGCCGCGTCACCGCCTGGCGCGCGATCGGCTCGTCGTCGACCACGAGCACGGAGAGCTTCATGCCTCGACCACCTCAGGCTCGTCCTCATCGACAAGCTGGTACGGCACGCGAATCCGGCAGGCCACGCCGCGCGGCCACAGCATGTGCAGTTCTACCTGACCTGCGGGCCCGTATAGCTCGCTCAGGCGCAAGCGCGTATTTGACAGGCCAATGCCATGGCCCTCCGCCGCGGAACCATCGGGCTCCAGCGTGCTATTGCGGTTGCGTACCTCGATCACCAGGCTATCGCCATCGCGCCGGCTTTCGATTTCCACGCAATCGTCACCCACGCGCTCGCCAATCCCGTGACGGATAGCGTTCTCCACGATCGGCTGCATGATCAGGCTCGGTACCGCGCAAGCCAGCGTATCCGGTGCGATGTAGATACGCGTCTCCAGCCTATCCTTGAACCGCGTGCGCTGGATGCCAAGGTACAGATCGAGCAGCACCAGCTCCTGCCGCAGGGTGATCTCCTGACCCTGGCACTCCTCCAGGAAGGCACGCAGCAAGTCACTCAAGCGTAGCAACATGGCCTCCGCCGACAACACATCCTCGTGTAGCAACGTGGCAATGGCATGCATGGTGTTAAACAGGAAATGCGGCTGTAGCTGCGTGCGCAGCACCTGCAGACGCGACTGGGCCAGCTCGGACGCAAGACGCGACGCTTCCAGCTCGCGGCGTGCCTTTTCCTCGCGGAACTGCATGGCCTGCTGGATCGCAAACAGCGCCCAACAGGTGAGCAGCCCCGTGGCCGCGTGCTGGCCAACGTACTGACGCCATTGCTCGGCGAAACTGGATGACTCGGTAAACGTGGAGACGGACGCGCCGATCAACAGAGCGAGCCCGGTCATCCCCACACTGCCCAGGAACGGAATCCACAGCTCGCTGAACTTAAGTGGCAGGCGGATCGGGTAATGCTCACCCAGCCGAAACACCAGCGGTGCGAGCGCCGGCCATGTGTACCACTCGATCACCGACCAGCGCACGTAGTCGCTGACATCCCAGGTTTGGCCCATCAGGCTATCGCGCATGTAGCCCTGCCACGCGAAGACCAGCGCCACTACACCCCACATGCCGAGGTAGCGAGCCAGGCCGATTTCGGTGTTACCCAGGCGGACTTTCATCGGAGCCCCAAAGCCTAAGATGTCGCTCCATCTTAGGCACCGCCACAAGCGGGTGGGAAGCGAAATACGGCCGTGCTGCCATTGGTCATGCCTGTTCGACGATTCGTCCCACATCGGTTTTCGATCGGCGCGGATCCGGTGCCAGATGGCCACGCCGGAGGACGTGCCCTGCCGGCGAAACCCACCCGCCGCCGGAGCCACGCCATGACACGGAACCTTGCCTGCCTCGCCATCTCTTTGGCCACCCTCACCGCCACGGCCTGCGCCTCGCCGCAACCGCGGGCAGGCAACGCCGAATGGAAGACGCCCGCCCCGTTCACGCTCGTCAATGCCACCGCCGCCAGCGTGACCACGCTGGCCCTTGCCCCTGGCGGCACCGCTGATTTCGCGACGGTCGATCTCGGCGGCGCCGTGCAAGGCGGCCTCACGTCCGCCACGTTCCGGCCCGCGGCCGGTCCCTGCGTACGGGACATGCAGGTGACCTTCGCCGACCAGCGCAGCACCGTGCTCACCGGCATTGATGTCTGTCGCACCCATGGCCTGCGTCTCGACCACCTGAAGGGTGGGATGAACGGGTGAATCAGGTTGCTGCGAAAGCCGATGTAACGTGATCCATAAAGGCCTGCACCTTCGCCGAGTGCCTGCGCTCCTGCGGGCTCACCAGATGGATGGGCGAAAGGATCGACCAATCCGGCAGGAGCTTCACCACGTCGCCGCGCGCGATCTCCTCTTCGAACAACCAGGTGGGCGTGTAGCACACGCCCATGCCACCGAGGATGGCGGCGCGAACCACTTCACTGCTATCCGTTTGCAGCGTGCCCGACACGGGCACCTTGTGCTCGGTACCCACCGGTTCATTCGCGCCCACGCCCGCCACGAAGTGCCAGCTACGCCGCATGCCGGTACCGGTGTAAACAATGCAGTTGTGCTCCGCGAGATCGAGCGGATGTGCCGGAGGCTTCATGCCTTTCGGCAGACCACGCAGGTAGCGCCGATGCGCGAGCACCTCGCGCACGGAATGGCCAACCCGGCGTGCGACGAAGCTGCTATCCGGCAGCTCGCCAATACGCACGGCCACATCGATGCCGCGCTCGACCAGGTCGATGAAGCCATCGCTCAGGCGCATGTCGATCTGCACATCGGGATTTGCCGCCAGAAAGCTCTGCACGACAGGCATCAACCTCAGCCGGCCAAAGCCCACCGACGCCGCAACGCGTAGCGTGCCCTTCAACGCCTGCCTCCCCGTACCCAGGACGGCTTCCGCCTCGGCAATCTCGGCCACCAGGCGGCGCGCCGTTTCGAAGTAGCGAGCGCCTTCGTCGGTGAGGGCAAGGGAGCGCGTCGTGCGCGCGAGCAGCTTCGCGCCGAGCTCCCGCTCAAGTGCGGCCACCTGCTTGCTTATCGCGCTCTGGGTACTGCCCTGCTCCTTGGCCACGGCGGAAAAACTGCCGGCTTCCACGACGCGTACGAAGGTGTGCATGGCTTGCAGCTTGTCCACGGGGCGCCCCATTTCATTCCTATCAGGACTCAATCATATGCCATCCAGCTTTCTAGTTGCGCTTATCGGAATGGATCAAAGTTCACCCATCGACTCGCACACCACCACCGGAGCACAGCCATGAACACCCCCGCCATCCTGATTACCGGCGCCCTCACCGGCATCGGCCGCGCCACCGCCCTCGCCTTCGCCGCCGATGGCGCCCGCCTGGTCGTGAGCGGCCGCCGCGACGAGGCCGGCCACGCCCTCGCCGCCGAATTGCGCGGCCTCGGCGTGGAAGCGGAATTCATCCGCGCCGACGTCCGCCACGAGGCCGATGTCCGCGCCCTGGTTGAACAGACCGTCGCCCGCTTTGGCCGCCTCGATGCCGCCATCAACAACGCTGGCACCGAAGGCCAGCTTGGCCCGGTCGCCGAACAGACCGTCGACAACTACGAGGCCACGTTCGCCACCAACGTGCTCGGCACCTTGCTATCAATGAAGCACGAAATGCGTGCCATGCAGGCACAGGGCCACGGCGCCATCGTGAATGTGTCGTCGATCGCGGGCCATGTCGGTATCGCTGGGGCCTCGGTGTACGTCGCCAGCAAGCATGCCGTGGAAGGCATGACTAGGGCCGTGGCACTCGAGGGCGCTCCCGCAGGCATCCGCGTCAACGCCGTCGCACCGGGTCCTGTCGCCACCGACATGCTCGATCGTTTCGTCGGCAATGACGAAGCCGCAAAACAAGGCTTCCTCAGCACCATCCCGGCACGCCGCGCCGCCTCGGTCGATGAAATCGCCCAGACGATCGTATTCCTCGCCGGCGACAAGGCCCGCTATCTCACCGGCCAGATCGTCGCTGTCGATGGCGGCTATTCCGCGCAGTAATCCTCCCCCCAACCTCCACCTGGAGAACCACCATGTCACGCCTCAACGTCCCCACCCGCGACGACGTTTCCCCCGCCAACCAGGCCCACTTCGACACCCTCACCAAGGGCCTCGGCATGGTGCCGAACCTTTACGCCACCCTGGCGCATTCGGAGAACGCACTGGGCAACTACCTGGCCCTGCAGAACGCCAAAAGCAGCATCACCGGCAAGGCACGCGAAGTCGTGAACCTCGTTGTCAGCCAGGTGAACGACTGTGAGTACTGCCTGGCAGCCCACACCCTGATCGGCAAGATGAACGGCTTCAGCGAAGCCCAGGTACTGGAAGTGCGTAGCGGCACCGCAAGCTTCGATCCGAAGCTGGACGCGCTGGCACGGCTGACCAAGGCCATCGCGGTGCAGCGCGGCAAGGTGGAGAGTGCCCTTGTCGATGCTTTCTTCGCCGCGGGATGGACGGCTGAGAACCTCGTCGACACCATCGTGACCATCGGTGACAAGACCATCACCAACTACCTGCACGCGGTGACGGGTGTGGCCGTGGACTTTCCGGCGGCCCCGAAGCTGGCCGCCTGATGCCGGAATAAGTGCCACGCACGAAGGTGCCCGCCGGCAAGCCGGCGGGCACTTTCGTTCTCAGGGAAAACAGCACCAAGACGCGGCAGTCACGGAGGCACATCGTGGTGGCTTGCGTCCCTGGAGCCCTCCCATGAATACCACCCACGCCGCCGAGCCCTTCCCGATCCCACTAACGTTCGAGATCGTGGTCATCCCCGTCGCCGACCCCGACCGCGCCAAAGCGTTCTACACCCAGCTCGGCTGGCGTCTCGACGCGGATTTCGCCAACGAGAAAGGCTTTCGGGTCATCCAGTTCACACCGCCGCAATCACATTGCTCGGTGCAGTTCGGCGACAAGATGAGCGAAGCAGCACCGGGGTCTGTGCGCGGGTTGCATCTGGTCGCGAGCGACGTGGTAGCGGTGCGCGACGAACTACGCAAGCGCGGCATCGAAACCAGCGACGTGTTCCACGATGCGGATGGGCTATTCCACCACGGCGGCAACCACAACCGCGTCAACGGACCGAACCCCGACCGAAAGAGCTACGCCTCGTTCCTGTCGTTCAACGATCCGGATGGCAACGAGTGGGTCGTGCAGGAAATCTCCACCCGCCTCCCCGGCCGGCTGTGGGAATAACGCCGTTGTAGGAGCGCGCTTGCGCGCAATCAGGCGCTACGGCGCGCTTTCCTCGCGCGCGATCACGCGAACTTTTTTGTCAGCGACCCGCTCGGGATCAAGGCACCTAGATTTCGATCTTAGTCTCTAGAAACTCCAAGTACTTGGGATCATCTTCCATGAAGATATCAAGCCCCGCCCCCATATAGGCCCTAGCCAACTCATCAGCCGCACGACCCAAGTCTCCGAGCTCAAACGCGGACTGACCTATTCTCAAATGGACATAGGGATTTCCAAGGCCACCCGCGCATTGAACGGCGTTGATGTATGACCTAAACGCTCGCTCAAAGTTTTCGGATCGAAAGTCCAGATCACCGAGAGCAACATAAATCCACGTTGCGGCTTCCCACTGCTTGTGATCAGCGGGCAATAATTGAAGTGCCTCCTGATACTTCCCGCGCGCAACTTCCAGCTCTCCCCGAGCCATGAATTCATCGCCACCCTTACAGAGTGAGGTAATGGCCTCATATATCTCACTTGGTAACTGCTGCGACATTCGCCTCTCTCCTTGTAGTTCCGTCAAGCCGAAGCATCGTGTTTCCTTTTACCAGTCACGTCTCGCAGCGTGTTCGCACCCGCCTTTTAACGCCCTGTCGCTCCGGATATACCCCCCGAGGTCGCCGGGACTGATAATTACAACCCTGTAGGAGCGCGCTTGCGCGCGATCGCGCGCAAGCGCGCTCCTACAGGGTGGCGAGGGTCATCCGCAGGGCTTTCTTCGCTCGACGGTCATGCTGCCATAAGTAGATGGCAGGCGTGCTAAGCAAAGTCAGCAACTGCGAGACCAGCAACCCACCCAGGATGGCGATACCCAGCGGCACACGCATTTCGGACCCCACCCCGAAGCCAATGGCCAACGGCAGAGCCGCACCCATCGCAGCCAGCGTGGTCATGGTGATCGGCCGAAAGCGCACCAGAGCAGCCTCAGTGATGGCTTCCACAGGCGACATGCCCCGCTCCCGCTCGGCTACGAGGGCGAAGTCGACCATCATGATGGCGTTCTTCTTCACGATACCGATGAGCATCAGCACCGCGATCACCGACATCAGGGTGAGCGGTGTCTGGGTGACGAACATGGCCAGATAGGCACCCATGCCGGCTGCGGGGAGCGTGGAAAGGATCGTCAAGGGGTGGATGAGGCTTTCGTAGAGCACGCCGAGCAGCACGTACATGATGGCAATGACCGATGCCAGCATGACCAACGCACCCGTCACCGCCTCGATCAGCTTCTGGTTAGAGCCCGTCTCCTCCTTCTGCACGCCGGGCGGTAACCGCGTGTGATCGATCAGGCTGTCGACGATCCGCATGCCCTGCACCTGATTCACGTCTGGCGCAAGGTTGTAGCTGATCGACGAGGATTCCAGCTGGTTGTGGTGGCTGATGCCCGTGGGTGTAATGGAACGGGCAATCCGTGCGATCGCCGACAAAGGAACCATGCTTCCAGCGCTGCTTCGCACGTAAGTGTTGAGAAGGCTACCGGGCTGTAAGGAATGCGCACCTGACGCCGTCAAGATCACCCGATACTGGCTGATCTCCGAGAAGATCGTCGATACAGGGCGCTGGCCGAAGGCGTTGTACAAGGCATCATCCACGGCGGCCATACTCACGCCAAGGCGTGCAGCCGAATCGCGATCGACGGTCAGCGCCTGCTCGTTGCCGATCGTATCGAAGCTGGTGCTGACATCACGCAACTGCGGCATGGCGCGAAGCTGCTTTGCCACCGCAAGCGTCGTGTCCTGCAGGCTGATGCCCGACGTGCTCGTCAGCTGCACCTGGTACTGCGGCCCGCCCGACCGTGTGTCGCCCCCACCGCCGAAGAACTGGATCGGTGTCATCACCACGGTGACGTCCGGGAAGGCCTTGGTCTTCTCCGAGAGGCGGCTGATCACGTCCTTCACGTTAGCCGTCCGCTCGCCGGGTGGCTTCATGCCGACGTACATGCTGGCCGAATTGCCCACGGCGCCACCGCCGTTGCCGCCGAGAATGGCCGTCACGTCGGCCACCGCGGGATCGGCCTGGACGAGGCCGGCGACGTAACGGGTGCGCTCCGCGAGGCGCTCGGGCGAAACATTCGCCTCGGAGGTCAGGCCCACCTGGAACATGCCCAGGTCCTCGTCGGGCATGATCGCACCTCCCGCCGTGGCGGCCACTGCAACGGCCAGACCGCCGGTCAGTATGAGCAGCAATGCGGGCTGCCAGCGCATGAGCCGGCGGTGCCGCATCGACCAGTGCAGCATGCGTTCGTAGCGGCGAAGGACGGCATTATCCCAGCGCGCCAGTGCTGCCCCCACCCGCGATACATCGCCCTCGGGATGGTGCACGAGGTAACGGCCGCACAAAGCCGGCGTAATGGTCAGCGAAACGATGGCGCTGACGACGATCGCTGCAACCAGGGTCACCGAGAACTCGTGCACCAGCGACACGAACATGTTGTTGCCAAACACCATGGGCGCGAACACGGCGATCAGCGACAGCGTGATCGAAACGACGGTGAAGCCGATTTCCCGCGTACCGAGCAGCGCTGCCTCGAGTGGTGGCATGCCGAGTTCCATGTGCCGCACGATGTTCTCGATCACCACGATCGCATCGTCCACCACGAAGCCAATGGCCAGCACCAACGCGACCAGCGAGAGCGTGTTCAACGAATAGCCCAGCAGCCACATGACCCCGAAGGCCCCGGCGAGCGACAAGGGCACACTGACCATGGCAATCAGCGTTGGTCCCAGGCGACGAAGGAATAACAACATCACACCTGCCACCATCAGCACGCTGATGCCGAGGGCAATCTCCACTTCGTGAAGCGCGGTCTTCGTCGTCTGGGTCAGGTCGAAGATGGGCGTGACCTGCGTATCGGCGGGAAACAGGGCGCGAAGTGCGGGAATCCTCGCCTTGATGGCGTCGACCGTGGCGACGGCATTCGCCTCTGGCCGCTTGCTCACCTGCAGCACGACGCTGCGCTGGCCGTTCAACCACGCGGCCTGGTATTCGTCTTCCTGTCCGCTGGTGATCGCCGCGATGTCGCTTAACCGCACCGGCGTGCCATTGCGCGAGGCCACGACCAGTCGCGCGAAATCAGCCGGCGAGGTCAGCGCATCGTTCGCCAGCAGCATCATTTGACTATGCCCGGCCTGCAGGCTACCCAGCGCCGAGGTGACATTGGCCGCGATCAGCGCATTGCTCACATCGCCCGAGGTCATGCCCTTGGCGGCGAGCGCCAGGCTATCCAGCTCGACGCGCACCGCATGCGCTGAACCGCCCGATACCTGCACGTTCGCAACGCCATCGACGCGAGAGATTTCCGGCTTGGCCAGTGAATCGGCCAGGTCGTAGAGCCGATCCGGCGGCAGGCTTGGTGAACTCAGTGCCACCAAAACCACCGGCATCTGCGAGGTGTCGAACTTGAAGTACTGCGGCGGCGAAGGCAAGCCGGGAGGCAGATCTGTCGCGGCGGCGTTGATCGCTGCCTGCACATCACGCGCGGCTGCATCGGTATTCGTGCCGAATTCGAATAGCAGCTGGACCTGGGCCGAGCCCTCGCTAGCCGTACCGGAGAGCTGCGTGACGCCAGGAATGCGGCCGAGATGCCGCTCCAGCGGCGCCATAACAGTATTCGCCATGGTGTCTGCATTCGCACCAGGCAGCGACGTGGTGACGAAGACCGCAGGAATAGCCATGGTAGGCAACGCCGCCACGCCCAATAGCCGATACGCCCAGAGTCCCGCGATAAGCAGGCCAATGCCCAGCAATGACGCGCCCGCCGGGCGCCGGATCAATGGAGCAAAAACATTCATGCGCTTCCCTGGCACCCCTACCTGCGAGTCGGCCCCGACCATATAGCGGCTAGCGCGAGGGCAAACGTGCCATTGGTTGGCCTGAGCCGCTGGACGATCGGGACAAGCTTGTCGCTAACGGTCTCGCGTTTGGCTAGGAAGCGCGCCCTCCGGGTGAAGGAGCCGATCAGGCCAGGTCAATCACGAACTGGCAAGTTAAGCGATTCGCTCCCACAGACCGCGACCTTCTCGCTCCGGCTCGACTAGCGTCCATACTGAAGCGCAAGCCATGCATTCGAAGTAACCATCGGCTCCTAACTGAGGATGCCGTGGCCTAAACCAATCGGGCCGTCCAATCCGACGCATCTCCCCGCAAGCGAGCGCAGCGTCAACGCGTTTTTCGCATTCCTGCTGTTCGATCCTCGAATCAAATACACCCTGCGAGCAAATAGTATCGCAATGCGAACAGCCGGGAAGAATCACGGAAACGCTCGCCATCACCTCGCCCATATCACCGCGGACGAGTCGCAGATAGGCGCCCCTGCTCACTTGGTTCGACAGCGCATCCTTGTGAGAAAGAACCCATTGTTTAAACTCATCAATCGCCAACGCATGCGACCTGAGATCTTTCAGCGCGGCCTCAAAGTCGCCTGACAATCTATCCATTGAGCATTAACCCTCGCGAACCTTGCAATTCCTGCCCCCTTTTACCCCTGCCCGCTCCATGCCTGTTGTTCCGTCAGAAGCTTACAGGCCTTCGTCTGATGTAACGAGGGGACGGGCGCGAGCTAAAAGACGACAAGCCGTCCCTCCGGGAAGGCCCCCTCCCACCCACAGGGGAAATGCCCGCCAGCGTACCAATACGCCTGGCTTGCATAGAACCCAGGCGGAAAAACATCGGCAAATTCCGACTCCATCCCGAGATGCAGGATGTCCCATTGAACGCTGCCTACAAACGTGTGCGGAAGGTTATGCGCCGCGACAATCGACTCTGTTTTCCGAGTGACCAACGGGACTGATACGGCCTTGACCATTCGAACGACCTTATTCCACTCATTGAAGCGATCCCGGTCGCGCTCCACTAGTCGTTCACGGTACTGATTAGCCGCCTCCTCGCAAAGGTCCCTCCAGTACGGTGACTCACTCGCTGCGAGCGCTTCATCCCAACTCGATGCAAACGACACTCGCCCTGAGTCACGAATACCAACGCAAGAGAACCAATCCTTACTGGCGAGCTCTTCGAAGGTTTCGACGGTCCGTTGATGCATGATCAGTTGTCACCCGATTGATTGAATCGCCCAATGGGATTCGCGGAACAGTCCCGCCTTACTAGACGTCATTTGCCAACGTCAACACCATCCCGTCCGACACTATGAGCGCTTCGACTCTTCAAACGCTCGCAGCAATCCGAGGTCATTGAATACCTTAACCCCATTACGCATCAAGTAGCCCAAAGCCTCCTTCGCGACCTGCTCATCGTCCTCCATGAGGTTCCACAATCCACCGTGACTATCGATGAACTTTATCAAGGCTCGCTCACCGCGGGAGTTTTGTTCATCTATAAGAAACCTAGATCTCTACTAGCCAGACTTCGTGAGAAGTCAGCACATTGGCGTTTAACTCAATCGACGAGCTTGTCCAAAGATCCCTATTTTCGGTGCCATTACTGACCTCACCATCAATCCCTATTCTTTCGGTTACTGCACCATCAATCACCACTTCGCACATGGCGGCCTTGATGACTTTAGGTTGGGCATCTAGTGGACCAGCGAGAATGGTCTTGTCGCCGACTTTGAACAGCCGCTCAACTTTCATCCTGAATTTCATCGTCACAACCCCATTTCCTTAAGCGTTTGAAGCCGCCGCACGTCTTCGGGACTCAAGCCAAGCATATCGCGCGCAAGCGTGCTCCTACACGAGCTGAGGGCCGTCATCGTGGCGTTGCGGAACCCGGGTCACGCCAGATGAGGGTGTTGGCGCAGGTGTTCAGCTAGCAGGTCGATGAAGCGGCGGACTTTGGTGGAGCCGTACTTGCTTTCACGGTGGACGACGTGCACCGGCCAGGGGGCTTCTTCGTAGTCGGCCAGGATGATCTTGAGCTTGCCGGAGGCGAGCTCCTCGCCTACCTGGTACGACAGCAGCCGGGTGACGCCCAGCCCGGCGACGGCCGCGGCGATCGCCGCATCATTACCCGTCACCGTCAGCCGTGGCTTCGTTCGCACCAGCGTCGGGTCTTCGGCACTGCCGAACTTCCAATCGACTCGCGGCGACAAGCCGCTGGTCGCGATGATGGTATGGCGCAGCAGATCCGCCGGGTGTTCGGGCACACCATGCGTTTCCAGATACGCCGGCGAAGCCACCATCAACCGCCTCACCTGCCCCACCTTCAATGCCTTCAGGCTGGAATCCGGCAGGTGGCCGATGCGTACGGCGACGTCGATACCCTCTTCCACCATGTTGACCACGCGGTCGAGGAAGTACGCGGAGACATCCACCTCCGGGTAGTCCTGCAGGTAACGCACGACGCAGGGCATGACAAAGGTACGGCCAAACATCACCGAGGCGGTGATCGAGAGGTTGCCCTTGGGCGCCGCGTTGACGCCAGCGGCGGCCTCGTTCGCTTCGGTGATGCTGGCGAGGATGTTGCGCGTGTCGTCGAGGTAGCGCTGTCCGGCCTCGGTCAGCCGCACGCTGCGTGTCGTCCGGGCCAGCAGCTTCACCCCAAGCTCGTCTTCGAGCGCCGCGATGGCGCGGGTCACCGCAGCCGGTGAAAGATCGATCCGGCGCGAGGCCGCAGCGAAGCTCTCCTCCTCGCCGACGGCCACGAAGACTTTCATCAGGTGCAACTGATCCATGGCGGTGCGTCCGGCGGCCTAAGGGCCCTGGGGCCATCATTACGCCACGCGCAACAATCAATTGCGAGCCGTCTCGTTCCCGACTCAGGGCCGTTTTCGAAGAATGGACCCATCGAAACGAGGACGCCCCCATGTCACGCAACCACCACTTCCACGAAGGCGAACGCGCGGTCCAGCGCCGCGCTGGCGAGGCGGCGACTGCCGCCCGCAACGTCGCCATGGTGAGCGATAGCGTCATCGGCGGTGCCCGCCCGTTCGTAGCCAGCCAGTTCATGGTGGCCACCGGCAGCATCGACGCCACCGGGGCGGTATGGGCTTCGCTGCTCTTCGGCAAGCCGGGCTTCGCGCATACCGAAGACGGGTCGCAGATCTCGCTGGACGTCCCCATGGCCTACCGCGAGGCCCACGAACCCCTGTGGACCAATCTCGCCGCCAATAAGGACCTCGGCCTGCTCTTCATTGAACTGGGCACCCGCCGCCGCTACCGGGTGAACGGGACGCTGACCGGTAAGGACGACAAGCACCTCGAAGTGAGCGTCCGCGAGGCGTACCCCAATTGCCCGAAATACATCCAGCGCCGCCAGCTTCGTACGCTGGAAGAACGCCGCACTGCCACGCAGACCGCCAGCGGCTCGGCATTACGCGGCAGCGTGTCGGCACTGGTCACCCAGGCTGACACGCTGTTTCTCGCCAGCCGCCACGCCGAAGCTGGCGCGGATGTCTCACACCGTGGCGGCGACGAAGGCTTCGTGCAACTGATCGACGAACGCACGCTGCGCATTCCCGACTATCCCGGCAACAGCATGTTCAATACCTGGGGAAATTTGCAGGTGGATGCTCACGCAGGCATCTGCATCCCCGACTTCACCCACGGCCGCCTGCTCCAGCTCACCGGCACCGTCTCACTCGAATGGGACCAGCCCGATCCCTCCGATGAAACCGGCGGCACCGGTCGCTACCTGCAGTTTCACGTCGACCGCTGGTTGCTCCACGACGCCATCCCGCGCGCCGCGTGGACGTACATCGACGCCTCACCGTTCAACCCGCCCGTACCGCCTCGCGAATCCTGATCGCCACCCCGGCACACCACGCACCCTGGAGATACCTCATGAACACCCAAGCCAAGCCCCCGGTCGTCTTCTATCGCAACGAAAAAATCGACGGCCTCAACATCGCCTACCGCGAAGCCGGCCCCGCCGATGCACCCGTCGTGCTGCTGCTCCACGGTTTCCCCACCTCGTCACACATGTTCCGCAACCTCATCCCGTACCTCGCCACGCGTTACCGCGTGATCGCTCCGGACTACCCCGGCTACGGCGAAAGCGACGCGCCGGATGTGAAGGACTACCACTACAGCTTCGAAGGCTTCGGCAACATCGTCCGCACGCTGCTCGAACGGCTGAAGGTGCAGAAGTACGCGATGTATGTGATGGACTACGGCGCACCGGTCGGCTGGCAACTGTTCCTGAAGAACCCGGAGAAGCTCACCGCGCTGATCATCCAGAACGGTAACGCCTACGACGAAGGCCTGAAGGCGTTCTGGGATCCGATCAAGGTGTACTGGGCCGATGGCGCCGCGAAGAGCCGCGATGCGCTGCGCTGGCTGGTGAAGCTCGACACCACGATCTTCCAGTACACGGATGGCGTGGACGACAAGACCCGCATCTCCCCGGACAACTGGGTGCACGACCAGCGCCTGCTCGATCGCCCCGGTAACGAGGATGTGCAGATGGACGTGATGTACGACTACCGCAAGAACGTCCCGCTCTATCCCGAAGTGCAGCGCCTGTTCCGTGAACACCAGCCGCCAACCCTGATCACCTGGGGCGAGCGCGACACGATCTTCCCGGCCGACGGCGCCCACCCGTACAAGCGCGACCTGAAGGACCTCGAGTTCCACCTGTTCCCGACCGGGCACTTCGCACTGGAAGACAAGGGCGACGAAATCATGCCGCTGATCGGCGACTTCCTGGACCGCAAGCTGGGCAAGAAGGCCTGAACCACCGCCTTGTAGGAGCCCACCCTGTGGGCGACAGCCTTTCGCCAAAATGCCACAGGACCTGATGCGCTGTCGCGAAAGATGTCGCCCACAGGGTGGGCTCCTACGGGAGGTGGCTGGATAGGCTGGTGATTGGCTGGATTTGATACTTCGCATTCGATCCAGCCAACCCGCCGAGGCCGTGAAATGGTGTCCACCAACCCACCCAAAGGACGCCCTCATGACCACGACCATCGCAGGCATCGTCGTTCCGGATAGCGCGCTCGCCCGGGAGATCACCCAGCTCGTGCGCGATACCGAGAGCGATCTGCTCTACCACCACTCCCGCCGCGTGTTCTTCTTCGGCGCGCTCACCGGCAAGGCCAAGGGCCTGACCTTCGACCCCGAGCTGCTCTATGCCGGTGCGATGTTCCACGACATGGGCCTGGTGCCCGAGCATTCGAGCAAGACCGAGCGCTTCGAAGTCGATGGTGCCAACGTCGCGCGCGACTTCCTGCTCGCCCGCGGCATCAGCCCGGAACAGGTCGATACCGTGTGGGCTTCGATCGCCCTGCACACCACGCCGGGTATCCCGCAGCACATGAAGCCCGAGATCGCCCTGGTGACCGCGGGCGTAGAGATGGATGTGCTCGGCCTCGGCTTCGAGAACGTGCACACGCATGATCGCGAGAGCGTCGCCGAAGCCCACCCGCGCGGCCCGGCGTTCAAGCACGGCATCATCGATGCGTTCTACAACGGCGTGCGCAACAAACCCGAGACCACCTTCGGCAACGTCAAGGCCGATGTCATGGCGCACAAGGAACCTCACTTCCATCGCGGCGACTTCGTCCACTGCATCCTGGGTAACGGCTGGCCGACCTGAGGGATCGCGAAAGCGAAAACGCGACCCATAGGTACAAGCTATCGGATCGAAAAGAACTTTGAATTTCACATCCCGCGTGAAGCTCCCTAACGTGATGCCACCCGGGCCAACCCTCAACCGTTCCCAAGGATCACCGATGAGCAAGCTCACCACCGTCTTCGGCGCACCCGTCGCCGACGACGACAACACCATGACCGCCGGCCCGCGTGGGCCGGCTCTTCTCCAGGATGTCTGGTTCCTGGAAAAGCTGGCCCATTTCGATCGCGAAGTGATCCCCGAGCGCCGCATGCATGCCAAGGGCGCCGGCGCGTTCGGCACCTTCACGGTGACCCACGACATCACGAAGTACACCCGTGCGAAGATCTTCTCGGAAGTAGGCAAGAAGACCGAGATGGTCGCGCGCTTCTCCAGCGTGGCCGGCGAACGCGGTGCGGCCGATGCCGAGCGCGATATCCGCGGCTTCGCGCTGAAGTTTTATACCGAGGAAGGCAACTGGGACCTCGTGGGCAACAATACGCCGGTGTTCTTCATCCGCGATCCGCTAAAGTTCCCGGACCTGAACCACGCGATCAAGCGCGATCCGCGCACGGGCCTGCGCTCGGCGGATAGCAACTGGGATTACTGGACCAACCTGCCGGAAGCCCTGCACCAGGTCACGATCGTGATGAGCGAGCGCGGCATCCCCCGCTCGTTCCGCCACATGCATGGCTTTGGCTCGCATACCTATAGCTTCATCAATGCGCAGAACGAGCGTTTCTGGGTGAAGTTCACTTTCAAGACCCAGCAGGGCATCCAGAACCTGACCGACGCGGAAGCCGGTGCCACCATCGGCGGCGATCGCGAGAGCCACCAGCGCGATCTGTTCAACGCGATCGAGGGCGGTGAGTTCCCGCGCTGGACGCTCTACGTGCAGATCATGCCGGAAGCCGAAGCCAGCAAGACCCCGTACAACCCGTTCGACCTGACCAAGGTGTGGCCGCACGCCGACTACCCGCTGATCGAAGTGGGCGTGATGGAGCTGAACCGGAACCCGGAGAACTTCTTCCAGGATATCGAGCAGGCTGCGTTCTCGCCCGCCGTGATCGTGCCGGGCATTGGCTTCTCGCCCGACAAGATGCTCCAGGGCCGCCTGTTCTCGTATGGCGATACCCAGCGCTACCGCCTGGGCGTGAACTACGCGCAGATCCCGGTGAATGCGCCGAAGTGCCCGGTGCACAGCTACCACCGTGATGGCGCGATGCGTATGGATGCCGCGAAGAGCGATGCCACCAGCTACGCCCCGAACAGCCGTGGTGCCCTGCAGCCGCAGCCGGATTTCAGCGAGCCGCCGCTCTCCGTGGATGGCGCCGCCGCGCGCTGGAACCACCGCGAGGACACGGATTACTTCTCGCAGCCGCGGAAACTGTTCGAGAACATGTCGGCCGCACAGCGGCAGGTGTTGTTCGAGAACACGGCGCGGGCGATCAAGGGCGCATCGGAGCCGGTAGTGCAGCGGCATATCGCCAACTGCACGGCGTGCCATGCCGAGTATGGCGCGGGCGTGGCAGAGGCCATCAAGCGGCTAGGCTAGCCTTTTGTAGGAGCCCACCCTGTGGGCGACGCCTTTCGTACAGCCGCCACAGGGCCTGCAGGGCTTTCGCGAAAGATGTCGCCCACAGGGTGGGCTCCTACACAAGAGCTGCCTGGCCCTTGTAGGAGCCCACCCTGTGGGCGACGCCGTTCGTACAGACGCCACAGGCCCTGCGAGCCTTTCGCGAAAGATGTCGCCCACAGAGTGGGCTCCTACCGGGGGCCTTCCGGGAATTGGCGTCGGAATTCGAGGGCGGGAAGGCCGCCCCAGCCCCAGTTCTCGAGCGGTACTTCCTGGATCACGACGAAGGTGGAGACCAGCGGCTTGTTGAGCACGCGCAGCAGCAGCTCGCTTGCGCCCTTGATCAGCTCGGCCTTTTCTTCATCGGTAACGTGCTTGCGCCCGGGGCCGGAGCCTTCGCGCGTGATCTGGATGGTGACGATCGGCATGACCTGGGTACTCCTCAGGGGGTTCAGTGCCCGGCGCTCTGCCCGCCGTCGACGTGCAGGATTTCGCCGGTGACGAAGGTCGCGTTTTCCAGGTACATCACGGCATCGACGATGTCCTTGATCTCGCCCATGCGGTGTACCGGGTGCAGTGCCGCGAGCACGCCCCATTCGCTGCGTTCGTGCATCGGCGTCTGGATCACGCCAGGGGAAACCGCATTGGCGCGAATCCCACGCGTGGCGTATTCGATCGCCAGTGACTTGGTGGCGGAGGTGACGCCGCCCTTGGTGAGCGACGTCAGCACCGACGGAATCCCGGCCACCGGATGCTCCACCAGCGTCGTGGTGATGCTGACGATGTGCCCACTTTCCTGGGCAAGCATCTGCCGCACGGCCGCCTGCGTGACGTAGAAAAATCCGTGAAGATTGACGGTCAGCACATTGGCGTAATCGAGTGCGGTGTATTCGACGAACGGCTTGGGCACGAATACGCCCGCATTGTTCACCAGCGTATCGACGCGCCCGAAACGCTCCACGGCCTCGCGGATGACCCGCTCCGCCACTTCGGGGTCGCCGATATTGCCTGGCACCGCATGGATATCCGGGTGATCGGACGGCGGTATGGCGCGGGAGTTCGCGACAATACGAAACCCACGTTCAAGGAAGGCGGAGACGAGCCCGGCGCCGATCCCCTGCGAGGCACCGGTGATCACGGCGACTTTCACGACGGCACTCATGCGCAGGCCTCCGGGCAGTTGTAAAAAACGCGCACGCACCCGCCGCTCGCCCCTGTAGGGCCGCGTGCGCAAACATTATTGGTTCGGACCCTCCGATTTCGCGCCCGCCGGGGCGCGCGTGTCTTGCAGCGGCGCGCCCTGGCGCCTGACGGAAGAGCCGGCCGCTCTACTGCCCGGAGGCCTTCTCTGCCGCCATCCGCCGCAGCAGCGCGACAAACTTTGCCTGCAACGGCGTAGGCAGCCATTCGCTTCGCCGGGTCATCGCGATACGCCGCCAGAAATCCTTGCCCGGGGTACCCAGCTCAACGAGATGGCCCGCACGGCTTTCCAGCAGGAACTGATCGCGCGACATCAGGGTGAGCCAGTCCCCCGCGAGCATCATGCCGCGCATGATCAGCACCGAGGCGCACTGCAGTCGGATAGGCGGCGGCTCCACGCCACGCACATGGAACATGCGCTCCCAGTTCAGCCGCAACGGTACGCCACGGGCAGGCACCACCCACGGATAGCGAAGCAACGCGGCCGTGGTGAGGCGGCCGCCACGCAACGGATGCCCCGCCCGCCCCACGATGACCAGTTCGTCGTCGAACAAGCCTTCCTGCAGCACATCGCGCGCAGGCACGGTCTGCCGTTCCGAGCCAATGAGCAAATCCATATCGCCCTGGCGCAGGCGCGCAAGCAGCTCGAGATAGGGCCCTTCAATGACCTCCACCATCGCCGCGGGATACTCGCTCGCGAACGCAGAAAGCACGCGCGGCAGGAAGTGCGCACGCGCGACGGGCAGCACGCCGATACGGATGAAGCCGCTCCCCGCGTCACCACCACTGGCGATCTCCTCGATGGCTGCGCCCAGCTCGGCCAGCATCAGGCGCACGAAGTGCACTAGCCTCGTCGCCGCATCGGTTGGCCGGATCGAACGGCCCACGCGGACCAGCAATGGCACCTCCAACGCTTCCTGCAGTTCACGCATCGCGCGATGCAGGGCGGGCTCGGAGACGCCCACGTCCTCGGCGGCCGCTGCATAACTGCTATTACCCACCACGGCGACGAGCGCGCGCAGCTGCGCCATGGAGACGCGCCGCTCCACATGCGCGAGCGCCTGGCCACGCACGGCGCGCCGCAAGCGCCTTACACCACGCACGAGCAAACGCAAGGCGGTATCCACCCGGCGCACGAACCCGCGGCCGCTCTCCGTCAGCTCCACCCCCGCCGCGTGCCGCTCGAACAAGCGCGCATCCAGCACCCGCTCCAGCTTGGCCACCGCGTGCACGAGCGCCGGCTGCGAGAGATTCACCGCCGCAGCCGCGCCACTCATCGACCCGATCCGTGCCACCGCGAGCAGCGCATCAAGATGACGCAGGTTCAGGGAAAACACGCGCTGATCCATATCATTAACCTTTTTCGATACCCGGATCGTAATTCGAATTAGCCGTGAAGCCCATGGCAGAGCATATTCCACCGCGTCCAGCGAGGTTGCCGTTTTTGCAGTGCAACAAAATTCGATAGCGAATGCGAATGGCCCCCGCTCCACTCCCTGGCATGAGGTTCCCGTGATCCTGTTCGACACCCACACCCACGTGATTTCGCCCGATGCGGCGACCTACCCCACCGGCCCGATCGGCGGGAAGCAGTCCGAATGGTCGCGTGAGCGGCCGGTCGATGCGGACGGCTTGCTGCGCGCCATGGATGCCGCCGGCATCGAACAAGCCGTGGTGGTGCAGGCATCGACGGTCTACGGCCACGACAACCGCTACGTCGCCGACACCGTCCGCACCCATCGCGATCGATTCGTCGGTGTGTACTCGATCGATGCGATGGCAGCGGATGCCGTGGAGCGTATCGACCACTGGCAGGCCCAGGGCTTGTATGGCTTTCGGCTGTTCACCACCGGCAGCACCATGCCGGGCCAGGCTGCATGGCTGGGCCATCCCGATTCCTATCCAGCCTGGGAACATGCCGAGAAGCACGGGATTCCGGTGTGTCTGCAGATGACGATGGACGGCCTGCCCGTGCTGCGCGACCTGCTCACCCGCTTCCCGAAGGTGCGCGTCCTGCTCGACCATTGCGCGCGCCCCGAACTCGATGATGGTGCGCCCTATACGGCCGCCCAGGCTTTGTTCGACATGGCCACCTTCCCGGGCGTGTACCTCAAGCTAACGAACCGGACGCTCGAGGCCGCGGCAAAGGGCCAGTCCACGCCCACGGCGTTCCTTGATGCACTGCTCACCCACTACGGCGCGGAACGGATCGCCTGGGGCTCAAACTTCCCCGCGGCCGCCGGCACACTGGCCAGCCTCGCGGCACAGGCTCGCACGGTGCTTGGCGATCTGCCGCCCGCGGCACAGGCGGCGATCGGCCATCGCACGGCGATATCGCTCTATCCCTTCGCCCGCGCCGGAGCCGCCGCATGAGCACGGCAACGCTCCGCACCGTGCTGAAAACGTACCCGCACACGCAGGCGCTGAAGCGCGGCGCGTTGACGGACCGCGACGTCACGCTCGATTTCGTGGATGTCTCGCCGGTGCACAAGGCCTTCGCGCCGATGGTGCGGGAGACGGCCTACGACTTGTGCGAACTGGCCATCGTCACCGCATTGCAGGCTATCGCGTACGGTGCGCCCATCGTCCTGCTACCCGCCGTCGTGGCCTCACGCTTCCAGCGTGGCTGCATCGTGGGCTGGACCGACCGCGGCATCCTCGATCCAGCGAGCCTTGCCGGCAAGCGCGTCGCGGTGCGCGCTTATACGCAGACCACCGGCATGTGGGTACGTGCACACCTCGCCGAGGATGCAGGACTGGACCTGCGGCAGGTCGAGTGGATCACCCAGGATCCGGCGCACGTCGCCGAGTTCCAGGATCCACCGTATGTCTCGCACGCCCCCAAGGACCAGAGCCTCGCCGAGATGCTCCAGCGCGGCGAGGTGGATGCTGCCATCTTCGGCAACGACCTGCCCACGGAACCGGGCTTCGCGCCGCTGATCCCGGATGCCGACGCACGCGACCATGCATGGTGGCGCAAGCACGGCTTCATGCCGATCAACCACATGGTCGCGGCGAGCCGCGCGGCCTGTGATGCGCATCCGGAGGCCATGCGTGCCGCCTACCGCCTGTTGAAGGAAGCGGCAGCCCCGCTAGCCGCCCATGACGGGCAGCCGGTACCGTACCGCTTCGGCTTCACGGCCCTGCGTGATCCGGTGGCGTACACCATCGAAGCGTGCCTGCGTCAGGATCTGCTGCCGCGCGCACTCACTGTCGATGAGGTGTTCGCTCCCGCCATGGAGCTTCTCGGCCATGACGGCGCTTGATCTCCCCGCCACGGAATCCCGGATGACTGCTAAACCCGCTCTACGAACGCCCGTGCGCAAGCGTTTCTACGAAGACCTCACCTTCCAGGTGCTGGCCGGCATGGCGCTTGGCGTGCTGGTCGGCGCGCTCGCGCCGAACGTGGGCACGCAGCTGAAGCCCCTCGGCGACGTGTTCATCCGCCTCATCCAGATGGTGGTGGGCCTGATCATCTTCTGCACGGTGACCCACGGCATCGCCAGCGTGCGCGACCTGGGCAAGGTCGGCCGGATCGCGGTGAAGGCGATCGTCTACTTCGAGATCGTCACCAGCTTCGCCCTCGTGATTGGCCTCGTCACGATCAACCTGCTGAAGCCTGGCGTGGGCATGCACATCGACCCCGCCGCGCTGCACACGCCTTCGGACGCGGTGCACCCCGCTGCGCACATGAACTTCGGCGAGTTCCTGCTCAACCTGGTGCCGAAGTCCGCCGTGGACGCGTTCGCCCAGGGCGACATCCTTCAGATCCTCGTGTTCTCGGTGCTGTTCGCCTGCGGCCTGGCCTCGCTGGGCGAACGTGCGAAGCCCGTGCTGGAGGTGGTGCATCTCGTATCGCAAGCGTTGTTCTGGGTGATCCGCGTCGCGATGAAGATCGCGCCCATCGCCGCGTTCGGCGCCATCGCGTTCACGGTAGCGAAGTTCGGCCTCGAAACGCTGGTGCCGCTGGCCGCGCTGGTGGGCGAGTTCTTCCTCACCTGCGTGATCTTCATCGTGGTGGTGCTGTGGCCCATCGCGCGCTGGTCGGGCTTCAACCTGTGGAAGCTGATGCGCTACGTGCGCGAGGAACTGGTCCTCGTGATCGGCACCAGCTCCTCGGAGAGCGTATTCCCCCAGCTCACTGCCAAACTCACGAAGCTCGGCGTGCAGGAATCCGTGGTGGGCCTGGTGTTGCCCACGGCGTATAGCTTCAACCACGACGGCACATGCCTGTACTTCGCCGCAGTGAGCGTGTTCCTGGCGCAAGCCACGGGCACGGCACTGGGTTGGGAACAACAGCTGGGGCTGCTCCTGGTGCTGCTAGTGACATCCAAGGGCGGTGCCGGCGTGGCAGGCTCGGCTATCGCGGTACTCGCCATGACCCTGGCCGCCACCAAGACCATCCCGGTAGGCAGCATTGCCCTGATCCTCGGTGTGCACCGGATCCTGTCCTCCGCCTTCGTCTTCACCAACATCGCAGGCAACTGTGTCGCCACGCTCGTCGTGGGCAAGTGGGAAAACGCCGTCGACACCGAGCGCCTCGAAGAAGAACTCACCCAGGGCTACCGCCCGGCCTGAACCACCATCTACGTCTGCCCGGGGAGGGACGACCCATGATGTTTCAACGCATAGCCTTCGGCTGGAAAGCCGCGGGATTGGGGGCGCTTTGCTGTCTGGCGACCGCCAACGCCTACGCAGCACAGGACGATGCAACGATCGCGAGCAGCGATGCGCCGCAGAATGCCCTGCAGCAACTGGCCGCGAAAGGCGTGTTCATCCGCGCCAACCTGCTCGACCAGTACGCGACGAACCCGCGTGGCGGCGTCCACCAGGGCAGGACCAACGTCGGCCAGTTCAATATCGGTGCGGACCTCGATCTCCAAAAGCTGCTCGGCTTTGACGGCAGCAGCTTCCACTTCACCGTGTATCGCGATTACGGTAACGGCCTGCAACACGATGTAAGCGGCACGTTCTCCAAGCAGCAATACGTCTACAAGAACGAATACCCACGCTGGCACCTTGGCCTGTTCGCGTGGGAGCAGAAGTTCCTCGATAACAGGCTCGATGTCATCTTTGGCCGGTTGGGCACCACGGCCTATTACACCCACCTGGCGATCAACTGCCAGTTCCAGGCCGGCACCACCTGTGGCGTGCCGCGCATCATCAATTCCGAGGCCGGATACAGCCTGCTGCCGTCCGCGACGTGGGCTATGAACGTGAACTACAAGCTCACGCCGCACTCGTATATCGAAGGCGGCGTGTACGAAGTAAACCCGACCACGCAGCCAAGCAACGGCCTGGATTTCTCCATCGCCAACTCCACCGGCGTGACCTTCCCGGTGGAGTGGAGCTGGTCGAAAATGGATCCCGTGAAGGATCCTTACGGCTTCGAGATCAAAGCCGGCGGCTACGTGACCACCGCGCCGCTAAGCGATCCGTACTACAACACCCAGGGCCGCTCACGGGGTCTTTACGGCGGGACCGCCCGCGAGGCCGACTCGCACCGCGCAGGCATCTACGCCATGGCCGATCACATCGTGTGGCGGCCCAGTCCCGGCTCATCGCGCAACCTGAACCTGTTCCTTGGCGTGGTGCACCAGCTGGAAACCGATGAAATCATGCGCCGGCAGATCTACACTGGTTTCGTCTTCACCGGGCCGTTTGCCCAGCGACCCGTCGATACCGTCGGCCTCTCGATCTCGTACTTCCGCATGACCGATGCCGAGCAGGCGTATCTGGACGATGCGCGTAAAAAGGCGGGCGGCACGGGCAAGAGCCACGCGAACCAGCTTGCCTTTGAGCTCAACTACGGGTGGAAGCCGACGCCGGGCATCGTCCTGATGCCGAACATCCAGTACATCATCCACCCGGACAACTCGGCCATACCCGCGACGAAAACCGTCCCCAAGAACCTGGTGGTTTATGGGTTGAGCATGACGGTGAACATCTCGCGCCTGTTCGGCCTGCGCGCACCGGCAGTGGCTGAGTAATGGATTACCCGGCCGGGCATTCGTCGCGACTGTTGTCCGCGATCCCCGCGATCAGCCACTTGCCATCCTGCTTCACCAGATGCACGAGATCCGTGCCGCAGTGGATCACCTTGCCGTTGAGCCGGAAGTCGTAGCGGGCCCAGATGATCGCGAGGTTGTCGTCCACGCGCACGAGCGGCTCGTAGATGCGCTCCTCGATGCTGTCCTTACCCGGCTTGATGTGATCGATGAAGCCGGAGAGCGTATTGCGAATCACCTTGTCCTTGCGCAGCAGGGCCACGCTGCCTTCGGGTTGCACGGTGGCGCGCATCGCCGCCTGATCGTATTTGGCCATGCCGTCGAGAAAGGCCTGGAACGGCGCGAGCACGGCCTGCTCATCGGCCTTCGAGGTGCCGTTCCCGGCGGCGGCTAGCGCCAGGGACGGCGCTGCGGCGAGCAGGCAA
Organism: Luteibacter aegosomaticola; assembly: GCF_023078475.1. Taxonomy (NCBI): domain Bacteria; kingdom Pseudomonadati; phylum Pseudomonadota; class Gammaproteobacteria; order Lysobacterales; family Rhodanobacteraceae; genus Luteibacter; species Luteibacter aegosomaticola. The sequence goes on along the minus strand of NZ_CP095741.1, from coordinate 2,328,385 downwards.
ACGGCGGCGGCAAGATCGCGAATACGCATGGTGAATCCCCTTCCCCGGTGGTTGTGCCGCTGATCCTAGCTTTGGGCCAGCACGTTCCGCCTGTGTCTTTTGGGATGCCTGTCGCAAGTTTTTGCGCACCCAAACAACGTAAACCTGAACGTTTCGCACAAATCTGCTGCGTTGCCAGATGACAGCTTTATGGCGCGCAGCCATCCTCGCGGCCGCGATCGCTGGGGGCGCTCGCTATACCTAAAAACGAGCGTCCGGGAGACGCGGGGGAACTCAATGAATTATCGCTATTCCATGCGAGGGCCACTGACGCCCGCGCTTCGCGCACGTCCTCTGGCCGCGGCCTGCGCCATGGTTTTCCTTGTCGTCTCGGGCACCGCCTGGGCGCAGGATTCCACCGCACAAAACCCCCAGCCAACGCCTGCCGCGCCACAAGCAAATTCGGCAAAAGATCAAAAAGCTGCGAAGACGCCCAAGCCGACGAACAGTGACGGGGTTAGCAATCTCGATGCGGTGGTGGTGACCGGTATCCAGGCCTCCATTCAGAACTCGCTGCAGGCCAAGCAGAAGTCGAACAACATCATCGAAGCCATCTCGGCCGAAGACATCGGCAAGCTGCCCGATAGCAGCATCGCCGAGAGCCTGGCCCGCGTGCCTGGCCTGGCCACCCAGCGCGTGGATGGCCGCGCCAACCAGATCTCGATCCGCGGCACCGACCCGGGTTTTGTCGGCACCACGCTGAATGGCCGCGAGCAGGCCACGATCGGCGAGAACCGTGGCGTGGATTTCGATCAGTACCCGTCCGAGCTGATCAGCGGCGTGGCCGTCTACAAGACTCCGGATGCCGGCCTGATTGGCCAGGGTCTCTCCGGCACGGTGGACCTGCATACGATCCGCCCGCTCGACCTGCCCAAGCGCACCATGGCAGTGAACCTGCGTGGCGAGACCACGGATAACGGCAACCTCAACCATGGCAGCGGCGTGGGCGATACCGGCCACCGTGCCAGCTTCTCCTACATCGACCAGTTCTTCGACCACACCCTGGGCCTGGCCGTCGGCCTCGCGCAGCTCGATTCGCCCATCCAGGAGAAGCAGTACCAGGCCTGGTGGTGGAGCCTGAACAACGGCTCGGAGGGTGCGGACCAGCGCTGGGGCGCGCCGCATACGCCGGGCATGCCGGATAACGTGCTGTCACAGGAAGGCGGCCAGCTGCGCGCCAAATCCGAGAACCAGCTGCGCAACGGCATCATGACCGTGCTGGAGTGGGCGCCGGACGACCATTACCACTCCACCCTCGACCTGTATTACTCCACGTTCGATCAGAAGACTTACCTCAACGGCATGCAGTGGTCGAGCAGCCCGTACGACAATGTTTCGTATTCCAACGTGGGCACGGTGCCCACGATGCCGTACCCGCTGGTGACCACCGGCCACATCGATGGCCTGCATACGGTGCTGCAGAACGAACAGACCAAGGAGAAGGACAACCTGTTCTCCGCGGGCTGGAATAACCAGTACGACTTCGGCAACGGCTGGATGATCAACGCCGATGCGTCGTACTCGATGGCCAAGCGCCGCCTGCACGATGCCTACCTGTTCGCGGGCTTGCCTGGCCAGGCGACGAGTTCAACCGATTTCGCCACGCCGGTGCATGAGCACTTCCCGGACTTCACCCCCGGGACGAATTTCGCCGACCCGTCGCAGATCCAGTTCACCGACCCGAACAATTACGGTTATGACGGCCGTGCCGAGTACGACAAGCAGAAGGACACGATCCGTGCGTTCCGCTTGGAAGTCAGCCACCCCGTCGGATGGATCTTCAGCGACTTCACGCTCGGCGCGAACTATTCGGATCGTCGCAAGACCAAATCCGCCGATGTGTTCTTCGCCTGGCTCAACGGTAATGGCTCCGAAACCGGGACGTACCTGCCGGGCTACGGTTTGCCGGTCGATCCTTCGTTCCTCAGCGGCGTGACCGACCTGAGCTATGGCGGTGTTCCGGCGATCCTGAATTACGACGTCATGGATGCGCTGGGCAGCCAGTACTACCTCACCCAGCGTAATGGGCAGAGCGACTGGAGCCGCAACTACACCGTGCGCGAGAAGGTGCCGGTGGCTTACCTGAAGTTCAATATCGACACCAGCGCTGGCGGCATTCCCATCGGCGGCAACATGGGTGTGCAGGTGGTGCGCACCGACCAGTCGTCGACGGCGTTGCAGACGAATGGCGATACGCTGGTCGGCCGCATTTCCGATGGCACGAAGTACACCAAGGTGCTGCCGAGCCTGAACGTGTGGGCCGAGATCACCGACAAGCAGTACCTGCGTTTTGGCATGGCCAAGAGCATGGCGCGTGGCCGTATCGACGATGAAAAGGTCGCGACCTCGGCCGGCGTCGGGCAGATCACCGATGGCCCGGCGGCCGAGCAAAACCTGTGGTCCGGCAGTGGCGGCAACCCGAAGCTGAAGCCGTATGTCGCCGTGGGCGTGGACCTTAGCTGGGAGAAGTACTTCGGCAAGTCGAGCTATGTGGCCGCCGCGGTGTTCGGCAAGAACCTGCTGAACTACATCTACAACGAGACCGTGCTGGATTACGACTTCTCGAAGTACGTGAACGACAATCCCACGCTCACGCCGTCCAGCAACTTCGGTTCGTTCACCACGCCGCAAAACGGCTCGGGTGGCCGGATCAAGGGCCTGGAGCTGCAGGGCGGTCTCGAAGGCGGATTGGTCGCGCCGTGGCTGGAAGGCTTCGGTGTGCAGGGCAACTTCTCGCTGACCAACAGCACCCTGCCGGTGAGCGCTGTGTCGACCATTCCTGGCAGCCCGAGCACCCTGCCCGGCCTGTCGCGCAAGGTCGCCAACCTGGCGGTCTATTACGAAAACCACGGCTGGTCGTTCCGCGTCGCCGAGCGTTACCGCTCGTCGTACACCGGCGAGGCCGTCGCGCTATTCGATCAGCTGGGTTACCAGACCGTGCTGGCCGACAAGCAGACGGATATGCAGGTGGGTTACGAGTTCCAGGAAGGCACGTACAGCGGCCTGAGCGTGCTGCTGCAGGTGAACAACCTGACCGACTCGCCGATGAAGACCCAGCAGACGTCGGCGCTGCCGAACAACGTCAAGCTCCAGCGCCCGCTCGAGTTCGATACGTACGGCCGCACCATCATGTTCGGCATCAATTACAAGATGTAACGGCCGTTGTTGTAGGAGCGCGCTTGCGCGCGATCGAGCTTGCCGCAAGCCCCATCGCGCGCAAGCGCGCTCCTGCAACAGCATCGCGAGATCGGCGAAGGCATCCTGCGGCCGGCGAAGGTGCCGAACGATCTGTGAATACGTACGAGATCGGTTAGAGCAGCGTGAGGCCCGGCCGGGCGCTCAGAGCCACGGCGCATCGGGGGCCGGCTGGCCCAGTGAGGTTTCGGCTTTGGGTGCGCAAGCCCAGCAGGGTATGTCCACCTGGCAGCCGACTTCTTCGTCCACGTAGGTGACGATGCCGGTGCCGTTGCAGATGGGGCATGGGGTGTCGGGGCGGTCCATACAAACCTTATACACCGCGCGGCCTTTGTAGGAGCGCGCTTGCGCGCGACATCTTTCGCCTTAACGCAGCAGGGCCTTTGAGTCTTTCGCGAAAGGCGTCGCCCACAGGGTGGGCTCCTACGGCGTCTGCCGTGGGCCTGTGGCTCTTTCGCGAAGGGCGTCGCCCACAGGGTGGGCTCCTACGGCATCGGTCGCGCGGGAGACGCCTGCAAGAGTGTGGTCGGCGCGGGGTTAGTCTACGTCGCGGCGGAAGCGGGCTGGGGTGGTGCCCATGATGCGGAGGAAGGTTTTGCCGAAGGCGGATTCGGAGCGGTAGCCGACGCGGTCGGCGACGGCGGCGGCGGTGAGTTCACCGCGGCGCAGCAGCTCGGCGGCCAGGTGCATGCGGATGAGGGTGAGCACTTCGTGCGGCGATTGCTTGCCCTTCGCCTCGAAGTGCCGTGCGAAGGTGGCACGCGACATCGCTGCCTGGGCGGCCAGGGATTCCACGGTCCATTCGTGCGCCGGGTCGCGCAGCATCGCCAGCAGGGCGCGGCCCAGCCGCGGGTCGGCCAGCAAGGTCAGCAGCGAGGGTGGCATGGTGCCGCGCTCCAGTTGTGCGCGCAGGGCAAACACCAGCAAGGCCTGGCTAAGCGCCGTGACCACCGCGAGCGCGCCCGGAGCAAGCTTGCCCACTTCCACGCGAAAGACATTCACGATGGCCTCGAGCGTGGCGATCCCGTGGGAACCCAACAGCGAGGCGTGCAAGGTATCCGGCAGGCTGGCGAACAACAGCGGGCCGGCATCGGGCGCATGCACGAAGCGGCCGCAGAGCAGATCCAGCGCCTCGCCCTCGCCTTCGCTGCGTTTGATCGCCAGCGGCCCGCTGGTGTCGATCGTGATGGGGGCCTCGCTCAACCCACCGTGGGTATCGCGGACCCGGTGGCTGGTGCCGTGCGGCAGCACGACCAGGTCGCCCGCACGCAGATCCAGCGTACGGCGGCCCGGCAATTCCATGACCCCTTCGCCGGCCAGCACCAGATGGAACGGCGCTTCGCCCGGGCCCGCATCCTCGTGGTCCAGGCTGAACCCACCCGCGAGTTGGCAACGCAGGTCGAGGGCGCCGCGTACGCGGGCGAGCTCCAGTATCCGGGTGAGTGCGTCCATGGGGTCGGTCTGGCGCCTGAGGAAAGGCGAGTATCAGGGCACCCGGCCACGTGGACAAGACGAAGCGCTGTAGGAGCCCACCGTGTGGGCTCCCACGCGAGCGGGACTTACAGGCGGTAGCCGAAGCTCAGGCCGTAGACCCAGGGATCCACGTGGGCCGTGCCGACGCGGGCGCCGTTCACCTTCACCTTCGTGTCGATATCCATGTAGCGCGCGTCGACGGTGAACAGCCAACGGTCGTTCAGGCGGATATCCACGCCGGCGTGGCCAGCGGCGCCCCAACTGTTCTGCATCGACACGTGGGTGCCGTCGAGTGCGTTGCGGCCCTTCTTGTCGAAGAACAGCGTGTAGTTAATGCCCGCACCGACGAACGGCGAGATCGCCTGGCCTTCCATGAAGTGGTAGAGCACACCGATCGTCGGGGGTAGCTGCTTCACGCTGACGGCCTGGGTGCCATTGAGGCGCACGTCGTGCTTGAACGGGAGGGCGGCCAGTACCTCGGCCGACCAACCGGGCGCGAAGCGGTACTCGACGCTGAAGGTCGGACGGGTGCTCTTGCTGATGCTGGCGTTCATGCCGGCGAGCTGGCCGGTATCCGATTTCGGATCGACGACGTGGGCGCCGACATGCAGGGTCCAGTTGGCATCCGTATCCGCGGCCTGGGCCGCGATCGGCGCGGCGAGCAACAGGGCGACGGCGAGGGTCTTGAGCTGAAGCACGGGGTGACTCCTTGTGGGCTAAGTGCCGACCGTCGGGGCCGGCAAGCAGAAGGTTAGAAACCCCCTGCCCCCACATTCCTGACCTGCGTCAGTTCCTTTTGCGGTCGCTCGTAGCGTCGGTGGCACACAATGCATCAAGAAGATCACGCCGGTGGATGCGCAGGTGGCGTCCACTGGCCGAGAGCACACCATGCTCTTCCATGCGCCCCAACGCCCGGCTGACGGTTTCCACCGCGAGGCCCAGATAGCAGGCGATGTCGCTGCGGCCCATCGGCAGGCGCACGCAGTCGGTCGGGCGCGACAACCTGTCGTAGCGTTCAAGCAGCCCGCGCAGGAACAAGGCGACACGTTCGAGGGCCTGCTGGCGGCCCATGGCGAGCACGTGACGCTGCGCATCGGCGACCTCGCGGCCGAGTTCGCGCATCATCTTCCGCTGCAAGCCGGGCAATTGCTGGAACAGGTCTTCGAGCCGCGCGAACGGCACTTCGCACACCGTGGTGCGCTCAAGCGCGGTGGCATCAGTGCGGTGAGTGTCGTCGAGCAAGGCATCGATGCCGAGGATCTCGCCCGGAAGGCGGAAGCCCAGCACCTGCTGGCTGCCATCCGCATCACCGAGGGCGACACGGACAGCGCCCGAGCGCACGACGTAGAGGGCGTTGAACGGCTGTCCTTGCCGGTAGACGGAATCGCCGCGCTGGTAGGTGCTGCGCGAGCGGGTCAGGCGATCGAGACGGGCCAGCCCGCCCTCGTCGACGCCTTCAGGAAGGCAAATGGCATGCAGGCCGCAATCCGCGCAGCCAAGACGTGCCGCCTGGGTGGCCGGCTGGGTCATGAGAGTCCCTCTCCGAATCAATAAATGCGACAGGCAGGACCCTAGCAGGGCCGCCGCCGGGGGCCAGTGGCCGGTCAGCAAGGTGCGACGTCCTGTCCTCTTTTTGATCCGAAATGGTCGGGTGAGACGATTTCGCCAAAACACGCGCCATTTGAGCATTTGGCCGCGCAGGGGGTGGTGACAAACTATCTCTCACGACGGCGCACCCCGTGCCGCCATTGATGGAGTCACGAACATGCTTGACTGGGTTGCCTACAAGAAAGAACTCATGGGCCGTATTGGCGAGATCGGCAAACTGAGCCCGGATACGGTGAAGGGTTACCAGACGCTCTCGAATGCGAATGCCGGCAAGGAAGGTTCGCTCGGTGCGAAGACGCGTGAGCTGATCTCGCTCGCCGTCGCGGTCACGAGCCGTTGCGATGGCTGTATCACGGTGCATACCGATGCCGCGCTGAAGGCCGGTGCCACGCGCGAAGAAATCAGTGAGGCGCTGGGCGTAGCGATCGCGCTGAATGCCGGTGCGGCGCTGGTGTATTCCGCCCGCGTGATGGACGCCGTCGAGGCGTACAGCCACAAGTAACGCCCCCTGTAGGAGCGCGCTTGCGCGCGATGGGTCTTGCCGCAAGCACCCATCGCGCGCAAGCGCGCTCCTACAAGAGCGTTGGCGTTACATGCGAGTTGGGACGGTGATGCCCAGCAGGATGAGTGCGCGCTGCAGGACGGCTAGCGTGAGCTGGCAGATGCCGAGCCGGTGTGCGCGTACCGCATCGTCTTCCTCGCGCAGGATCGGGCAGCGGTCGTAGAACTTGCTGAAGCGCTGGGCGATGTCGTATGCCCACGCGGCGAGCACACCGGGTTGCAGCAGGTGTGCGGCTTCACTGACCTTGTCGCCGAACGCGAGGCACGCGAGCACCAGCTCGCGTTCCACCGGTTGCGTCGCGTGCGGGATGCCCACCTGTTGTTCCGCGGGCTGTGCACCCGCTTTTTCAAGGATGGAACGCATCCGCACCACCGCGTACTGCAGGTACGGCCCGGTTTTCCCTTCGAACGCGACCAGCCGTTCGGCGTCGAATACGTAGCCCGATAGCCGGTCACCCGAGAGGTCCGCGAACTTCACCGCCGCGATGCCGATCATGGCCGCGAGCCCTGCCCGCTCATCCACGGCGACACGCTCGGAACTTTCCACGCGCTCACCCGCACGCTCCACCGCTTCGTCGAGCAGATCCCGCAGCCGCGCCACGCCGCCCTGGCGTGTCTTGAACGGCTTACCGTCCTTACCGTTCACCGTACCGAAGCCGGCGTGCACGAGGTCAACGCCGTCGGCGATGCCTGCCCGGCGTGCGGCGCGAAACACCTGCTGGAAATGCAGTGCCTGGCGCTGATCGACGACATAGATAACCTTCGCGAGGCCAGGCATCTGCGCGCGAGCCTGTAACGTCGCCAGATCCGTCGTCGCATAAAGCGCGGCACCGTCGCTTTTGGCGAGTAGCAGGGGCGGCATCTCGGTGGCATCGCCTGGCAAGGCCACATCGATAACCAGCGCGCCGTCGCTATCGCGCGCGACGCCGCGCGCCCGCAGATTCTCGACCAGCGGTGCGATCGCATCGCGCACATCGCTCTCGCCATCCAGCGCGTCGAAATGCACATCGAGCAAGGCGAAATCCTGCACCTGCGCATCAACGCTCAACTGGCGCAGCGTGTGCCAGAGGGCGAGCAAACCGGGATCACCCGCTTGCAGTGCCGCCGTATCGGCGCGCGCTTCAGCCATGCGCGCCGGATCCTCCCGGCTCGCCGCGGCAGCTTCGGGATAGAGGCGCTCCAGTTCATCGAGCGTTACCGGCGGCTCGGACGGATAAGGGCCCGCACCGGTGAAGTACGGCAGCGACGGCGACGTGCGGCGGATCGCGGAGCTCAGCATGCCCATCTGCAGGCCCCAGTCACCCAGGTGTGCGTCGCCATGCGTCCGCCAGCCCAGTGCCCCGTGGATGCGGCGCAGGCTTTCGCCGAGCACGAGCGAACGGAGATGACCCACGTGCAGGGGCTTGGCGACATTGGGGCCGCCAAAATCGAGCACGACGAGCTGGCCCTCGCCCTCGTTGCGAACCCCTAGCGCCGGGTCGACGAGCGTCGTGGCCGCCACCCCCGCGAGGAACCCATCGGCGAGCCGCAGGTTCACAAAGCCCGGGCCAGCCACCTCCACAGCGGCAAAGCGCGCATCCCCACGAAGGGCCGCGGCGATCTCATCGGCGATGGCCCGCGGCGGCCGCCGGACGACCCGCGCCGCGGCGAGCGCGGCATGGCACTGGAAATCGCCCAGCTCGGGGCGGGACGAGGGTTCGGCGTGGGCGAGTTCAGGGGGCAGCGCAAGCAGGTGGAATGCCGAGGCCAGGGCCTCGTCCACCCGCGCTGAAAGCGACAGGGACATGCGATCTCCAGGGACAAAACGAAGGCGGCGGCGCAGGGCGCCGGGGCTCAAAAACTCAGGTTCGTCGTCGGAGGAGGTGTGGCATGGTGTCACGGATGTACAGGAAAAGCCTGAACTTCGCAAGCAAGTGACCTATTTCCTTTTATGCTCCCGATCAGTTCTTTAGCTCATCAGGAAACCTTACATGACATCAACCAGACATCGCGTCGTGATCGTCGGCGGCGGCGCTGCCGGCGTCGAGCTCGCCACCCGTCTCGGTCGGCAGGCCACGAACGAGGTCGTCCTGGTCGACCGCGACCCCACGCACTTCTGGAAGCCGCGGCTACACGAACTGGCCGCCGGCCTGCTGGGCGACGGCGAAGAGGCCGTGCCCTTCCTCGCCCACGGCACCACCCACGGCTACCGCTACGAGCCGGGTGCGATCCGCCATGTGGATGCGGAAGCCAAGCAGATCGACCTGGCCGAGGTGCACCTGCCCGGCACCGATGAGCTGATCCTCCCGGCCCGCAAGCTGGGCTACGACACGCTGGTGCTCGCGTTCGGCACGCGTGTGAACGACTTCGGCACCCCGGGCGTGCTCGAGTATTGCGACATGCTCGATAGCCCCACCCAGGCCGTGCAGCTGCGCCGACGCATCCTCGCACTGGCCCTGCGCACCGCGGGCGACCCGAGCGTCAAGATCCGCATCGGCATCGTGGGCGCAGGCGCCACCGGCGTGGAGCTGGCGGCCGAGCTGCATCACGCCTTCAACGATATGCATCGCTATGGCGGTCTCTCGCCGGCGACGAAGCTTGAAATCACGCTGATGGACATGGCCCCGCGCGTGCTTCCTGCCGTGGATCCGCGCACCTCCGCCTGGGCGCAGCGCATCCTGGAACGCATGGGCGTGCATGTTCGCGTGGGTGTGGGCGTGAAGTCCGTGCAGCAGGGCTCGTTCACGCTGAGCGACGACTCGCACCTGCCCTGCGATATCCAGGTGTGGGCGGCCGGTGTGATCGGCCATGATTTCGTCACGGCGCTGGGGCCGTTTGAGCTCTCGCGCGACCGTCGTATCGTGGTCGATTCGCACCTGGCCGCGAAGGGCGTCAAGGACATTTACGCCATTGGCGATTGTGCCTACGCGGCCTTCAGCCCCGAGGGCACCGTGGTGCCGCCGACGGCGCAGGCCGCGCACCAGCAGGCGAACTGGCTGGCGAAGGCGCTGCCGCGCTTGCTCGAAGGTCGCAGCGCGGAACCTTTCCGTTACCACGCCAAGGGCACGCTGGTGTCGCTTGGCGTACGCCAGGGTGCAGGCGAAGTGCCTTCCGTGCCGAAGGGCCGCTCGATCCCGATGCGCGGCTGGCTGGCGAAGATGCTTTACGTCTCGCTGGAGCAGATGCACCGCGTGACCTTGCACGGCTACGGCCGCGCCACGGCGCTGTGGATTGCCGATCGCCTGCGGCGCACCACCTACCCGCCCGTCAAACTGCACTAACCAAGACCCACCACGAACCAAAACCCCTTGTAGGAGCGCGCTTGCGCGCGATTCACGGGTGCCGCAAGCACCCATCGCGCGCAAGCGCGCTCCTACAGGGGTGACGGCGCCGCGAGGCGCCGGCGTCATGACGTGGGGCGCCATCGGGCGCCGGCGTCGTGGTGCGCTTCGGGTTATTTCACTGCGTGTTCCAGGGCGTCGTAGTCTTCCTGCGAGAGCTGCAGGGAGGCGCCCTTGATGTTTTCTTCCAGATGCTCCGGGTCACCGGTGCCTGGGATCGGCAGCATCACCTTCGAGCGTTTCAGCAGCCATGCGAGGGCCACCTGGCCGTTGCTGGCGCCGAGCTTGCCGGCGATCTTCGACAGTACCGAACCTTCTTTCGCCAGTTCGCCCGCGGCGAGCGGGAACCAGGGGATGAAGCCGATATCGTGCTTCTCGCAGTAGTCGAGCACAGCCTCGCTCTGGCGGTTACCCAGGTTGTAGAGGTTCTGCACCGTGGTGACCTTGAAGTACTTCTGCGCCGCTTCGATCTGCGCGACGCTGACTTCAGACAGACCGGCGTGGCGGATCAGCCCTTCCTTCTGCATCTGCTTGATCACGTCGAACTGTTCGTCCGCGGGCACCTTTTCGTCGACGCGGTGAAGCTGCCACAGATCGATGCGCTCGACGCCGAGGCGGCGCAGGCTCATCAGGACGCACTGGCGCAGGTATTCCGGACGGCCCACCGGGGCCCAGATATCCGGCCCGTGGCGGGTCAGGCCACCCTTGGTGGCGATGACCATACCCTTGTAGGGATGCAGGACTTCGCGAATGAGATCTTCGCTTACATATGGGCCGTAACTATCGGCCGTATCGATGAAATTAACCCCAAGCTCAGGTAATTTCTTAAGTGTGGCCTTGGCCTTGACCGGGTCGGCGGGATCGCCCCAGATGCCCTTGCCCGTAATGCGCATGGCGCCGAAACCGAGGCGATGCACCTCGAGGTCACCGCCGATCTTGAAGCTGCCACTTGACGCTGCATTCACGCTTGCCATCGATGGACTCCGTTGGTGTGGGAGGAAGACAACTCCATCGACATTGGTACGCAAAGTCTTGTTTAAACCCCTCGAGTGAACTGTAGGAGCGAGCTTGCTCGCGATGGGGGGTGTCGCAAGCCCTATCGCGCGCAAGCGCGCTCCTACAGGGGCCTTAGAAGGTGATGCGGATGCCTGCGTTGCCGGACCAGCCTTTCAGGCCGTAGCTACCTACGTAGTGGCGCCAGGTGCCTTCGCCGTAGAGCTGCACGTGGTCGGTGAGCTGGCTGGTGACGCCCGCGGCCACGCGGTAGGAGTTGCCAGTGCTGCCGGTCTGGAACGTATCACCCGCGTTCCACGCCTCGCTGGAGGCCTGCAACGTGGGATTTCCGTTACTGGTGTGGATAAAGTCCAGGCGGCCATACGGCGCGAACAGCGGGTTGGCGGTGCGGCCCACCTGGATACCCAGGCGCGAGGTGGCCTGCACGCTATTACCAAGACGGATATCCAGCCCATCCTTGTCGCGGAAATCACGGAAGTTCAGCTGCTGCACGCGGAACTGGAACTGCGGCTCCACGGTCCAGTCGCCACCGAGCGGCAGCGGCTTGCCCACTTCCACCGACATGGTCCAGCCCTGCGCATGCACCTTGCCCACCTCGTCGCCACGCAGGTCCGTGCTGACATCGCCGTGATAGCGGGTGACACCGATGATGCCGTCGACCCACAGGCCGCTGCCGTGCTCGTAGGTGACCCAGGCGGCGCCACCGTTGGCGTAGTACTTCGCATAGCTGTTGCCATCAGCGGCACTCGGCGTAACCCGGGTGGTGCCGTGGTCGAGCGCCCAGCCGGCACGAATCGAGCCGTGGTCGGTATCGACGGCCACGATGCCCGCGCCAACCTGCAGCGCGTTGATCTGCTGGTCGAAATCGTAGCCGTAGCGCTGGAACGAAAGATTGCGCGTGTAGTTCAGCTGGCTACCCACGACACGGGCGAACACCTCACCGCCCACATCGGCGCCGTAGGCGCTATCGCGAATTTCGCCCATCCGCTGGTGCAGGCCATCATTCAGTGCGCTGCCGTAGTTCTGCAGGGCCATCGGCGCGAGCATGTACGCCGGAAGCTGCGGCACCACCGCGGCGCGATCGACAGGCGGCCGCTCCGGGTCTTCCGGGGTCACCGGCGGCGCGCAGTCGTCACTGCAATCGGTGACGTAACGGTTGCCAAGGCGGTAATCCCACTGGAAGCCACTACCCGCACCGAGCTGGCTCTGCGCGGCATCGACCTCACCCGGGCCGAACGCGTGCAAGGTGTACTGGTACGGCCCCGCGGCCACATAGCTACCCGCCAGCGCAAAGGCATCCGCGCGCGAGTTGCCGGCCACCTGGATCAGCGAAATGCCCTCGTTGTTGTCGACGACGCCATTCCTGTTCAGATCGGTGAGCGCGCCATCACCCGTCGAGGTGACGGAGACCAGCGTCGTGCCGGTCGTCGTCACGTTGCCGTGCACGAGGAGACGATCCGTTGCCTGGGCGGCGATGGCGCCACCCTCGTTCATCCGCGTATTGAAGGTGATGTTGCCACCCTGCCCCGACAGATCGCCCGCCACGTTCACCGTGGTAAAACCGGCCGCCGGAGCGAAGGCCAGCGCACCGTCCAGGCGCAGCCCACCGATCGACGACGCACCGGTGGTTTCCCAACGCGCGGTGGCGTCAATGCCTGTATCGATGCCAGCTCCGTTGACGGCACCGCGCAGTGATGCCTTGTCGCCCAGGGTGAGATTCGCCGTGGCATTGCCTGCACCAACAATATCGCCCACCACGCTGCTCGTGGCGATATCGATATCGGCATGCATGCGGTTCTGGACCTGGATGGCGACGCCGTTACCCCCGACCAGCTGTCCGCCGTTCACGACCGAGACGGTGCCATTGGCCCACGCGGGCAGCCCGTACTGCACCAGCACCGCAGCACCGGTACCGCCCTGGACGATGGAACCATCCACGATGAGGTGGCGGCCGGGGTCGTCCACATCCCCGCCGCGCGCGTCGCCGAGGAGCACCGCGCCATTCACCACGCCGGAGACGTGGGTGCCGCCGGTCAGTTCCGCCGTGCCCGTGTTGACCAGCAGGCCACGGCTGTTCGCGCCGGTGCCGGCAATGCTGGCGCCCACGGCGGTAAGGTAGCCACCGTTGCTGACGATCGCGCCCTGGTACCCGCCGGAAACCGCGGTGCCATTGAGCGTCGCCGTCGCGGCCTGGTCACTACCCTCCGAGCCACCGATACCGATAATCGCGAGGCCTGTGCCGTTCTCCGACCGAATCACACCGCCCTGCAGGGTGGCGCTCGACCCATTGGCCACCGACAGCGCCATATCGCTCGTTCCCGCGCCCGAGGAGGCGATGGTGGCGTTGGTCGCCGTCAGGGTCGATGTCGTCAGCGCGATGTTCAACGTCGATGCGCCGGGCATCAGGGTCAGGCTGCCACCACCGCGCGCGACCCACGCTTCGACAGGGTCGCCCTGCACGACGGTGTAATTCTGACCTGGCTGCAGCGTTCTGGCGGCGACCGCCGATGCCTGGAAGACGAGAGCCACCGCAATGGCCTGGCATAAGCGAGCGCGACGAACGCGGGCGGGACGGGAAGCGTGCATGACGGGGTTTCCTTGGACAATGGGCACGCGCGCCCTCCAGGAAAGCCCTGCGGATTGGCGGCGGTGCGATGGGGATACCGGTTATTCCAGCAGCCCACGCCCACCGCCACCATTGGGCGTTGTCCTAAAAGTGGGAGCGCGTTTTAGCCGCGACATACGTGTCGCCCAGTGAAGCAGCCCGTGCCAGGGTGTCCGGCCCATGGAGGGGCAACGGCCTTGCCGTTAGATCGCGAATTAATCCTCGTCTTGTGAAACGGCCGTGAAACCCACGCCCGCCAGCGCCTCGCGCAAGGCCTTCGCGTGCCTGTCCAGGTTCAACGGATCGCCTGCCAACGCCCCCGTGACCGCACTGATCGGCGCCTCGAGTTGCGTCAGCCGCAGCACCAGTGCGGCGCCATGCACGCGATGCAAGGATTGCCGGGCCGCGGTGACATCGCCGCGGCCCGCAGCCGCCAGGGCGGCATCCAGGTCGCGCGCGCCTTCTGCACGGAATAGCGAGAACACGTCGTCCTCGTGCGCGGGCGGGGAGAGTGCCTCCCGAAGGCGATCAAGCGAAAGTGGCTTGCCCATGACGATATCGATGCCACTCTCGTTGCAGCGCTGGATGTGCTCCTCTCCCTGGGTCGCCGAAATGGCGATAAAGGGCGTGCGCGAGCTATCGGTGCGCCGTTCGCGCGCGCGAAGCTCCGCCGCGATGTCGTAACCCTGCATATCAGGGAGTTCGCAATCGAGCAGCACCGCCGCGAACTTGCCCGGCTCGAAGGCATCGATCGCCGCCTGCCCGTGATCGGCAGCCATCGTCTCGAAACCCAGGAAGCGGAGCTGGGCAGCGATAATCTGTCGATTGGCCGGATGGTCCTCGACCAGCAACACCACCCCACCGTGGCTGGCCGCACTATCGGCGGCCGCGGGCTCGACCACCGGGACCGAGGGAACCAGGCTGGTCGGCAATTCCACGCGCACCGACGTACCCACGCCTTCCTCACTGCTCAGGACCAACCGGCCACCGAGGTGGTTCACGATCTCCCGGCAGATACCCAGCCCAAGCCCGGTGCCACCCAAACGTCGTGAGCGCCGGCCATGCGCCTGGACGAACGGACGAAACAGGCCGCGCCGCCGCTCCACGGAGATCCCCGCGCCGGTGTCGAACACCTCGAAGACAAGACGGCGCGGCGCATCGCCATCCACCACCTGCCACAGCGCGATACCCACGTGGCCACGGTCGGTAAACTTCACCGCATTGGAAAGCAGGTTCTCGAGCACCTGGCGCAGGCGCGTCTCATCGAGCAACAGCCACGGCAACGCACCCATCGGGAGATCCAGGCGCACGGCCAATCCCTTTTGTTCGATGGCCGCCGCATGCCCCTGCAGCACTTCCCGGGCCACGGCCAGGGCATCGCATGCGGCGAGATCAGGCGTGAAACCTTCGGCCTCGGTACGCGTGTAATCCAGGGCGCTGCGTAGCATCCCCTGCAGATTGCGCGCACTGGATTGCGCAATGGCCATCAGGTCACGCTGCGCCCCATCCATCGGCGCACGCGCCATCAGTTCAATGGACGACGTCACCGCATTCACGGCATTACGCACTTCGTGGCTCATGACCGCGAGCAGCAACGTCTTCTGTTGCTCGCCCCGCCGCGAGGCGAGCTGCGCACGACGCATCTGCCACAGCGCAAATACGAGTGCCATGGCCAGAGCCACGCCAAGCGCGATCTCCACGCGGTAGACCGACGCGATGTGCGCCACGGTGGGCGCACGCAGGTAAGCGGTCTCAAGCCAGCGCTCGATCACGGCCTCGTTCTCACCCACGCTGATGCGGCCGAGGCTCTCGTCGATCAACGTGAGTAGCTGCGGCGCATCCTTGTGCACGGCAAGCCGCACGCTCACGGGCATCTCGGGAATATCACCCGCGATACGCAAACTCAGCCCATAGTCGCGGCGGACAATGGGGTGATAAGTCACATCGATGCCCAGCCCCGCATCGGCGATGCCGCTTTCCACGGCGGCGAGGACCTGATGCACATCGGCCAGCGGGAGCCGGTGGATCGAAGGGTGTGAGCGACGCAGCCAGCTGTCGTACTCGCCGCCCCCCTTGTAGGCGATGGTGCGCCCGTCCAGGTCGGCCAGCGTGACGCGAGCGGGCCCTACGGTGCGAGTGATCAGCAAGGTGTGGCCTACGTAAAACGGCCGCGACCACAACGCGTCGCTGCCGAGATCCGCGACCAGCCGGTCCGTAAGCGACGGCAAGAGGTCGATGCGCCCCGCCTTGAACGCCGCGACGGATTCCTCCCATGAGCTGGTGTGCACCACGACGAAGCGCAGGCCCGTCTTGGCCTGCGCCAAGGCGAGATACTGGGTAACCAGGGGATTGGACGCCTGGCCGCCGATGCGGCCGCCCTGCTGATCATCGATGGCAATGCGTACGACCGGGTGCGCCGCTGCCCACTCGCTGGGCGTGGGCGGCGTGTCCACGGCGAAAGCCAGCGGGGCCAGGCACGCGAGGATGGCGCCCGCAAACCATCGCATCACTCCGCACCGCCCTCCAGCGCCCGAACGTGATCGCGCATGGCGTAAAGCTGGTTGTCGCTCCCGATGCCAAGCTTGCGGAAGGCTGATGATTTCTGGGCGCTGATCGTCTTCAGGCTGCGCCCGAATTTTTCGGCGATCTGCGTGACGGTCATGCCTTCGAGCAAGTGATGGATCACATCGGTCTCCTTGGGAGAGAGCTTGGGATCCGTCCCGTATTCCAGTACGCGCTCCAGCGCGGGTGGTACGTATACGCGGCCGGTCATGGCCGCATCGATCGCACGGATCACATCATCGGGGTCCTGGCTTTTACCGACGAACCCATGCGCGCCTGCGGCAAGGAGCCGGCGAACGAGCGGGCCATCGTCAAAGGCCGAGACCACGACCACCTTCATGCGCGGGAACGCCGCGCGTAACGAGCGCACGAGGGTCACGCCATCCGGGTCATCCGCCGCGAGCGAATAATCGATAAGAGCCACATCGACAGGCATGGACGCGAGCAGCGCACGGAAATGCTGGCTGTTCGGAGAACTGCCCGCGATGGTGAGCGACGGATAGGCCTTGAGGTGCGCGACCAGCCCTTTAAGGACGAGCGCATGGTCGTCCAGCAAGGCCACGCGTACCGACCCGATGTAAGTGCGCGCGGACATCAGTGGACCCAAAGCCTGTTTCTAGCCATATGCCTGACCACCGATGGGGACTGGCTGGCGGAACCATATCGCGCACCCTGACGCTTGTAAACGCCATTTCCACGCCTCCGGGGAGCGCGTTCGGCTCTCGGTTCAGCCCGCGCGGCATCGGCCATAAGTAAGAGCACGTAAGCGGTACAGAAGAAGCCCCGGTCTCATTGCTACGCTTTTGGCCGCCCGGGTTTCCGGGTTTCTCATAGCCAGGCCAGGGGTGGGTGCGGGGATGGATACAGAAAGCCGTACAGCAGGCGATGCCGTCGTCGACGCACAGGACGCCAGCGCGCGCCCTTACGCCGCACCTGCCGCGTTCATCGCCCGCGCGCTCGACACGCTGCGGTTGGGAATCGTTGGCCTGGGCTACGTCGGCCTGCCACTGGCCGTTGAATTCGGCAAGAAATACGCAACCCTCGGATTCGACATAAATTCACGACGCATATCGGAGTTGCGCACCGGCCTCGACGTCACCCTGGAAGTGGATTCCGCCGAGCTCGGCGAAGCCCAGCGCCTGCGCTTTTCCTCGGCCATGCATGATCTCGCCGAATGCGACACCTTCATCGTCACGGTGCCCACGCCGATCGATGAGGCCCGCCGCCCCGACCTCACGCCACTCATCCGCGCGAGCGAGACGCTGGGCAAAGTTCTCAAACGCGGCGACGTCGTGATTTATGAATCGACCGTTTATCCGGGCTGCACCGAAGAAGTTTGCGTGCCCATTCTCGAGCGTGAATCGGGACTCGTTTTCAACCAGGATTTTTTTGCGGGCTACTCGCCGGAGCGGATTAATCCCGGTGACAAGACGCATCGCGTTACGGGAATTCTCAAAGTTACCTCGGGCTCGACCCCCGAAGTCGCCGAATTCGTGGATGCGCTGTACCGGTCGGTGATCACCGCCGGCACCCACCGGGCGAGTTCGCTGAAAGTGGCGGAAGCGGCGAAAGTTATCGAGAACACGCAGCGCGACCTCAACATCGCCCTGGTGAACGACCTCGCCATCCTCTTCAACAAGCTGGGTATCGACACTCTGGAAGTGCTCGAGGCGGCCGGCACCAAATGGAACTTCCTGCCGTTCCGGCCTGGCCTGGTTGGCGGCCACTGCATCAGCGTCGATCCGTATTACCTGACCCACAAAGCCCAGCAGGTGGGCCACCACCCCGACGTGATCCTGGCCGGCCGCCGCACCAATGACGGCATGGGCCCGTATATCGCGAGCGAGCTGGTCCGGCTCATGGTGCGCAAGGGGATCAACCCGGTTTGCGCGCGCGTGCTCATGCTGGGCCTCGCCTTCAAGGAAAACTGCCCCGACCTGCGCAACACCCGTGTCGTGGATATCGTGGCCGCCCTGCATGCCTATGGCGTCACCGTGGATGTGCACGACCCGTGGGTGCGCGCCGAAGAGGCCATCCATGAATACGGCATCGCCCCCGTCGAGGCACCCCGCCAGGGCACCTACGACGCGGTCGTCGTCGCCGTCGGCCACCGTGAATTCGCCGCCATGGGCGCAGAAGGCATCCGCGCCTTCGGTAAACCGGCGTCGGTGGTCTACGACGTGAAGTACGTCCTCCCCCGCGACGCGGTGGACGGCAGGCTCTGATCCCGCACCGCACATGAGAGGGCGCGGATAAGCGCTCCGACACCAAAAACAAGAATGCACTCGGAACGCTCTTAGCTGGGAGTACTGCCGTGATCCTCGATTACCTTGACGGGTCGGTCCCTACCGACCATCAGGCCGACCTGTGCGTGATTGGCGCCGGGCCGGCCGGCATCGCTATCGCCCGCGCCTTCCTGGGCACCCAGGTGCGCGTGCTGCTGGTGGAAAGTGGCGGCCTGGCCGGTGAAGACCGCAGCCAGGCGCTCTATGAAGGCACCGCCGTGGGTGGCGCGCCGTTCGACATGGCGCATTCGCGCATGCGCGTGTTTGGTGGCAGTTGCACCCTATGGGGTGGTGGCTGCATTCCCTTCGCGGATACCGACCTGGAACCACGTGAGTGGGTCCCTGAAAGCGGCTGGCCGCTGCGCTATGCCGATCTGGCACCGTGGTATACGAAGGCACGCGACTTCTGCCAGATCGACCCCACGCATACGTTCGGCCCAGGGCAATTCGACGGCCCGACACAACGCCAGCCGCTGGATCTCGATCCCGAGGCGCTGGCAAACCTCCTGTTCGCGCGCAGCCCCATCCTTTTCGGCGAAGCCTACCGGGACGAGATGCGCACCGCGCCCAATATCACCGTGCTCCTGCACGCGAACCTGATGGAACTCGAGGCCAACGCCTCGGCCACCGCGGTGGTTCGCGCGCGGATCGGCTCGCTGAGCGGCCGCCGTGGCCACATCAACGCGCGCCACTTCGTGCTCGCGGCGGGTGGCATCGAGAATGCCCGCCTCCTGCTGCTGTCCGATAGCGTCGCGCCCTGCGGCCTCGGCAACGATCGTGATCTCGTCGGCCGCTATTTCATGGACCATCCGCGCGGGACGATCGGCAGCGTGCACTCGCGCTCACCCGACACGCTCACGCGCCCGTACGAGCGCACCATCGGCAAGGTACGCCTGCCGGTCGCTGCCGAGATCGGCCTGGCCTCCGACGCCCAGCGCCGTCACCGCATCCTGAATGGCCGCGTCCACCCGTTCGCCGTGGAAGGCGAGCTGCCCAAAGGCATCCGCGCCCTGCGCAATGTCCGTGCGGCGCTGCGTCCGCCGAGCCGTGATGAAGCCACGGTGCTCGAGGCCCGTCTTTCGGCGGCCATGAGCAATGGCCCGACCGCCACCGCCGTCGCCGTCCCGCCCAATCTCGCCATGAGCGCCGTCAGCCTCGGGCTGCATATCGGCGACGTGATCCGTGCCGCCGCGCAGAAAGTGGCCGACAAGCCCACCGTGCGCAGTGAACGCGTCGAGCTGGTCGGCTTCTTCGAGCAAGCCCCCAACCGCGATTCACGCATCACGCTCGGCAACACCCGCGACGCGCTCGGCCTGCGCCGGGTGAACGTGGACTGGCGCCTCACCGAACTCGACCGCTACACGTACCGCACGCTCACAACCCTGGCCGGCAAGCCGCTCGCCGATGCCTGCGGAGGGACGTTCGAAGTCGCGCCGTGGGCCAACGACGCGACGGCGGCACCGGAAGTCTTCGGCACGGCCCACCACATGGGCACCACGCGCATGTCGACCGACGCCAACTCGGGCGTGGTAGATACGGACGGCAAGGTGCATGGCGTGCACAACCTCCACGTCGCCGGCAGCTCGGTATTCCCCACCAGCGGCTGGGCGTTTCCCACGTTCACCCTGGTGGCACTCAGCCTCCGCCTGGCCGATCACCTTCGCGTGCTGCTCGCGGCGTGCGAGGGTAGCGGGCTCACCTGATGGACGGACGGATGAGCCGCGACCGCAAGCAGGTGTTTGTCGAAGAGGTCGGCGAGCTCATCCGCGCGAGTGGCTTCGGCGCAGCCCGTGCGCATGAAGCCAGCGTGCTCGTCTTCGATACGAAGGCGTTCGCCAGCCAGGTGGCCGCGGCGGGCGAACTGCTCGACCGGACGGAACGCACGCGGGCCGCCCGCTTCCGCTACCAGAGCGACCGTGCCACCTACACGCTCGCCCACGCCGTATGGCGCATCGCCATCGGCCAATGCATCGATGCCGCACCCGAGGACGTACCACTCGCGGCCACGGCCGAAGGCAAACCCCACCTGCCCGGCGTCGCCTTTTCCACCAGCCTCAGCCATAGCGGCAGCATGGTGGCGCTTTCGGTCTCGACGGCCGCGACCATCGGCGTCGATATCGAAGTGGTGCCGGCGAAGATCGACCTGGATGCGCTGGTGCCCATGTTCTGCACCCGCCGCGAAGCGATGGACGTGCACGGCCTGCGCCCCGCATGTCGCGCACGCCGGCTGATGGAACTGTGGACGCGCAAGGAAGCCTTGCTGAAAGCCTTTGGCGTGGGCTTCCGTACCGATCCCGCGACGACACCCGCACCGCCGAGCGAGCTGCAGATGCCGCCGCCCGATGCGTTTTTCGCGCCGCCGTGCCACACCCGCAACCTCGGCGACGCCGACCAATGGATCGCCGCCGTGGCAACGCCAGCGGCCGTGCGCGAGGCCCGTGTGCATCTGTTGTGATACAGCAGTGTTACAACCATTCGGCCTAGCCATCGCGCAAACCGTAAGTGCAATCGACACACCCCGCCCCCACGCCTAGCCTTCATCGCATCAGCACGCAAACATTGCGTGGGCCACAGGGGTGTACTGATGTTCCGTCTCTTCCGGCAGCCGATCGTTCGCTGGCTAACGCTCCTCGGCGTCGTGGAGCTATTGCTCCTCGCGCTCTCGCTTAACCTCGCCACGTGGATCCGCTTCGCGCCTTCGCCGGAAGACCTGCAGGCGTCGAATCAAACGGTGATCGCACGCGCGGTGATGTTCGCCGTGGTGATCTTCCTCGGCATGGCAGCGCTCGGCGAGTACCGCGGCAACCTGCGCATGAGCTGGCGCGGCCAACTGGCCCGGCATGCGATCGCCTTCATCCTTGGCGGCCTTGCACTGATCGTTGGTTACTACGTGATCCCGCAGGCCTACGTCGGCCGCGGCGTGCTCGGCATGGGCCTCGTCTTCGGCTTCCTCACGACCGCCGGCTTCCGCGGCCTGTTCATGCGCCTGGTGGAGATGGATGCGCTGAAGCGCCGCGTCCTGATCCTTGGCGCGGGCGAACGTGCTGCACAGATTCATAACCGCATGCGCCGCCGTTCCGATCGCCGCGGCTTCTTCCTGGTCGGCTATGTGCCCGGCCCGAGCGATACCCCGCAGGTCCCCGAGCCGCTGCTCATGGCGCGCGATATCCCGCTGGCCGATCTGGCACGGCGCGAGCGCATCAGCGAGATCGTCGTCGGCGTGGACGACCGGCGCGGTTCGCTCCCCATGGACGACCTGCTCGCCTGCCGCCAGCTCGGCGTGCAGATCACGGACCTCACCACCTTTGTGGAACGCGAGGCCGGCCGCGTGCAGCTCACCATGCTCGACCCGTCGTGGCTGGTGTTCTCCGGTGGCTTCAATGCCACGCCGTTCGCGCTGTTCGCCAAGCGCGCCTTCGATATCCTCGCCTCGCTCGCCATCGCCCTGCTCTGCTGGCCGCTGATGCTGTGCGTGGCCCTGTGCATCCGGCTCGAATCCGGCCGCGGCCAGCCCATCTTCTACCGGCAGGAGCGAGTGGGCGAGCAAGGCCGCACCTTCTGGCTCTACAAGTTCCGCAGCATGCGCACCGATGCCGAAATGGACGGCGTGGCACGCTGGGCCAAGGCCAACGACGACCGCGTGACCCGCGTAGGCAAGATCTGCCGCAAGCTGCGCTTCGATGAGCTGCCGCAGCTGTGGAACGTGGTGCGCGGCGATATGAGCATCGTCGGCCCGCGCCCGGAACGACCGCAGTTCGTGTCGGATCTGGAAGGCAAGATCCGCTATTACAACCTGCGCCATAGCATCAAACCCGGCCTGGCCGGCTGGGCGCAGCTTTGCTATTCGTACGGCGCGTCGGAAGAAGACGCCGCCGAGAAGCTCAAGTACGACCTGTTCTACGTGAAGAACCACAGCCTGTTCCTCGACCTGGTGATCCTGATCGAGACGGTGGAAGTGGTGATCTTCGGCCGTGGCGCGCGCTAATCAACGCGGCGCGTGCGCGGAGCGGACATGCAGGGTCCGCAGTGGCGAGCTGTACCAGTCGACGACGGAGCCACCCTCGAACCGTACCCACGAGGGGCCGTACTCCCAGCGATCCGCGCTACGCAACGTCGGCTCGCCCTCGAGGGCCGTGACCTCGTCATCCTTCATGCCGATAGTCAGCGATGCCGTGCTGACCACGGGTGCCGCCTCGGCCGTCACCGCCGGCACGCCCTCGGCGACGGGGTCCACCCGATCCGGATCCGGCACAAAATCCCAAACCAACACCCCCGCCACCACCAACACGCCAACCCACGCAAACCGTGTAGGAGCGCGCTTGCGCGCGATAGGTGCGGCGATATCGTCAGGTACAGCGGCAGGCGCCGGGTCATTCACCGCTGCGCTATCACGGACGGTGTCGGGATCGCGCGCAAGCGCGCTCCTACAGGGGGGCGTTGTGGTGGCGGGGGCGGCGCCGGGGAGGCGGCCGTGCCTTCGGTGGAAATCCATGGCTGCGGAGTATTGGGCCATCAGCCGTTGCAGGCGCCGGGCGGCGAGCGCATCGGCACGCTCGCCGCGCGAGCGGCGGTCGGGGTGCCATTGGGAGACGTGGCGGCGGTATGCCTGCTTGAAATCAGCCAACGAGCAATCGGGCTGCAGGCGCAGCTTGCCGTACAGGTCGAGGAAGTCGGTTTCGTCCGCCACGAGCGCTATCCCCAGGGGTGGCGCGCGTATCGTTGGCCCAGCGCGCCGCAATGTGCAGCGTGGCGCAGGCTGGGCCGCGTGACAAGTACAACCTTTGGAGGATTTGCATGCGCTTGCTGTTACTTACCGCGCTGTTCGCCACCGCCGGCCTGAGCGGACCCGTGGCTGCCGCCGATGAACCGGGCCCGTCGCTCGGCGCCCACGTTTTCCTCGGCCAGGGCGAAGGCCTGGGCACGGATCCCGCGGTGACGCCCGCCATGGATACCGCCTCCAATGGCAGCGTGCTCATCGCCTTCAACGCCGGCTATGCCAGCAACGATGGTGGCCCGAAGGACACCTATGGCAACCGCTGGAAGTCACTGGGTCACGGATTGACCTACGCCAACTACGGCGACCGCTTCGGCGTGACCGCGTACGTCGCGCTTGCCGCCAAAGGCGGCCCGGGGCACCGCCTTTCCATCGCCAAGCCCGGCGAACCGAAGGGGGAGCTTTCCCTACCCTTTGTCGAGGTGCGCAACGCCACGCGCGTACAGGCCTTCGCACAAAACTACGCCGACGCCTCGCTGGTGGTCGCCAGCAAGGAGATCACCGTGGATGGCCCCGCAACGCTGCTCGCCTTCTGGTGGGGCGATGGCGGCGTCAAGCGGATGACCGCCGTGCCCGGCGACGGATTCACGCTCATCGATAGCTTCGTGGAGCTGCCAGACGAGAGTGGTGTGCAAGGTGCGGTCGCCTGGCGCCAGGTCGACAAGGCCGGCACGTACCAGGTGCACTGGACTGCGGCTCCCGTTCAGGGAGCGGCACTGTGGATCATCGCGATCCGGTAGCCCGTTTTGTTCGATATCGGACACGTTGTCCGGAACCGGACGACGTGAATCGAGGCGCCATGCGGGTTGCGCGAGGCTAGTGAAAAACGGCACGAAAATGGTGTCCGATTCCGGACGTCGGCGCCTACAACGAACGTGATATTTGCTTTTTATTTCATACGCTTATAGTGGTCCAACGATATCTCCCCGGGCCACGGCGGCATGGCGAATGGATCGCCACGGCATGGAATAGCCAGGCATGGATGCCACGGCAACGGAACTGGGTAGGGATCACAGCTGGACGCATACGTCACGGCGGTCCCGGGCGGGTATCGGCCCTCACAATCCGCAAGGAGCACATCGATGAAACGGATGACCAAGCGCGCCCTGCGCCGCGCCGCTGCACGCGTCGTTTCCCGCACACACTTCCGCGCCTGGCTTACGCCGGGCTCGCGGCGTAAGCGCATCACGCCCTTCTCGCCCGAGGCCGACATTCCGTTTGCCGCGCACGTCCTTCCGCCCAACCTCGCGCGCCCCATCACCGATCTGCCTGACGACGAAGTCGAAGACGGGCTAATCACCCTCAGCGGCTATAACAATGGCTTTACGGTCCGTCTTGGTGCGCTCGATGATCTGATGCCAGACGGATATATGGACTCCGACACCTTCGAACTGACGATTTTCGCCGAGGTGTACACGCTTCGCTTAGGCGACGATCCACCCGACATCATTGAATTTGAGGTTCCCGCCAAATTCTTTGGTCCTGTCGAGTTCGACCATAATTCGTTCGACATGACCTGGCTCGTTAAATATGGTGGATCGTCTGCCAGCGGCCTGCCCGCAAAACTGACCATCGACACGATTCGCCCAAGCCCCGGCGGCGCGTTCCTGGCCGCACTGATCTTCGACGACGACATCATCAAGAACGGTATTACGTCGAAGACGTTTGCTGGCGCCGACTATATTGAAGCCACGCTCCCCGGTTACACCGGCGAGAAGGCGGCGGACTGGATCCGGCCCTATGTCAACAAGGTCATGGACACCGATCCAACCCACTTCGCGGTCGTTCCGTATGGGAACTCATCAGAAGTAATCACGCTTCGCTTCTATCGCGGCTTCATTGAAGCACAGGGCGATGGGGAGTGGGATTTCCAGTGCGACGTGATGCCCCGCGAAGAAAACCCATCGCCGCTGTCCCGGTCTATGCTCATCCGAGTCAGTCTCGAGGATGCCATCGACGATCTGGATGAACCGGCTGTCCCGGCCTATGACGATGATCCCGTCGGCAGCCAGATCATCGACGAGGCTGACGCCCGCGCACTGGTCGTCGTGCAGATCCCATCCCATCCGGACATCACCGACCGGGACTCGATCGAGATCCTGTTTGGCGACGACACCGTCACAGACCATGTGCGTGTTGAGAACCCCGACCTAATTGAGATCAGCGTTGAATACGCTGCCGTACTCGCTGCGTGGCTCGTCGGGAACGAAGACGCCGACGACGTGACGGTAGCGGTCGATGTCGCCTACAACGTTATTAGCGAGGAAGGCAACGTCCGCGGTAAATCCGCCCCGCATCGGGTGGAGATCAATTTGCATGTCGCTGGCGGCATTATCGATCCCGACCCAGGCACCGAGCCCAACGAAAACCTCATTGAGCTGGAGACGCGTTCCGCTAGCGATATGCCTAACCGGATCCCGATCAGCGACCGCGAGGAAGATGCCACGGCAAAAGTCCCGAAACTATCGCGCATGGACGACGGATCCGATGGCTTCAGGCCGGCGTTCAAAGCTGGGGACGTCATCAAGATCATCGCCCGCGCGGGTGTCGACCCGGAAGATTTCGTGCTGGCGACGTACCCCGTAGTTGAAGCGGACCTGACACCGCCCGACGGTGAGCTCGACATCGTGCTTCCGTGGGCGGAACTGGAAAAGCTACCTGGCGGCACCATCCCCTTCGCCTACTGGATCGATACGGCCCTGGCCGGGGGCGGGACGAACACCAATAAATCGCCGCCTACGAACGTCATCATCGAAGATGCAAGCGCCCTGCCGGGTGGTGGCACGTTGCCCGCCGTGATCATGCCGGAACGCGGCGATCGATCGTCCGGCCCCGACGTTGTCCCCCTGGGCCACATCGTCAACGGCGTGGCCATCGGCTTCCCTGTTGACATCGAAAACTTCGACCCCGACACCGACACGATCACCCTGTCCATTCCGATGTACGCCGCTGGACACAAGGGCGGCGAAGCGCCTGTCGCTGGATACGGCGACGTGGTCGGCCAGAACCAGTTCGTGCTCACTCCGCCGCATGTCGTTCGCGAAGCGGAGTCGGGCGAGGTGGCTGAACCGGTGTCGGGAGAGCCCGAATATGCAACGCGCCCGCCCATCACGGCACGCCACATCCTGTTCCGCCTGACGCCCGACCGGCTGCCCGAACTGCACGGCACCACCTTCTACCATAGCCACGTGGTCTGGACGATCGAGAACAGCGTGGGCAAAGGCACTTCGCCCACCGACGTCGTAGACGCCATGAAGGTGACGTTTGAAACGCGAGGCACTGTAACGCCACCGGCTGCGAGCACAGGGAGTCACCTTGAAACCACGGCAGCCGCCGAGGGTCGCGGTGAGGCCGATCCGCACCACGACCTTGCATGGATCCTGCGGCGACTGAGGAAAATGTTGAGTTAGTCGCAAGGAACGCACCGCTAGGCCAGCGTCCCGAACCAGGCGCTGGCTCGCCGAAACCATACGGAAACGTGCCGCACAAGGAGTGCCACATGGCAACGATCGCCCCCATGGTCATCTACGCACCGAAGATCAACGGCCGCGAGCCCGGCCGCCTGAGCCTGGCTGATCTGCTCAGTGGACCGGGCAAGGACGTCTACTTCACCTGCGCCTCCTCGGTCATTGGCGAGCCAGCTAAGGTCATGCTATTTCTCACCCGCAAGGGCGAGATGCTCGATCCAGGCAAGCCGCTGGCGCAGCTTCAGGTCACGGGCGAGATCGATTTCATAACCTTTGTCGTGAAGGGAGACGTGATCGCCGGATCGCCCGTCGGCAATGGTTTTACCGGCGATGGCGTCTTCGATGCCATGGTCAGGGTCGACTTCGGCGGCAGCTCCCTGGATTCTCCGCCCACCGAGGTCACCGTCAAATGCAGCCTGCCTGGCGGTATCGCCAAGGATGATGGCTCGACCGCATGGATCAACGAGAACCTCGCCGCACCGCGGGTCATGCCGAATCCGGTACCTGATGGGCACAACGCACCGGTGGTTCTCGAGCTCGACCCTTACGATGTCTGCGAAGCCGGCGACGTCGTGCTGTTTGAATGGGGTGGCGAAAAGGTGAGCTTCACCGTCACCGATCCAAAGCGTGGCGTAACCGCCGAGGTGCCGTGGGATGCGGTGGTGAGGGTGGGCGGTGGCAGCGTGCCCCTGACCTGGTCAGTGAGCGATGTGGTGGGCAACTGGTCGCGACACGCGCCGTCGATTCGTGTCGATGTGGAAGTCGACGATGGCACGCTGCGCGCGCCAGTGCTGTACTACGACCTTGCCACGGTAGTGATCGATCCGCTCGACCTCACCAAGCTGGGCGAGCGCGCCTTCCTGATGCACCTTGCCGGCAGTGCCGGCGTGAGTCCCGGCGATGAGGTCAGGGCATACTGGAAAGCAACCCTGACCGACGGCACGTCGCGTGATCATCAGCTCGAACCGGTCACCTGGGTCGATCCGTTCGAGCCACTCAATCTCGAGGTGCCATACGCCTACGCCAGGGAAGCCGCCGGGGGTACCGTCGCAGTGTGGTACACACTGAATGGCAACGCCAAGCTGTCCAGGACACAGCGCTACCGGGTAACCGATCTCCCCGAAGCGAAGTTGTCACCACCGCTCGTCCCGGGTCGCAACGGCAATGAGCTCGACCCCTTTACCCAGGGCAATTTCATCAAGGTCACGGCGCCGTACAACGAGCTGTACATGCTGTCCGGAGCCACCGTGACCATGACCATCATTGGCCGCGCGCCCGACGTCGACACAGCCCGCACCTCCGATGCGATCCGCGCCACCGACCGTTACTGGAGCGACGACTACCCGCTCACGTCCAGTGACCTGGGCAAGCCAGTGGTCTTCGATTGCCCGGCGACCGAGCTGCAAGCCGTCGAAAATGGCACCGCTGACTTCTACTACGAGATCACGCCACCGCCCGCCCTCGCCGCATCGTGGCCGGGCGGCATCCATGCTGCGACCAAGGTCTCGGAAACACTCACCCTCCAGATTCGCCGCGCGGGCGCACCAAGCAAGTACGGCGCCCCCACCGATCCCAACGTGCGCGATGGCATGCTCGATCCCAATCTGCCGAGCACCACCGTCACCATCCCCCTGCCCACCAACGGCGGCCCGGCCGCCGGCACTGACGTAACGCTCAACTGGGTCGGCACACCGCCGTACTCCTCCAGCGGCAAGGTGCCCAGCACAGCACCTCTCACCTTCCGTGTCGGCGCCGATTACATCGGCGGCAGTCGCGGAACCACGGTCAACGCCACATACCACGACGCTGCCGGCCGCCTGTCCGAGACGCTCAGCTTCCGCGTCGGCCCTGCCGACCTCGCGCCGCCGACCGTGGACGAGGCCACCAATGACACGCTCATCCCGTTCGCCGCGCCCAACGGGGCGACCGTGCGCGTGCCGGAAACCCTTGGCCCAGGCGCCGAGATTATCGTGCACTTCGACACGTGGAGCAGCGACCCCATCCGCTGGTACCCCGGACTCAAGGTCACCGTGCCGCCAGCCGAAATCGCCAGCCGCCTCGGCGAACGCATCGACGTCAGCTATACCGTCGACGGCGCGCCTTCGCCGGCGCTCTCGCTCCGCATCCAGGCGATTGCGGACGGTGACCTACGATTGCCCAAGCCGGTCATCCCGTTGGCGATCGGTGGCGTGATCGACCTGGAAGCCAACACCGGCGAGGTCCTCATCACGGTCGAGCCGTGGCCGCTGATTGCGGAAGGGCAACGGGTCTGGCTGGAGGTTCAGGCCTCTGATGTCGCCGAGCCGCTTGTGTTGTGGGAACGGTCTGCCGTCACCGCATCTGAAGTTACCAGGGGTCTCAGCAAGGCCATCACCCGCGGATGGCTCGACGCACGCCCTGACGGCGCGACGATTACGCCGAGGCTGTGGGTCACGTTTGACACGGCCACGGATAAGACGAAGGCCGTCATGTTCCCTGGGACGAGTTACATCGTGAAGAACGCTTCCGATGACGTGACTGAGGATTTCGAGACCGTCGGCTACGTTCGCTTTGACCCAGAGGTGCCTAAACCTATCGGGAAGCTAATAGTGACCGGAAAGAACGGCGGTTACGGGATGACCGAGAACGCAGAAGTCTTACACAAACCCCCGTTTATCGAAGACCGGTTCATTTACCTATGGAAAGGGGATCTGCTTATCGAACTGCCTGGCGTGTTCCGATCCGTTCGCTTCGGAGCCTACTCCTTTGGTAACGCATATGCCTTTACGTTCTTGGACGAAATGTCCCAACCAATCGGCACCGCGGCTCTTGTCAGATCCCCGGAATGGGTCACATTCAGTTCGAGTGGCAAGCCCATCAAGTTCATCATGGTCACCGCGACCACGAACGCAGACGGTCTATGTCTCGATAACTTTACGCTGTCGCAACAGGACCTCTTGTCGCGCTGAAAGCAGTCCGAAGATCAACGAGAACAATGAGGATTCGACAACCTGCCCGGTAACAGCGCACCGGGCACGACAAGGAAAGGATTCCACCATGACCACACAACACCGCTCCCCTATCGCACACCTCCCCGCCCGGCACCTGCCAGCGCCACCAGCGTCTGCACATGCATTCGCGCGCCCACAGGCAACACTCGGCAGCACGAAGATCAACGGGCAAGATGTCGGTTTGCTCGGCTTTAACGACCTTCTCGATACGCCAAATCGACGCGTCATTGTCACCTGCGCGTCGAGCATCATCGTTCCGCCGGCGAACATAGAGCTGTGCTGGGGTGTCGATGGTACGGGGCAGCCCAGGATCATCGCCTCCGAGCCGCTCATCGATGAGACCGAGTGGCTTTCCTTCGACCTGCCCGGCGCCATGATCGCTGGCATGGAAAATCCCGTCGACGGCAGCTTCGCCGGTGAAGGCATCCATGACGTTTTCGTCCGCATCAACTACGGCTCGAGCAAGGACGACTCGCCGCATACCACGGCTACCGTCAAATGCCGGCCGCCCGGTGGGCTGGATCCGATCAACGACGGCCGCGATCGCAACGAGAACCTCCCGCGCGCAACCGTCTTCCCCGCGACGATTCCCGATGACGACGGGATCGATGTCACGGTCACCGTCAATGACTACGAAGTGCGTTTCGACGGCGATGTGCTGATCGTGTCCTGGGGCGGCGTCTACCTTCCGGCCGTGCCCAGTGGGCCTGGCGGTCCTATCACGGTGCGTGTGCCGCGGGAGACGATCGGGCGCGTTGGCGGCGGCCAGGTGCCGGTGACTTACTGCATCTACGACATCGCCAACAACTGGTCCAAGTGGGCGCTGGATACCCTGACGGAGGTCGAGATCGATCCCGGCACGCTGCTGCGCCCTTCCCTCTACTACGTCAGCGGCAACGCCGTGCCCGATGACCGGATCGACCTGGCCATCGTCGGCAGCGATCCGCTGTTGGTGCGCATTCCGATCAGGGAAATCGACGAAGGCGATACCATCGTCGCGTGGTGGAAAGTCATCCTGCCTTCGGGCGACGGGCCACTCGAGCAGTCCGATGAGATGACGTACAACGACCCCGAGAGCCAGTTCTACCTCGAAGCCGTCCTCAGTAACGCCACGGCGCTCGAAGCGGCCGGGGCCAAGGTCAGTGTCTGGTACGTCGTGACGAACCGCGGTTTGACCTCGAAGAACCACCGCTACGAGGTCAGCCAGCGACCCGCCATGAACCTGCCTGCGCCAGTCGTCCCTTCGGCTGTCGGCGATAACCTCGATCCCTTTGCCGCGGCGCGCTCCGTGGAGGTGCTCGTCCCGTTCAACGAGGAGACACGGCCCTATCTTGTCCAGGGCGCCTCGGTGAAGCTCACCATCGTTGGCAAGGCCGGGGACACGACACGCTTCTGGACCGAGGACTTCACGCTGGGCTCGGCCGATGTCGGCCACGACCTGTCGTTCTATTGCCCGGTCGATGAACTACGTGCTGTCGAAAGCGGCACCGCAGCCTTCAGCTACGAGATCAGCCTGCGCGCTCCCACAAGCGATGGGTCGCGCGGCTATCTGCTGGCCACATCACGCGTGTCGGATACGCTCACCCTCAACATTCGGAGGGCCGGCGCGCTGCCAAACTACCCGGCACCCCTCGTGCCCGATGTCGTCGACGGCGAACTCGACCCCGACCTCGACACGACCCGTGTGCTGATTCCGCTAGCTGCCCAGGGCGGCCCGGTGACGGGCACGGACGTTACAATGTTCTGGCGGGGCAACGCGACCGATACCAACAGCGGCACCGTGGGCACGGGCCAGCTGGCGTTTCGCATCAATCGCAGCGTCATCGAGCGTGATGAGAACAGCTACGTCACCGTCGAGTACACCGCCGGTGGCCGGCCATCCGACACCACGCGGTTCTGGGTGGGGCGTGCGGCCATCAACTTGCCCGCCCCCACCGTGGACGAGGCAGCGGGCGAAGAGCTCGACCCGTTTGCCGCCCCCACTGGCGCCACTGTGCGGGTGCCTGCTGAACTGACCGCGGACGACACGGTGGTCGTGCACTTCGGCACCTGGACCAGCCCGCCCACCCAGTGGGTACCCAACCTCACGGTGACGGTGCCGCCGACGGAGATTGCCAGCCGCCTCGGCCAACGTGTCGAGGTGAGCTATAGCGTCGGCGACAACACCTCGCCGTCGTTGCCGCTACATATCACGGCGATAAGGGATGGGGACGCCAGGCTGCCCAAGCCAATAATCCCGTTGGCTAGCGGTGGGGTGCTCGATCTCAAAGCGAATCCCGGAGAAATTCTTACCACGACCGTACCGTGGCCAGTCATCGCGCAAGGACAAAACGTATGGCTCGAGATCCACGCGTCTGACACCGCTACGCCACTCGTGCTGTCGACGGCCTCAGGCGTCACCGCGTCAGAAGTCACCAAAGGCCTAAGCAAGGCCATCACCCGTAGCTGGCTTGACGCACGCCCCGATGGGGCGATGATTACGCCGATGCTTTGGGTGACCTTCGACAAGTCCACAGATAAATCGCACGCCGTGCTCTTCCCGCAGACCACTTACACCGTGTCGCATGTGGCAGACTTCAGGATCGATCCCAGCGAGATGGCTCTAACCAAGGGCTCCAGCGCCACCCGTAAGCCTACCGGCGGACGCACGCCGTACACCTACCGCTCCAGCAAGGCCGCCGTCGCCACGGTGGACAGCAACGGCAAGGTCACGGCGATCAAAGCCGACTCGGCTGTCATCACGGTGAGCGATTCGTCCGATCCAGCGAAAACGGGCACCTATCCGGTCGTCGTGTCCGAAGCGTTCTACATCGACCCCTTGACGATGACCCTCCAGGTAGGCGGCAGCGAGATACGGAAACCCAGTGGTGGTCGCCCACCGTACGCGTTTGTAGCGAGTCCTGGCGCGATCGTTACGGTTGACGCGACGGGAAAGGTCACCGGAAAAAATCCTGGAACCACCATTGTCACGGCGTCCGACTCCAGTGTCCCAGCTGCAAGAAAGACCTACACCGTGATCGTTGAAGACCCAAACGTTGCGGATCTTGATGATTTACGCTTGGGAAAACTCCCCCCCGGGAAGACCCTGACAACGTCTAACGGTCTACTGTCAATTACTACGATATCTTCCGCAGTCGGAACCGCAGGTATCGCGATGGTGGGAGAGAACTTCGCGCCGCAGTTAACGGGTCGACACTTTTTCGTGCCGCCTGGGGCGATCGCACGAGTGGACTTCAAACGCCCCGTGAAGGAAGTTCGCTTCGGCTCGAGCGCGACCTCCACGCAGGATAAGTCTCTGAGCTACACATTCCGCAATACCGCAGGTGTGGTGGTGAAGACTATGTACCCTCTCGCGACTAAGGAGTGGATCACCTATCGGATCGCAAGTGGCTTCATCGGCTCAATTACGATCTCCAGTTCCTCGCCGCACTATGGACTCGGGGTTGACAACTTCAGCATCAAAGCCGAATGAAAGAACACGATGCACCCGATCACATCGAAGCGTCATGAGCGACAGATCGCAGGTCAGGTCTTAACATAATCACCTCGAAAAGCCCCGCCACCACTGGCGGGGCTTTTCTTGCGAATGGACCGCGCCATCGGCCAAACGCCCACCCCCGGCTAGCGCGCTGGTTGTATAGGCCCGCCTTCACTCGAAGTCTATAAATGATCCCATGAGCGCCGGTGCTTCCAGCCCGGCGCCAGGCCAAGGGGGATCACATGAAGGCGGATGGGATGATGCAGGGCGTGAAGGCTCAGGGGGTTCCGGAAGGCGTGCTGGCCTTTGTGGCCGGTGCTGTTTTCGCCCCCCTGGCCATTCGGCCTATGCCGCCCTGCCGCCCGGTCGTTAGCACGGGGCACGGCGATGAATGACGGGTTTCTCCTTGATAGCGCGCGGGATGCCACGGTGCAGGGGCGCTTTGCGCTCATGGTGGCCGAGTATCCGGAGCGGGTCGCGATTGCTTCGGATGATCTGACGCTGACGTATGCCGAGCTTGATGCGCGTAGTGATGCGGTTGCCGATGGGCTGGTCGCGGCTGGGGTGGAACCGGGTTCGTATGTTGCGCTGCTGATGGAACGTTCGGCGCTGGCACTTGTGGCCGTGTTTGGTGTGTTGAAGGCGGGTGCGGCTTATTTGCCGATTGATGGGAGCTGGCCGAAGGAGCGCGTGGGGTTTGCGTTGCGGGATGCGGATGTGGCTGCTGTGGTGGCGGATGAGCCTGGCGCCGTTGGGGAGGTTGAGGTTCCGGTGTTTGGGATGGGGGAGTTTTCGGCCGAGCCGGGCTCCCATCGCGCGCAAGCGCGCTCCTACAACGGCGCCGCCGACGATCTTGCTTATGCGATGTATACCTCGGGGTCTACGGGGACGCCCAAGGGCGTGGAGATTCGGCATAAGTCGATTCTTCGCCTGGTGCTGAAGTCGGATTACATCGATTTTGATGCGCCTAAGGTTTTGCATGCGGCGCCGCTGGGGTTTGATGCGTCGACGCTGGAGATTTTTGGGCCGCTGTTGAATGGCGGTACCTGCGTGGTTTACCAGGAGCGCGTGCCGACCGGTTGCGGGATTGCCCGTACGGTGGAGAAACATGGCGCCGAGGTCGCGTGGCTGACGGCTGCGCTGTTCAATGCCATCGTCGATGATGACGCGACGAAGCTGGCGGGTCTGCGTTGCATCCTGACCGGTGGTGAGGCGCTTTCCGTACCGCACGTGCGCAAGGCGCTCGCGGCGTTGCCGGCCACCACCCTGATGAACGGCTATGGCCCCACCGAGTGCACGACGTTCACCACCACGTACACGATTCCGCATGAGCTTCCCGCTGATACCGGCTCTATTCCCATTGGCATGCCCATCGGTGAGACCTCCCTGCATGTGTGGGACGAGAACCGCCAGCCTGTCGCTGAAGGTGAGATCGGCGAACTTTATATCGGTGGTACGGGCGTGGCTCGTGGTTACCTCAACCGCCCGGAGCTGACGGCGGAGCGGTTTGTCGCTTCCGAGCACGGCACGTTGTATCGCACGGGTGATCTCGTGCGTTTTCTTCCGGATGGGAATCTCGCCTTTATCGGCCGCGTGGATGGGCAGGTGAAGATTCGTGGGTATCGGATTGAGACGGGTGAGGTTGAGTTTGCGTTGCGGGCGCTTCCGGGGGTTGCTGCTGCTGCGGTGATTGCGCGGGAGGATGTGCCTGGGGATAAGCGGTTGGTGGCTTATTACGTGCCGGTTGACGGTGCGGGGGATCGCGCGCAAGCGCGCTCCTACAGGGATGCGTTGGCCTCCGCGCTGCCTGAGTACATGGTGCCTACCGCCTGGCTGCGGATGGAGGCGTTGCCCATCAATGCGAATGGCAAGCTGGATCGCAAGGCGTTGCCTGCGCCGGACCGTGCCCGGCCGGAGCTGGCGGCGCCGTATGTGGCACCGCGGGGTGCCACCGAGCTTGCCCTTTGCACCGTCTTCGCGGAAACCCTCGGCGTGGAACGCGTCGGCCGCGAAGACAACTTCTTTGACCTGGGCGGTAACTCGTTGCTGGCGACGCGTGCGATGGCGCGCATCCATGCCGAGCTCTCCGCCACCCCTACCCTTGTCGGCTTCTTCGCGGACCCGACCCCGGCCGCGATCGCGGCCACGGTTGAAGGGCGCGCTACCCGGCAGGCGTTGGCGGGACGCCTGGCGAGTGGCGCGCCGGCGGGCGGGGAACCGGTGGCGATCATCGCCATGGCCGGCCGCTTCCCGGGTGCGCCGGATGTGGAAGCGTTCTGGGACAACCTGTGCGAAGGCCGTGAATCGATTCGGTTCTTCACGCCGGAAGAACTCGACCCCGCGGTACCGGCCAGCGACCGCGATGACCCGGGCTATGTCTTCGCCCGCGGCATCGTCGATAACGCCGGTGATTTCGATGCGCCGTTCTTCGGGATGTCGCCGCGCGAGGCCGAACTGACCGATCCGCAGCAGCGCCTGTTCATGGAGCTGTGCTGGGAATGCATGGAGCGCGCCGGTTACGTGCCTGATGGCCAGGACGTGCCGGTGGGCGTGTTCGGTGGCATGCACAACGCCACCTACTACCAGAAGCACATCAGCGGCCGCCCGGACCTGATTGAAAAGCTCGGTGCCTTCCAGGTGATGCTGGGCAACGAGAAGGATTACGTCGCCACCCGCGTGGCGCACAAGCTCAACCTCACCGGCCCGGCGATCAGCGTGAACACCGCCTGCTCGACCTCGCTGGTGGCGATCGCCCAGGCATTCGACGCGCTGCGCGCTGGCCGTTGCAACATGGCGCTGGCCGGCGGTGCGTCCATCGCCTGTCCGCCCAATAGCGGCTACATCGCGCAGGAAGGCTCGATGCTGTCGCCGGATGGCCATACCCGCACGTTCGACGTGAACGCGCAGGGCACGGTGTTCAGCGACGGCGCGGCCGTGGTGTTGCTCAAGCGCCTCTCCGATGCGTTGCGCGACGGCGATCCGATCTACGCGACGATCCGCGGTGCCGCGATCAACAACGATGGCGCCGTGAAGGCCAGCTTCACCGCACCGAACGCCGCCGGCCAGGCCGCGGTGATCACCATGGCACTGGATAACGCCGGTGTCGAAGCGCGCGATATCTCGTATATCGAAGCCCACGGCACCGCGACGCCGCTTGGCGATCCCATCGAAATCGAAGGCCTCACCCAGGCGTTCCGCCAGACCACGAACGACAACGGCTTCTGCGCCATCGGCTCGCTGAAGAGCAACGTGGGCCACCTGGTCATGGCGGCCGGTGCGGCGGGCGTGATCAAGACCGCACTGGCCATGGCCGAGCGCCGCTTGCCGCCCTCCCTGCACTTCACCGCACCGAACCCGCGCCTGAACCTCGCCGCGTCGCCCTTCGTGGTCAACGACACGCTGCGGCCGTGGCAGAGCGCCGGCCCGTTGCTGGCGGGTGTGAGCTCGTTTGGCGTGGGCGGCACCAATGCGCACGTGATCCTCGAGGAAGCCCCGGCACGCACGCCCTCGGACGCCGCGACGGGCCCGCAGCTGCTGACCCTTTCCGCACGCACGCCGGCCGCCCTCGCTGCTGCTGCCGCGCGTCTGGCCGACCACCTCACTACGCACCCGGACGGCAACCTCGCCGATACCGCGTTCACCCTGGCGCGTGGCCGCAAGGCCTTCGGCCAGCGCACGCATGTCGTCGCGGTGTCCGCCGCCGATGCCGAAGCGCGCCTGCGCGATATCGCCGCCGCTGCCATCTGCCACACATCGAGCAACCCGGCACCGGGCGTGGTCTTCCTCTTCCCGGGACAGGGCTCGCAGTACGCCGGCATGGGCCGCGAACTGCATGCCACCGAACCCGTGTTCCGCGCGGCGATCGACGAGGTGGCCTGCGCGCTGCGTGATGAACTCGGCTTCGACCTGCGTGAACGGATGTTCGATGACGACGCCGAAGCGCTCAAGGCGACCGCCCTCACCCAGCCTGCGACCTTCGCACTGGAATACGCGCTCGCCCGCCTGTGGATGAGCCTGGGCGTGCAGCCGGTGGCGATGATCGGCCATAGCGTCGGCGAATTCACTGCGGCGGTCCTGGCCGGTGTGATGTCGCTGGCGGATGCCGCCCGCCTTGTCGCACGCCGCGGCCGCCTGATGCAGGCGCTGCCGTCCGGCGCCATGCTTTCCGTTCGCCTGGGCGCCGCCGAACTGCGGGCGCGGCTCCCGGGTGCTTTGTCTCTCGCGGCCGAGAACGCTCCGAACGCCACGGTGGCCTCGGGCACGCACGCTGATGTCGATGCGTTCCGGGCGGTACTGGAAGCCGATGGCGTCGCCTGCCGGCTCCTGCATACCTCACACGCGTTCCATTCGGCGATGATGGATCCGGCTCTGGACGCGTTCCGCGCCGAGGTCGGCGCCATCGCGCTCCATGCACCGCGGCTGCCGATCATTTCTACCGCGACCGGCACACCGCTGACCGACGCCGAGGCCCTCTCGGCCGACTACTGGACCCGCCACCTGCGCGACACCGTGCGCTTCTCCCCCGCGCTGCTGCATGCGCTGGATGAGGCCACGCATGCCTTCGTCGAAGTGGGTCCGCGCAGCAGCCTCACCCAGTTGGGTCGGCAGCATGCGCAGGCGCGCGGCCGGACGTTCATCGCCTCGCTGGGTGATAACGCGGGCGAAGAGCGTGCTGCGCTGCTGAATGCCGCCGGTGCGCTATGGGCCGCGGGTGTTGGCGTGCAGGTCGATGCTTTTGATCACCGCGCCAACCGCCGCCGTGTCCGCCTGCCGACGTATCCGTTTGAACGGAAGCGGCATTGGGTGGAAGCCCGGCCTGCGGCTTCGGTCACGGCGATTGCTGCCGGGCTGCCTCTTTCGCAGCCGGCCGCCGGTGAAACCGGCGGATCGCGTGCGAAGCACGCTCCTACAGGGGGGGATAGCAGCCTTGTGGGGAGTGCGTATGCCGATACCTATGCCACACAGAGCGCGCGGCTCGATGCGCGCGAACGCGATTACGTTGAACCCTTGTCTACCTTGCTTCAGGCCCTGGAGGCCATGCCGATGCCCGCCGCTTCCGCCCGTCCGCAGCGTCTCGTGAGTGAACTGGTCGCCCTGTTCGAAGATGTATCGGGCACCGAACTCGACAACATCGACCCGGGTGCCAACTTCGTGGAACTGGGCCTGGATTCGCTTTCGCTGACCCAGGTGGCATTGCAGCTGCAGAAAACCTACGCGCTGAAGATCACCTTCCGCGAGTTGATGGATGGTTGCTCCTCGTTCGAGCGCCTCGCGGCGCATATCGATCGTCTCCTGCCGGCGGACACCACGCCGGCGGCACCCGTGGCCACGCCGGCGCCTGTCGCCGCGCCGGCCATGGCGGCGGCACCGGTGGCGCCTATCGCCGCCGGTGGTGGGTTGATCCAGGATGTGATCGCGCAGCAGATGCAGATCATGCGGGACCAGCTGGCGTTGCTGTCGGGCGCCGCCGCCCCGGCAGTGATCTCCACCCCCACACCGACAGCACCCGTAGGAGCCCACCCTGTGGGCGACGCCCTTCGCCCCAGCCCCACACAAAACGCACAAACCCCCACCGACGCCGAAGAAGCCGCCCTAACCCACACCACCTACGACGTCAAAAAAGCCTTCGGCGCCATCGCCCGCATCCACTCCGGCGGCACCGACCTCAGCAATCGCCAGCGCGCCCGCCTGGATGCCTTCATGCGCCGCTACATCGAGCGCACCAAGGCTTCGAAGGCCTACACCACCGAACACCGCGCCCACCTGGCCGACCCGCGCGTGGTCAACGGTTTCCGCCCGTTGCTCAAGGAAATCATCTACCAGATCGTGGTGGAACGCTCGAAGGGCCCGAAGGTATGGGACCTGGACGGCAACGAATATGTCGATGCGCTCAACGGCTTCGGCATGAACCTCTTCGGCTGGCAGCCGGACTTCGTGCTCGATGCAGTGCGCGACCAGCTCGACGCCGGCTACGAGATCGGCCCGCAGCACCCGCTCGCCGGCACGGTGGCGAAGCAGGTCTGCGACCTCACCGGCTTCGACCGCGCCGCCCTGTGCAACACCGGCTCCGAAGCGGTGATGGGCTGCGTACGTGTCGCACGCACCGTCACCGGCCGCGACACCCTGGTGATCTTCACCGGCTCGTACCACGGTATCTTCGACGAAGTGATCGTGCGCGGCACCAAGAAGCTGAAGTCGGTGCCGGCTGCACCGGGCATCCTGCGCAACACCTCCGAACACGTGCTGGTGCTGGATTACGGCACGCCCGAATCGCTGCAGATCATCCGCGAGCGCGCGCACGAGATCGCTGCGGTGCTGGTCGAGCCGGTGCAGAGTCGCCGCCCTGATTTCCAGCCGATCGAATTCCTGCAGGAACTGCGCGCCATTACCGAAGAAGCCGGTTCGCTGCTGATCTTCGACGAAGTGGTCACCGGTTTCCGCTCCCACCCGCGCGGCGCACAGCATGTGCTGGGCATCGATGCGGACATGGCCTCGTACGGCAAGGTCGTCGGCGGAGGCTTCCCGATCGGCGTCATCGCTGGCAAACGGCGCTTCATGGATGCGCTGGATGGCGGCGACTGGCGCTTCGGGGATGCCTCGGTGCCGACGGTCGGCGTCACCTACTTCGCCGGCACCTTCGTGCGCCACCCGCTGGCCCTGGCCGCGGCGCATGCGGTGCTCACTCACCTCACGAACCACGGTGCCGACCTGCAGGCCACGCTCAACGCCAAGGTCACCGCCATGGCCGAAGAGCTCAACGCCTTCTGCGCCAGCGTAGGCGCGCCGGTGAAGATCGTTCACTTCGCCTCGGTGTGGAAGACCACGTTCACCGAAGACCATCCGTTGCAGGACCTGTTGTTCGCGATGATGCGCAGCCGCGGCATCCACATCCTGGACAACTTCCCCTGCTTCTTCACCACCGCGCATCGCGAGGAAGACTTCGCAGCCATCGCGAGCGCGTTCCGCGAATCCATCCTTGAAATGCAGGAAGCGGAATTCCTGCCGCGCCACCGCGACACGGCCACGCTCGACCCGAACCAGCCGCCCGTACCCGGGGCACGGCTGGGCAAGGATCCGGATGGCCAGCCCGCGTGGTTCGTTCCCAACCCGGATGCGCCGGGCAAGTACCTGAGGGTTACCGCATGACGCCCAATGAGCTGGCCGCCGCCACAGCGGTCGACTATGACCCGTTCGCCGGTGCGCCCGTCGCGCACCTCGTGCCGACAACGGAACCGCAACGCGAGGTGTGGCTGGCATCCCGGCTGGAGCCGGAAGCCTCGCTGGCATACAACGAGGCGATTGCGCTCAGCCTGAAAGGCTTGCTCGACGTACCGGCCCTGGAGGGTGCGCTGCAGGCGATCGTGGATCGCCATGAAGCGCTGCGCTCCACCTTCAGCGGCGACGGCGAAAGCCTGTTCGTCGCCGAACACGTGAACGTGCCCATCGCCTTCCACGACCTGGGCCTGCTGGCCCCGTTCGAGAGCGATAGCCGGCTGATGGCGGCGTACTCACGCATCGTCACCACGCCGTTCGATCTGGAGCACGGCCCCCTGCTCCGCGCCGAGCTCTTCCGGCTCGGCCCGGATCGCCACATCCTGACCATCGCCGCCCACCACATCGTGTGCGACGGCTGGTCGTTCGGCGTGATCGTCCGCGATCTCGCCATGCTTTACGCGCAGCGCACCGGCCAGGGCCCCGGCCCGGCCGCCGCGCACGCGTTCTCGAACTTCGCGTTGGCCGAGGCCACGCACGCTGGTACGGGAACGGCACGGGAAGACGAACAGTACTGGCTGGCCCGCTTTGCCGGCACGGCTCCAGCACTGGACCTCCCCACCGACCGCTCGCGTCCGCGCCGCCGTACGTTCACCTCACGGCGCGAAGACCGCACGCTGGATAGCGCCGAGGTCGCTGCGATCAAGCGCCTCGGCGCCTCCCACGGTGCAAGCCTGTATGCCACCCTGCTCACCGGTTTCGCCCTGCTGCTGCGCCGCGTGGCGGGCCAGGACGATGTGGTGATCGGCATCCCCACCGCCGGCCAGGCCGCCGAAGGCCTGGATACGCTGGTGGGCCACGCCGTGAACGTGCTGCCGCTGCGTGCGCGCATCGACGATGCCGCCAGCTTCGGCAGCACGCTGGGGGCCGTGCGCAACGACCTGCTCGATGCGTTCGAACACCAGCGCTATACCCTCGGCAGCCTGCTGCCCAGGCTCTCCATGCCGCGCGATCCCTCGCGCCTGCCGCTGGTGAGCGTGCTGTTCAACCTGGACGCGGTGCTCGACGAGAGCACCGTGACGTTCCCGGGCCTGCGTTTCAGCGTGGATGCGATCCCGCGCGAGTACGAGAACTTCGAACTGTTCATCAACGCCGTGCAGGTCGATGGTGCGCTGCGCCTGGAGTGCCAGTACAACGCCGATCTGTTCGAGGGTGCCACGGTGCAGGGCTGGCTCGATGCCTACGCCACCCTTCTGCGCGAAGCCGCACGTGAACCCGCTGAGGCGGTGGCAAAGCTGCCGCTGGTCTCCGATGCCGTTTACCGCGAACTGGCCGCACTGCAACCGGCGCCGACGCCCTTCCCGGAGTTGCGTCTCGCCCACGAGTTCTTTGAGCAGCAGGTAGACCGCGCGCCCGAGCGCGCCGCCGTGCGTTACGGCGCCCGCTCCTTGACCTACGCCGCGCTCGAATCGCGCGCCAACCGCATCGGCAACAGCCTGCGCGAGCGTGGCATCGGCCACGGCGCGCTGGTGGGCATCTCGCTCGCCCGCGGGCTCGACATGGTCGCCGCCGTGCTTGGCGTGATGAAGTCCGGCGCTGGTTATGTGCCGCTGGATCCGGCCTTCCCCTCCGACCGCCTGGCCTTCATGGCCGAAGACGCGGCGCTCGCCGCGTTGGTGGTGGATGACGACGCACCCCTCTCCTTCGCCTTCGACGCCAGCCGGGTGCTCGCGTTGAACAGCGATGAAGTGAAGCACGCCTCGATCGACCGCCCGGAGCGCAACCGCAAGGCTGCGACGCCGGATTCCGTCGCGTATGTGATCTTCACCTCCGGCTCCACGGGTCGCCCGAAGGGCGTGCGCGTGCCGCACCGCGCCGCCGGTAATTTCCTCACCAGCATGCAGCGCGTGCCGGGCATCGCCCCGGACGACCGCCTGGTGGCGGTCACGACGCTGTCGTTCGATATCGCCTTCATGGAGCTCATGCTGCCGCTCACCAGCGGCGCCGAGATCGTGGTGGCAGGTCGCGACGATGTACGCGACGGTGCCCAGCTCCGCCGCCTGATCGAAGAGTGCGACGCCACGATGATGCAGGCCACCCCGGCCGGCTGGCGCCTGCTGGTCGATGCCGGCTGGCACGGCCGCCCGGCGTTCCGCGCGGTGTCCGGTGGCGAGCCGCTGCCGGTGGACCTGGCCGAGGCGCTGCTCGATCGCTGCGGCGAGGTGTGGAATGGCTACGGCCCGACCGAAACGACGGTGTATTCGACCTACTGGCGGGTTTCCGATCCGCGCGAAGGCATCTACATCGGCCGCCCCATCGCGAACACCACCGTGCATATCCTCGATGAGCAGGGCAACCACTGCCCGCTCGGCGTACCGGGTGAAATCCATATCGGCGGCGCGGGCGTCACGCTCGGCTACCTCGAGCGCCCGGACCTGACGGCCGAGCGTTTCCTGGCCGATCCGTGGTCGGAGACGCCGGACTCGCGCATGTACAAGACCGGCGACCGTGGCCGTTGGCTGGCCAACGGCATGCTGGAACATCTCGGCCGCCTGGATTTCCAGGTGAAGGTGCGCGGTTACCGCATCGAACCGGGCGAGATCGAATGCGTCCTCACCGATACACCGGAAGTCGCCCGCGCCGTGGTGATCGCGCGCGAAGACCGCCCGGGCGACGTGCGCCTGGTGGCCTACGTGGTCGGCCGCGATGGCGCGCACCTGGATGAAGACCTGCTGCGCGGGCGCCTGCGTGCGCGGCTGCCGGACTACATGGTGCCGCAGCACATCATGCTGCTCGACGCGATTCCGCTGCTGCCCAACGGCAA
Organism: Luteibacter aegosomaticola; assembly: GCF_023078475.1. Taxonomy (NCBI): domain Bacteria; kingdom Pseudomonadati; phylum Pseudomonadota; class Gammaproteobacteria; order Lysobacterales; family Rhodanobacteraceae; genus Luteibacter; species Luteibacter aegosomaticola. The sequence goes on along the minus strand of NZ_CP095741.1, from coordinate 2,284,978 downwards.
GACCGACCGCAAGGCGTTGCCGGCGCCGATGGCGCATTCGCTGGCCGAAACCGGTGAGCGCATCGCCCCGCGCAACGAGGACGAGCGCCGCGTCGCTGCCGCCATGGAGGCCGTGCTCTGCCTGCCCGACCTCGACGTGCGCGACGACTTCTTCGCCCTCGGCGGCCACTCGCTCCTGGCCGCGCAGCTCACCGCGCGGCTGAACCGCGAGTTCGGCATCACCCTTTCCTTCCGCACGCTGTTCGATGCCCCGACGATCGAGCAGCTGGCCGGGGCGATTGGCTCACAGGTCGCCAGCGGCAACACGCCGGCCGCCGCGCCTATCGTGCACCGCAACGACACCGAGCAGGATCACGCGCCGCTCTCGCTGATGCAGCGTCGCCTGTGGGCCCTGGAGCGGATGCACCCGGGCCGGGTCACCTACAACGCGCCGTCCGCGCACCGCCTGCGTGGGCGCATGGATGAGCATGCCTTCGACATGGCCTTCCAGGCGCTGATCCAGCGTCAGCCGAGCATGCGCACCGCGATCCGCGACATGGGTGCGGACGTGATGCAGGTCGTGCAGGCGCAGCTCACCTACCCGCTATTCCCGGCGGAAGACCTCAGTCACCTGCCGCCGGAGGAGCGCGACGAGCGCCTGATGGCGCGCCTGCGCGAACTGACCGATACGCCGTTTGATCTTGGCTCCGCGCCGCTGTTCAGCGCACGCATGTTCAAGCTGGCCGATGACGAACACGCGATGTTCTTCATGCCGCACCACATCATCTGGGACGGCTGGTCGTTCGATATCTTCTACAACGAGCTCTCGGCGCTGTACCGGGCATTCGCTGCGGGCCAGCCCTCGCCGCTTGCGGCCTTGCCGGTGACCTACGGCGATTTCGCCGAATGGCACGCGCACTGGCTCGAATCGCCCGCGTTCCAGACCCAGCTTTCGTTCTGGCGCGACCGCCTCGCCCAGGTGGGCGACGTGCGTGCGCTGCCCACCGATTACCCGCGCCGCCCCGGTATGTCGGGCGTGGGCAAGACCGAGTGGATCCACGTATCGCGCGAGCACACCGATGCGATGCACGACGTGGCTCGCCAGGCCGATGCCACGCTCAACATGACCCTGCTGGCCCTGTACTTCGCGATGCTCTCCAGCTCGGCGGGCCAGCGCGATCTCGTGGTTGGCACGCCGGTGCGAGCACGCAACCAGACCGAAGTCGAATCGGTCATGGGCTACTTCAACAACCTGCTACCGCTGCACGTGCACGTGGATCCGGGCCTGTCGTTCCTGGAGTTCGTGCGCCATGTGAAGCGCACCGCCATCGATGCGTTCGGCTCGCCGGATGTGCCGCTGGAATACCTGCAGCGCGAGCTGAAGGTGGGCCACGGCGCCGGCGCCACGCTGTACCAGGCCCTGTTCTCGTTCCAGGATGCCCGCCAGCGTGCGGTCGATTGGGGCGGCCTGGACCACGAGCAGATCCTGCTGTTCCAGAGTGGCGCGACCGAAGATCTCGGCATGTGGTTCCTGGAAGGCAAGCGCGGCATGGTCGGTGGCGTCACCTACAACGCCGACCTCCTGCAGGCCGGCACGGCGCGGCTCATGCGCGAGCGCTACCTCGACATGATGCACATGGTGTCGCTGAACCCCTCGATCGCCGTGGGCCAGCTCACCGCGGCCAGCACGCCGGAACGCGAGCGCATGCGTACCTGGAACGCGGGCTGCGGCGGCTCGCCGTTGCCGGCCGATCTGTTCGCCATGGTGGATGCCCAGGCGGCACGCACGCCGGACAGCACCGCCGTGCGCCACGGCCTGCGCCGTCACACCTACGCCCAGCTGATCGGCGAAGCCACGCGCATGGCGACCCTGCTGCGCGACCGCGGCGCGGTGAACGGCTCCGTGGTCGGCCTGTGCGTGGAGCCGGGCTTTGAGCGGCTGGCCGGCGCGCTGGCCATTGGCCTGACCGGTGGCACTGCTCTCCTGCTCGACCGCGCCGACCCGACCGCCCGCCTGCGCGATATCGTCACCGACGGCCGCATGACCGTGCTGCTCGGCGATGCCGCGCTGGAAACCACGCTCGACTGGCCGCGCGCCTGCGCGCTGTGGCTGGACGCCGACCATGCCGAACTGGAAGGCACCGTCGGTGACCTCAGCACCTTCGACACGCGCACCTGCGCCGAATCCGCGGCACTCGCGTTCCATGTGCCAGGCCCGGACGGGCGCGCGCACGGCGCATCGCTCTCGCATGCGGCCATCGCCGGCATGGTCCACGGCCTGGCCGAGGCCCTCGCCATCGATGCGGGCCAGTGCATCAGCGGCGACGCCATGCCCGCCGACCCGATGTCGGTGATTGAACCGCTGCTCGCGCTGTGCTGTGGCGCCGCCTGGGAGGTGCAGGAACCGCACGGCCTCGCCAACGGCGAACTCGCCGACCTCGATTGCTTCATCGCCTCACCCGAAACCTGGAACGCGCTGTTCGAACAGGGCTGGGCCGGCGATGGCCAGCTCCGCGCCGCCATGCTGGGCGGCACGCCCACCCAGGAAACCGCCACCCGCATCGCCGATGCCACCGCGGGCCTGTGGACGCTATTCGGCGATGCCATGACCGCACCGGTCGCGACCTGCGGCCGCGTCGAGCGTGCCGCGGATGCCCTACACGCCGGCCGGCCGATCGGCAGCAATGAACTGTGGATCCTCGACAGCGATGGCGAGCCCTGCCCGATCGGTGCCACTGGCGACATCGCTATCGCCGGCCATGCCCTGTCACATCGCTTCGGCACCCGCGCTACCGCCGAACATGCCGCGAACGACGAACCGATCCTGCGCACCGGCTACCGCGGCCGCTGGCTGGCCGACGGCCAGGTGCAGGTGCTGGACCGCGATGACCGCCGCATCCGCCGCCAGGGCCTCGATGTCGAGCCCGCCGCGGTAGAAGCGGTGTTGCGCGCGCAGACGGGCATCGTCCGCGCACTCGCCGTGCCACGGACCAACCGTGCCGGCGAGCAGCGCATCGATGCTTACGCGGTGGGTGCACCGGGCTTCCAGCCCGATCCGGAAAGCCTGCGCGCCGCGCTAGCTGCATGGCTGCCCGCATGGTCCATGCCCGCCCATCTGGTGCTGCTGGATGCCATGCCGCTCTTGCCCACCGGTGAGCCGGATGTCGATGCGCTGCCGCTGCCCGAAGAACGTGCGGTCTCCGACGAAGCCGACGCCTTCAGCATCGAGCCCACCACGGAGAGCGAGCGCCTGCTGGCCAGCGTGTGGCACGAGCTGCTCGGCATGAGCCGGATCCGTACCAGCGACAACTTCTTCGACGTGGGCGGCCATTCGCTGCTGGCGGTGGACATGGCGCAGCGCGTGCAGAAGCTGACCGGTATCCAGATGAACCTGCTGGATATCGCCAACGGCACGCTCGGCACCCTGGCCGCCGACCTGGCGCTGGCGACACCCGCGGCACCACCACCTGCCAAACGGAACGGCTTCCTCGGGAAGCTGTTCGGCCGCGGCTGAGCACGACGTCGACAAAGGGGGAGACGTCATGACACACATCGTCTGGTTGGCCTGCTGGGGCTCGGCGCTGCTACTCGCCCACGTGTTCGTGGGCTACCCGCTGCTGATCTGGCTGTGGGCGCGCCTGCGGCCGCGGCCGGTGGCCCGCAAGGCGTGGCTACCGACGGTGAGCATCGTGGTGGCCGTGCACGACGGCGAGCGCCACATCCGTACCAAGCTCGCCAACCTGCAGGGCCTCGATTACCCGGCCGAGCTCATCGATATCGTGATCGCCTGCGATGGCTGCCACGACAACACGGTGACCGTCGCCCGGCGTAGCACCGACCCTCGGCTGACCGTGCTCGATTTCCCGAACCGCCGCGGCAAGGCCGCCTGCGTCAACGACGCCGTCGCGCTCACCCGCGGCGAAGTGCTGCTGATGACGGATGTCCGCCAGCGGCTTTCACCTGCGGCCCTGAAGGAGCTGGTGGCCAACCTGGCCGATCCTGCCGTGGGCGCGGTGAGCGGCGAACTGCACATGGAAAACATTCGCACGGGGTTCGCCCAGGGCGTGGATTTCTACTGGCGCTACGAGAAGATGATCCGCCACGCGGAGAGCACCGCAGGCTCGATGATCGGCGTGACCGGCGCGATCTACGCGATGCGCCGCTCGCTGTTCACGCCGATGCCGCTCGGCACCGTGCTGGATGATGTCATGGTGCCCATGCGCGTCGCCGCGCAGGGCAAGCGCGTGGTGTTCGAGCCGCGCGCTATGGCGTGGGACCAGCCCTCGCAGGAACCTGAAACCGAGCGCCGCCGCAAGATCCGCACGCTCGCCGGCAATTACCAGCTTTTGCAGCTAGCCCCCTGGCTGCTTTCGCCCATCCGCAATCCGCTGTGGTTCTGTTTCATGAGCCACAAAGTGCTGCGTCTACTCGCACCCTGGCTGATCGTGGCGCTGTTCCTTAGCACGGGCTTTTTGTTCAACCGTCACCCGATGTATGCCCTGGCCTTCTGTGGCCTGGGCGCGGGTGCGTTGTTGGTGGGCCTGGCCCGCCTGCGTCCCGGTGTCGGCAGCTGGCTGCCGGCGCGGATCGCCGTAGCGTTCTTCTACCTCAACCTTTTCGCGGCGCAGGCCCTGCTTGCTTTCGCCCGTAACCGCAGGCTGCACCTATGGTGATCGATATGAACCAACGTGGCGCTCCCGGCATTCGTGGCCGGCTTGGTGAGTTGTGTTATTCCAGCGGCTTGCTGCACTCGCTGCAACGCGTGCGCTCGTGGTTGCAGCGCGATCTGCGCATCCTTGCCTATCACCGCGTCATGCCGGTGCCGGACCCGGAAACCTATCCGTTCGACATGGAGCTGATCAGCACGCCGCCGGACGAATTCCGCGAGCAGATGCGGCGCCTGAAGAAGTATTTCCGGCCCATGCGCCTGACCGATATCGTGGCCGCGCTGGACGCCGGTGAAGCACTGCCGCCGGATACGGTAGCCGTGACCTTCGACGACGGCTACGACGATAACTACCGCATCGCGGCGCCGATCCTCGATGAAGTGGGCGTGCCCGCCACGTTCTTCGTTTCCACCGGCCATATCGATACCGGCACGCCGTATCTGTACGACTGGCTGGTCCATATGATCCTGATGACGCGCGCGCCGCGCCTGGTGCTGCCCGAGCTGGGCATCGACATCGCGCTGCCTGCCGAGCGCTCGCTGCGCCGGCGTATCGCAGGCAACGTGCTGCTGCGCATGAAATGGCTCGACGCGCACGGCCAGAGCGCCATGACCGAGCGGCTGGAGCAGGAGTGGAACATGCCTTCCGCAGGCGCCCGCCCGGTCGATTGCCGGCCGATGACGTGGGACCAGGCACGTGAGATGGAAGCGGCAGGCCTGGAGTTCGGCTCGCATGGCGTGCACCACCGCATGCTGGCCCGCCTGCCGGTGGAGGAAATGGAAGCCGAGATCCTGGAATCCAAGCGCACGCTCGATCGCGAACTGCGCAACCCGGCGATCCTCATGTCGTACCCCGTGGGCGGCGACCGCGCTTACAACGAAGCGGTGATCGCCGCGACGCGCAAGGCGGGCTTCCAGCTGGCCTGCAGCTATGTCTGCGGGACCAATCCCGAGCCGTCCGAGAACCGCTATTCGCTGTACCGCCTGCCGGTGGAAGCGAACATGGGCCCGGGCTGGTTCGCGGCGATGCTGGCCCTTCCCCAGCTGATGAGCTACCCCACCGCGGCCCATGAGACCCAGGGACCGCAGGAGCAGGCATGTTCCCCCTGATCCTCCTGTATGTCGTGCTCACCATCATCCGCCCGCAGGATTACATCCCCGGGCTGGATCTGGTGCCGATCCTGCCGGCGGTGCTCGGCCTCGCTTTCCTGGCCTGGCTGACCTCGCGCGAAAAAACCTTCGAAGCCCCGCAATTCATCATCCTGCCCTGCTTCCTGCTGATCCTGATGGTGTCGCAGGTAAGCAACGGCTGGACCGGCGGCGCCATTGATGAGCTGTCTCATTTCGGGCCAGTGGTCATCGCCTTTTTCATCGTGGGTGCGTGCTGCACCACCCAGCGGCGCGTACGCGTGGCGATGGGCGTGTTCGTGGCCTGCGCCGCCGTGCTCGCCCTCCACGGCGTGGAGCAGGCGCGCACGGGCATGGGCTGGACGGGCATCCCGATTGGCGAGGGCAACCGCATCCAGTACGTGGGCATCTTCAACGACCCCAACGACCTGGGCCTGCTCTTCGCGGCCACCCTGCCCATGGCGGTGTTCCTGGGTCGCCGTGGCGCACCGGGGCGCTGGCTGTGGCTGGCCTGCGCCGTGCTGTTGCTCTACGGCACCTACCTGACGAACTCGCGCGGCGCGATGCTGGCCGTGCTGGTCGTGGCGGGCTGCTATATCTGGTACCGCAAGGGGATCATGGTGGCGGGCACCCTGGGCGTGATCGGCCTGGCGGCGCTGAAGGTGCTTTCCTCGCGCATGGACGAGCTGGATGCGGGTGAAGAATCCGCCGCCGGCCGCGTGGATGCCTGGTACGCGGGCCTGGAGATGTTCCGCGACAGCCCCCTGCTGGGCGTCGGCCCGGGTAATTTCACCGAGTACAACGAGCTCACCGCGCATAACTCCTTCGTGCTGGTGCTCGCCGAGACCGGTTTCCTGGGCTTTATCCTCTGGCTTGCCTTTGTAGGCTATGGCTTCTGGATGATGTTGACGATCGTCCGCCATCCGCATACTGCCGGCAACGAACCGGGGCGTGAGGCGGAATGGGCAATGGAAAGGCAGCTGGCCCTCACGTTGTTGCTCTCGCTGTGCGGCCTGTTTGCCGCCGCGTTCTTCCTGAGCCGCAGCTACATGGTGGTGCTGTACCTGATCGCCGCCGTGGTCGCCGGCCATTATGTGGGCGCCCGTCGCCGCTGGCCCGAGCTGCCCGCATTCCGCTTCTCCCGCGATGGCTGGCGTTGGGTGCCGGCCGCCTTCTGTGGTGTCGCCGGCCTGTTCGTGCTGGTGGCCGTGCTGCTGCGAACCCAATGAGCCTCTACGAGCCCCTGCTCCGCCACGTGCTGTGGCCCGCGTATGAAGGCGGCCTGCGCCGCCGCGAAACGCCGCGGCACCTGCGTTCGTATGCCGAGACGCAGTGGCTCTCCGCCGACGCGCTGCGCGAGTTGCAGTTCCGCCGGTTGAAGAAGCTGCTGGCCTGGTGCCAGCGCGAGGTGCCGTTCTATCGGGACCGGTGGGCGCAGATGGGGTTGTCTGTGGAAGATATCCGCACGCCTGCGGATGTTGCCTTGCTGCCGGTGTTGACGAAGGCGGATATCCGTTCCGCGGGTGATGCGCTGAAGGCGGCTTCGCTGAAGGACACGCTTGCCTATAAAGCCACCGGCGGCTCCACGGGTGAGCCGTTGCGCTTTGGCTATACCCGCGAGAGCAATGACCGTCGTGTAGCCGTGATGTGGCGTGGATACGGCTGGGCCGGTTCGCGCATGGGCCGACGGACGCTGTTCCTGTGGGGTGGCGCGGTGGGTTCGCCTACGGCGGCGCATCAGTTCAAGGACAAGGTGTACAACGCGGTGTTCGCGCGCAAGGTGCTTAACAGCTTTGCGATGACCGAGGCCAATCTTTCTTCGTATGCGGACGCCGTCGAGGCCTACCGGCCCGAGGTGATCGTGTCGTATGTGGGGCCGTTGGTGCGGCTCGCGCAGTTTCTTGTTGATACGGGCCGGCATCTCTCGCATCGCCCGGTCAGCATCATCGGCGCGGCTGAGGCCTTGCATCCGTTCCAGCGTGAGCTGATCGAACGTGCTTTTGGCGCTCCGGTGTACAACACCTATGGCTGCCGCGAGTTCATGCTCATCGCTTCGGAATGCGAGCATCGCGACGGGCTGCATGTGAATGCCGACCACCTCATGGTGGAGACGCTTTCTGCGGATGGCCAGCCTTGCACGCACGGTAGTGGCGAAGTCGCCATCACCGATCTTTTCAACTACGGCATGCCGTTCATCCGTTACGTCAACGGCGATATGGCCACGCCCTTCCATGGGCTGTGCGCGTGCGGCCGTGGGTTGCCGCTGCTGGCCAGCGTCGATGGCCGGAAGCTGGATGCGATACGCACGCCGGCGGGCCATGTGCTGCCGGGCGAGTTCTTCCCGCACATGCTGAAGGATGTGCCGGGGCTCACGCGCTTCCAGCTCGTGCAGCGCACGATCGATCGCCTCGACCTGTCCATCGTGCGTGGCGAAGCCTTCAACGACGCGTCGCTCGCGTACATCCAGCGCGAAGTGGCGAAGGTGCTGGGCGACAGTGCGCAGCTGCACTGCCATTTCGTCGACGACATCCCGCTTACCCGTAGCGGCAAGCTGCGTGTCACCGTCTCGGAGCTCGATTCGTGAACATTACCCACGTTGTCGAAAACCTGAACCGCGGTGGCCTGGAGCGCATGGTCATCGACCTTGTCACCCAGCAGCACCGCGAAGGCCACAAGGTGCAGGTGGTGTGCCTGTTCGAGCGCGGCGCCATGGCGACCGAGCTGGAGATCAAGGGCATCCCGGTGCGTGCCTGCGAGAAACGCACTGGCTTCGATCTGCGGGCCATCGGCCTGGCTCGGCAGTTCATCGACAGCCACCATACCGAGGTGCTGCATACGCATAATGCGGTGGCGCACTACCAGGCCGTGCTCGCCACGGTCGGCATGGGCATCCGCCAGGTGATCAACACACGCCACGGCATGGGCGCTACGCGCAAGCCGGGGCGACGCGAGTGGCTGTTCCGCAGGGCCATGGCGGCGACGGATTCCGTGGTGGCGGTATGCGAAGCGGCGCGCCGTGACGCGGTGAATCGCGGCATGTTCCCCGCGCGTAAATGTTGCGTGGTGCCGAATGGCATCCGACTCGATGGGTTCGACGTGGCTAACGACGCCATGCACGAACGCCTCGCGCGCCTGCTCAACGTGCCGGCGCGCACCCGGATCATCGGTACGGTTGGCCGGCTTAACTGGGCCAAGGACCAGGCCAGCCTGATTCGCGCGTTCCGGGCCGTGCGCCACCAGCGGCGCGATACCGTGCTGGTGCTGATCGGCGATGGCGAGCTGCGCGAGACCTTGCGCGCCTGCGCCTACGATGAAGGTATCGCGGGATGCGTGCACTTCCTTGGTGACCGCGATGATGTCCATGAATTGCTGCAGGGCCTCGACTTGTTCGCCTTGTCCTCGGTGACCGAAGGCTATTCGATGGCGCTGCTGGAGGCGTGCGCGGCTGGCCTGCCGATCGTGGCGACGGATGTGGGCGGGAATGCCGAGATCGTGCGGGACCGCGCCACCGGCCGGCTGGTACCTTCCTGCGATGCCCCGGCCCTGGCGGATGCCATGCTGGAGCTTCTGCAAACGACGCAGCAGGCCTCGGCGCTCGGCCGTGCCGCACGCTCGTGGGTAGAACAGAACGGTTCGCTGCAGGCCATGGCGGCCCGTTATACGCGGCTGTACCTCGGCAACATGGAGGCGCTGCCGTGAAAATCCTGGTGCTCACCAACCTGTTTCCCACGCCGTGGGATCCACGCCGGGGCACCTTCAACCGGCAGCAGTTCGAGCGGTTGGGCGAGCGGCATGAAGTGGATGTACTGACCGCCGTGGATTTCCGCGAGCGCATGGCCGGGGCTCAGGGACAGGTTCACGTGCCGCATGTGCAGCGCGATCACTTCACTTTTTATCACCCGCCGGGTATCGGCCGGTTCCTCAACGCCCTGTGCTACGTCGCCTGCGTGATGTGGCAGCGCGGGCGCGAGCTGCGCCGTGCACGATACGACGTGATCCTGGCCAGCTGGGCTTACCCGGATGCCGCAGCCGCCGCGTGGATCTCGCAGCTGCTGGGCGTGCCTTACGTGGTGAAGGTGCATGGCAGCGACCTAAATGTCCAAGCGGCCTCGCGGCTGCGCCGGCCGCAGATCCGCCATGCGCTGCGTGGCGCGGGGGCGGTGCTGGCGGTGAGTAAGGCTTTGGCGACCAAGGCTGTTGAGATTGGCGCACGGCCAGAGACCGTCGAGACGATTTACAACGGCGTCGATGGGCGGATGTTCCGTCGCGGCGACCGCCAGGCGGCACGCGAACGCCTGGGCCTGCCACCGCACGAGCCCGTGGTGCTGTACGCCGGGAACCTTAAAGTGAGTAAGGGTTGCGCCGACCTCATCGATGCGTTCCCCATGCTGGCGCGGACGCGTCGTGACGCGCGCTTGTACTTCGTGGGTGACGGTCCGGATGCGTCCGCCCTGGAGAGCCGCGCTGCCTCGCTGTGCTGCGGGGCTTCGGTACATTTCATGGGCTCCGTCGCCCATGGCGCCCTGGCAGACTGGTTCCGCGCGGCCGACCTGCTATGCCTGCCTAGCCATAACGAGGGCGTGCCGAACGTGGTGCTTGAGGCCATGGCCTGCGGCACGCCGGTGGTCGCCACTTCCGTGGGCGGCATTCCTGAAGTGGTGCCGTCGTTCGCCGGGATGCTTGTGCCGGCGCACCACCCTGATCTTCTCGCTAAAGCGCTGGCCGAGATGCTTGGCCGCCCGGTCGATGCCGAGGCCATTGCCGCACATGCGGGCACGTTCCGCTGGGATGACAACATCGACCGGCTCGAGCGCATGCTCGAGCGCGTCGCCGCCGGCGCGCCGGCTCACGTGAGTATGAATGCATGATCCGCCGACCCAAGAAACACGAACTCCTGAGCCTCTTCCCCGAACACCTGCTGATGACGCGGGCCAAGCGGGACCCGGTGTGCTACCTCAGTTTCGACGATGGCCCGGAGCCCGGGCACACGCCGAAGCTGCTGGATGTGCTCGCGCGGCACGGGGTGAAGGCGAGTTTCTTTCTCGTCGGCGAGAAGATCGAGCAGTACCCGGAGATCGTGCAGCGGATCGTCGGCGAAGGCCACATGATCGGCAACCACTCCTACAGCCACTGGTCGTTCCGGAACATGAACCTGCGCAAGCAGCTGGACGAGGTGTACCGCACCGACGCCCTGCTCCGCCTGTTCGATGACCGGCCGCACCACCGGATGCGGCCGCCGCATGGCTATATCGGAGCCCAGCTGTTGATGCATTTCGCGCGGCGGCGGCGCAGCTTCGTGTACTGGTCGTATGACAGCCTGGATTATCAGGACAAACCGATCGATTGGTTGATCGACCGCCTGCGTAACGATCCGCCCGCAGCGGGCGATATCGTGCTGATGCACGACGACAGCGACAAGGCGGCCGATGCCCTGGATACCTTGCTACCGGAGTGGCTCGCCAAGGGCATGCGCTTCGAAGCCCTGCCGGGAAGCCACGCGTGAACATCCTCTACCACCACCGCACCCGGGGGCGCCATGTCGAGGGCGTGCATATCCGTGGGATCGTGAATGCGCTGCGGGAGTTGGGGCATTCGGTGACGGTGATGTCGTTTCCTGGGGCGGATCCGGAGCGGGAGCATGAGGGTGCTGTGGCCGGCGTTCGGGTCGCGACAGCCTCGGGCGCTCCGTCCGGACGTGGCGGGCTCGCGAGCCTGGTGACGAAGCTGCCGGGCATTGTCTTCGAGATGTTCGAGCTGATCTATAACGCTGTGACCTTCGTGCGGATGCGGCGGGCGTGGCGTAGCGAGCCACCGCGGCTGATCTATGAGCGGTATTCGCTGTTCCTGTTCGCCACGATCTGGATGGCCCGCCGGCGCGGTATTCCCGTGGTGCTGGAGATCAACGACTCCGCCCTGGTGCAACGCGTGCGGCCGCTCACCCTGCGTCGGCTGGCACGGCACGTGGAGCGCTGGTGCTTTCGGCACGCCACGGGACTGGTGTTCATCTCGACCTATTTTCGTGACAAGGCGGTGGAAGCCTATGGCGAAATCGCGCCATCGGTGATTTCGCCCAATGCCGTCGACCTGCCGAGCTTCGATCCGTCGAAGTTCGATCGCGATGCGTTGCGCGCCGCCCGGGGGCTCACCGGGCTCGCCGTGTGCGGGCATATCGGGGTGTTCGCGGAATGGCATGGCGTGGATGCCTTCGTGGAAGCGATCGCCAATCGGCTGTCGCAAGCGCCAGGCCTGGCGCTGGTCTTTGTCGGCGACGGCAAGACGCTGCCCGCCGTGCGCGAATTGGTCGCCGCTCGCGGACTCAGCGATCGCGTGCTCCTGCCGGGGCGCGTGCCGCACAGCGAGATCGCCAGCTGGATCGCCTGCATGGATTACGCCGTCCTGCCCAACTCCAACCACTACGGCTCGCCGATGAAGCTGTTTGAGCTGATGGGGATGGGCGTCGCCGTGGTCGCACCTGATTACGCCCCGGTCGCCGAGGTCATCGCCGACGGCCACACCGGCTGGCTGTTCCCGCGCGGCGACGCTACCGCCTGCGTGGAGCGCGTACTCGCCCTGGCCAGCGAAGCCGAAGAGCGCCGCCGGGTCGGCCTGGCCGCACGGGAATACATCGCCAGCGAGCGCCAATGGCGCAACAACGCGGAGCAGCTGCTCACGCTGGTGCCGACGGGAGCTACCGCATGATGCTCGCCCTTCTTGTCGCCCTGGGGGCTGTCGCGCTGTTCGCTGCGGCCGTGACCGTCGCCATTCGTGCTCGAAACATGCAGTACTGGCTATGGGGCTACCTGACCCGGCGCAAGCCGCCGAAGGTCGAGGGCACCCGCCACGTGCTGTTCTGCTTTGTCGACCACTTCGAACCCAACTGGGGCCGCGTGGACATGGACCGGCAGCGCTACCGCGTCGACCGCTGGTGCAAGGAATACCGCGAGATGGCCAGCCGCCACCGCGACGCCGATGGCAAGCCACCCCAGCACGGCTTCTTCTATCCGGAAGAAGAGTACGTCGAGGAGCACCTGGACAAGATCGCGAGCCTCTGTGCCGACGGATACGGCGAGATCGAAATCCACCTGCACCACGACGACGATACGCCTGAGAACTTCGTTACCACTATCGATCGGTTTAACCGCTTGCTTCACGAGCGTCATGGCGCGCTCCCGCGCGACCCCGTCACAGGGCAGTTGAAGTTCGCGTTCATCCATGGGAACTGGTGCCTCGCCAACAGCCGGCCCGATGGCCGTTGGTGCGGCATCAACGAAGAGCTAGGCCTATTACGCAAGCTAGGCTGCTATGCGGACTTCACCCTACCCTCCGCCCCCAGCGACACCCAGACGCGCCTGTCCAATGCGATCTATTACGCCGAGGACAGCCACGGCAAGCCGAAGGGCCACGACACCGGCGTGCCGATGCGCGTGGGCGGCAAGCCGAGCGGCGATCTCCTCATCATCCAGGGCGTCCTCGGCCTCAACTGGAAGAACCGGCGCTTCGGCATCATCCCGCGGATCGAGAACTCCGATATCCGTAAAGCCTGCCCACCGACGCGCGACCGCGTGGACCAGTGGATCGACACGGGCATCCACGTCGAGGGGCGTCCGGAATGGATCTTCGTCAAGATCCATACCCACGGCACCCAGGAACGCGACATGGACACCCTGCTGGGTGCCCCGATCGATGCCATGCACACGTACCTCGAAGACCGCTACAACGACGGCGAGAAGTACGCGTTGCACTACGTGACGGCCCGGGAGATGTACAACATCGCCAAGGCCGCCGAAGCCGGTATGCGCGGAAACCCTAACATCTACCGCGACTTCGAACTTGCGCCGCCGGGGCATGCACCCGTCACGCAAGTGGCTCCGGCGGCCGAGGCACTTTAGCCGCCGGCGGTCAGCCCGCTGAGATCAAAGGTCACGACCGCGACCTCCGACGGGATGAGAACGCCGCCCGTCTCGATGTCATAAGCGGCCTCGAGCGAGAACGTTCCCGTACCCTGCACCTCGAGAATCCTCAAGACGTCATCGCAGGGCACCAGGAGCGTTGCTGCGCGGACACCGCTCCCGTCAGGCCGACCGACCTTCAGCGGCTCGAACCAGCCATCACCGATGCGCAGGTGAACGCGATCCGAGGGGCGGAACTCAGGGATAGCCAGCGGGATATCTACCGCCAGCGCCGGGACGATATCGACCTCGCGCACCACGCCATCACTGCTGCAGCTGATCTGCGGTGCCGAGAGACGCTCCTGCATATCGTGCAATCGGACCATCAGGGTCGTCGTCGGAGAGCGCTCCGTCACATCGCCCTTGGCATTGACGATCTCGTAGCTGAACTCCAGACGCCCGTTCATGCCGAACTGCTCAAGCACCTCGCGGCTGTAGCGAAACGTCAGCGGGCCGGTTGCATTGCACACACAGATGGTACCCACGACCGCCGTGCGGTAAGCGCTCCGATGGTGGATGATCGCCGTCACGGTATCGCCCTCCCGCAGCCCCTGGTAGTCCGGAATCACACCGACCAGCTCCTGCTGGGGCATGGACAATAGCGCCGCGAGCGACAACCCCTCGCGCTGAAGCTTGGCAGGGAACACGATCGCGTTCAGCTCGCGCCGCGCACCTGCCCTATATAACGCCAACATACGCACCGCCTTGCCGCGCAGGCCACGAGCCGCACCGACGGCCAGAAGCTCCGGGTCAAGCTCGGCCATCAGATCGTTGGCCTCTCGAGTAACACGTCGACGAATCATTGGACTCTCCTTACGTTGCTGTCGCGTTGATGGAGGTCGCTACGTTAGTCGTCGAGCTCGAGGCGAGGTATCGGTATCGCCCTCGCGTTTGGGGGCGTTTTTCGGGTCACTTTTGTAGGCGTTGGCTGGGGCTGTGTGGGTGGTGCCCGCGAGGGCTGAGCTGGTCCATATCAAAGCCGCTGCCAGCCACACCACACGTCAGATCCACATGGATTTGTAAGGCATTGCCTACGCGAGCGATCGCCCAAGACACCACAGCGATTGAAGCCAGCGCCGCTTCTGACTGGCCGATGTGACACTCAAACTATCGGCTCCTCAACGCACCAAGGAGATCGCATGCGCAACAAGCCACGTCACCACCGCGGCACGCCCGGGCACGGCCAGCCATCTCAGCGAGCCCGCTCAGTCCGCAACGAACCGACGTTCGACCACTTGCTGCCAGTTGTGCCCGCCGCCTACTCCGATGGACTTCTTCCCATCGCAGCACTGTCCCCAGCCCTTCTCATTCACGCGCCGGTTGTGGATGTCCAGGGGTTCTTGACTATCGCTGGCGATGTGTTCGAGGCATATATCGATGACCAGCCGGTACTCCACTCTCGACGTGAATACGCGGACGGCGATGGTCCGTATATGAAGCTCGAGATAGCTGCATCGGAAGTAGAAGCTCTCCAAGACGGAAAGCACGCTCTCTCTTATCGCGTGCACCCTATCGGGTTTGTACGATCCATAAACTGCGGGACGACAGTCATACGCCTCGACCGCAAGCCCGCCGGGGGCCGCTGTCTCCCCCGAATCATCTTTGCGGAGAATATCGAGCGTTCCGGGCTGTCCGCCAACGCACTAAAAGATCTTCAAGACGAGACGCTGGCCGGCATCATTCCTGACTATGCCGACATCGATCCACGTGACACCCTCCACCTATTCATGAGGCCACGCGAGACCTACATCGAGATTCCCTCGGGCTACGTTAGTGCGTATACAGATGGGGAACCAATGATGGCGTCGTTTGATATTGCCAAGCTTCGGACGATGGATGGTCAAGTAGACTTTTACTATAGAGTGATCGATGCCGCCGGCCTCACGAGCCAGGCGTCATATCCCACGCCAATCCACATATCGCTCCACAAGAGCGCGTGACGGACCTAGCGATGAGCAAGGTCGACCCCGAAGGCACGCGCAGTCCATCGGACCCGGCGGCGGGAAGGTTCCCGCCGCCGGGTCTACCTCAGAACGTCACACGCATGCCGACGTTGCCCGACCATCCCTGAAATCCGCCCGATCCGACGAAATGCCGATAGGCCCCTTCGCCAAATGCTTGGACACGCGGCGTAATCTGAGCGGTCAAACCACTCGCCAGAGAGTACTCCGAACCGCCGCGGCCCATCTCGAAGCGCGCGGCAACCTGCCCTCCGTCTACACCCGCCCGGAGGGCACCGCCCCCAGAGGTCCTACGCACATCCAGCCGTACGAAAGGAATGTAGACGCGCCCGTGATGAAATACAGAGACACCCGCGGCCGTCGTCACAAAACGTCTGTTTCCGAAACGCACACGCAAACCACCCTCTTCGCGAAGAGACTTGATCGCAACAGATTGGGTCGACAGCAGAGCGTGCGGTTCGACTGTCCACAGCCCTCCCACCTGGAATGGCAACCCGCTACCCATTGAAACGCCAGTCGAGGTAGCGCGAATCCTGCCGACGCCAGGGCCCGAAAGCGTGGTGTCCGTCCAGCCGCTCATCCGCTGGCGGCTCACGACCCAGTCCGCCCAGAAGCCGTCGCCGCTACGCCATGTGACCCACGCCGACGAGCCATTGGCCTTGAGTCTCGTCACACTCTCACCATCGACGGCACGCGGCACGATCGAGGAACGCCCCCGATCCACTGCCCAGCCAGCTCGAAGCGATCCGTTGTCACCATCAAGGCCGACGAGCGAGCCACCCAACTGCCACGCCTCCATGCTCTCATCGAAGTCGTATCCATAGTTCTTGAATGCCACGCCACTGCTATAGCGCTGATTTTTCGACGAGTACCTGGCGAACATTTCGGCACCAACCGACCCTTCGAATGCGTGATCACGCAGCTCACCAAGTCGTTCATGCAAACTGGTGGTGATGCCGTCCGCATAGGCGAATACCGCCGCGGGCGCTGAGATGTATGACGCAATCTGAGGGGCCACTGCCGGGCGCTCGGCACTGCCACCGCCCGACCCCACTTCTCGGGACACCAGGCGGTAGTCCCACTTGATGGCACTGTCCTCTAGCGAGTTTTGCGTCTGGTCAACCTCATCGGGTCCGAATGATTTGAGCTCATATTGGTATGCACCAAGCGTCAGGTACTTCCCGGTCAACTGGAATGCACCGTGGGCAGAAGAACCGCCGACTTGGACGAGTGACGCGCCCTCATTGCTATCGGCCACATGATTGCCGTTCGAATCGGTTGGGATCGGGTTACCCGACAGCGCCACTTCGATCAGGACGGGATTGGACGTATTGACGTCGCCGCGAACAAGGATCTGGTCGCCTCGATCCCGTGCACCGCCAAGAGCAGCAGTTTCGACACGAAGATCGAACCGGCCACCTTCACCTACTACATCGTGCGAGATCATCAGGCGTCTACCAGCGGTGGCTCCGGGGTCGAATCCTACATAACCGCCTGACACGCCAAGGGCTCGAATAGAACTGTCGCCAGTGAGGCTCCACTTAGCAGCATCCCCGACGGTCACCGCTGCGTCCCCATTGACGTTACCAGTGAGCGACGCGCGTTGACTGAGCCCTATTTCAGCGGTAGCCCCGTCGTCAATGATCACATCACCCATCACCCGCGATGAGTCGACCTGAAGGCTCAGACTCGCTCCGGAAGCCACTGCAGCGGCGACGCCTATACCAGACGTCAAGGTGGATCCAGAGTGCAGCCATACAAAGGAACTTGAATCTGTGCCCTTGGTCTTTCCCATCTGGATTCCCGGGCCATTAACGCCAACCACCGAGGAACCATCTACGATCAACTTAGTAGCGCCACCATCCGGAACTCTCGGCTGCGAGCCGATATATACGCCAGACGCATCCCCGCGAACTTCACTTCGGTCGGTCACCGTTGCCGAGCCAGAAGCCAGGACAATGCCCATCCCGCCGCGCTCGCTCGATTCAATCAACGACGACGATGCCAGAACCGAGCTATTCGCATCGATAGAAAGGCCCGCGACGCCGCCTCGCACGACACTCCCACTGATTCGCGCCAACGACGACAGATCCGATGACAGATCCGTACGTCGGCCTTCGAGACGAATCCCAACACTACCTGGCGATTCGATCCGCGAGTCTTCGATGTCGATAACACCTTGACGTGAAGAGATTCCCCAGACCTCTGACTTAACGAATGCAGAGCGAGCCGTGAGCGAGCCGCCATCGACCGATACATAGTCGCTACGCGCTCCGTTCGTAAGGAACAACCTCGCTCGATCATTTACGACCCACGGCTCCGGCGGGCCGGCACCCCCCTCTACGACCGCCACCTCGTCTTCTGCAAGGCTACGCGCAACGCTTACATCCACCGCTCCGAATCCGCCCGCTATCGCGACAACGCCAGCAAGGCGATGCCCCAAACGACTCATATCCATCAGTTCTCCAAGAGATTCGCACTATCGTCCGTGCGCCACGCACAAGTGCCACGCACCAAGCCATTAGACGCCCAAGAGTGAGCCACCTGCGTAGGCGATGACCAACGTCGCGTGTAGGCGTGGGACGACGACAATGTAGTCCACCTCGGCTGTAAGAATGACCTCACAACAAATGAGGCTTCGCCTACATTTCAAGTCGTACCACGTGGACCAAGCGCGGCCGAAAGCCCTGACATACGCGAGGAAGGCGGGCTCATAAAGTTGCATCTCCACACGAGAGAGGTAACACACATGCCCAACCCGACAAACCAGCGCGAACGCTCAGCGACGAACATGGCCGATGCGGATAGCAACGCGAGCGTCATGCTCCGCGAAATCCGTGTTGAAGACACGATCATTGACTACCTCAGGCCCACGATCCCTGCCGCCCTTCCGGATGGACGCGTTCCACTAAGCTCCCTTGATCCACACCTCATCGTACGAGCTCCTATCGTCGACACTCCCGGATACATTACCGAAGTCGGCGACCTGTTCCAGGCTGTCTTGAACGATGTCCGCCTCGACGAAACGACCGTTACGTACAAGAACGAAGAAGAGGCGTTCGTCGAACTGAAGATCCCGAAGGCGACGCTCGATTCCATCGAAGATGGAATCCATGCGCTTGCCTTCCGCACGGTCCCGCGACCGTTCGGCGATGTCGTTCTCTCAGGCAGGACAAGACTCGTCCTTGACCGCGTTCCGCCTGGCGGACGTTATCTTCCGCGCATCGTGTTTCACGAGTCGCTGGAAATCGATGGTCTTGCACTGACGACCTTGCTGTCCCTTCCTGACGCGACGCTCGTCGGCATCATTCCTGACTATGCGGACGTGGACCCCCTCGATACGATCCATGTATTCATTCAACGCCGCGGCACCGACCTCGCAATCCCCGCAGGTACCGTGGCTGCCGCAACCGATGGCCGACCGATGACCGTAGGCTTGAGTCGAGCCATCCTGGAAAAGATCGATTCGCCGGGGCGCGTCGACTTTTTCTATCGCGTCGTCGACGCCCTTGGATCAACGAGCGATTTCTCAACGGCAACCGCCCTCAACATCTCCATCCTTAGCAGCCCTGAAATCCTCCCGGCTCCTGAAGTGGTAGCCGCAGAGGACGGGCTCATTACAGACGCCTACGCCAGACCCGAACTCGTTGTGCGGATCCCCCAACTCGAACCTTCGGCTCGTGAGGGAGACACGATTCAGCTCTTCATCGGCCAGAAGGTCTTCGCGCCTATCAACATCTACGCCTCGGATATAGGCGACGGTCCGCTAAAGACCGTTTCCGTGGATTACACAACGACGAGAGGTCTGGCCGAAGCTGCGGCATCCGTGACTTTTCAAGAGGAGATCCGCTACGTCCATCGACGCGAGAACGTCCCGAGTAAATCTGACTCGGGGACTTATGCGTTCGATCTGACCTTGCCCGGTGGCTGGGACCCGCTTCCCGAAACGGACGCCAACGAGGCACTAGCCAAGCCCGTGTTGCGAGGCGCCACGGGTCTTCTTGACAACGTCATCGGTTTCGATGACTCCACGCTTCCGGCGACTGTGTACATCGGCGAGCCGAGCTCAGACTCCCGAGCCAGTCACACTATCATCGCGGGCGACAAAATCACGGTGAAGCTCGACGACAACGCTGTCGGACCGACGCACGTAGTACACGATGGTTCATACCCGATCGCCGTCGCCATCTCGGCGGCTGACCTAAATGCCAACGCTGGCGTGAAGCAGCTTAGCTACGATGTGGAGCGCGAACTGCAGACGAAGCCACACGTTGCCGTTGCCCGCTCCGTAACTCAAACCGTACGCATTGACTCCGCTGAGAATCTCCCCGGATCGGGTAAGCCACTCCAAGCGGCCGTCTTCCTAAAGGCACGCATCCGAGAAAGCACTAACGGAACCTACGGTCTCTATGCCCAGGACTTTACCGACGGGATCACCCAGCTCCGAGTCTTTGGCTACACAAACATGAAGCCGGGCGATCGGGTCAGTGTCATGTACGAGGGTTTCGATCGATTTGATGATGGCGAACGGGTCCCTGGTGCTGACGGAGAGCTCTCTCACGTTGTGACTGACCGAGACGTCGTCCCCAAGACAACCCCAGATCCCGAAACTGGTCAGGTCGTCTACTTCGACGTTGACTTTCCTATCGAACCGGCAAAGGCGGTAGCGCATGGTCGAATTGAGTACACGCACAAAGCGACTAACGAAACCGGGACTGGCGCGTCTCCGCGCACCGGGGTGGGCATCCGCGTCCGGTTCTTGACTAAAAACATCTAATTTACAAGGAAGAAGTAAATGAACATTACGAATAACACGCGCGACTTTGTATTAACGCCCCCAATGATTCGAGAGGCCGACGACGGGGGCCTTGGCTACTCGGACATCATTGAAAATCCGTGGGGTCACTTAAATGCACAGATCGTCGATTGGGGGCGATTGGTTAGCGGTGATGTGATCGATGTCCTCTGGGGGCCAAATTTGCACCCCATTGCACGCCACGTCTATCGAAACGAAGACGATCAAGCACCGATCATCAAGATCGATGTGACCATGATCCGGCAGTTCGGCGAAGGGTCCATGCAATGCGCCGCCCGGCTGACGGACGTGGACACTGGCAACATCAAGCAATCGGAACCCACCACCGTACGCGTCAAGTACGCAATTCCCGGTGGATTGGATCCTGACCCCAATACGCCGTATCTGAACGAACTTCTCGACAAGCCCGCCATCGAACCGCTACCCATGCCCGACGATTTCAACGGCGTTGTCGTTGTCGTCCCTCCGTACCTGAATATGGCCGCTGGCGACTCGCTGACCGTTAGCTGGCATGGCTTGGCGGTTTCGCGCCCCTCGCTAGCCGAGAGCGAAGTCGGTCACCCAGTGCGTATCGCTATCGATCGCGATACGGTTCTGAGCGCTTCGGGCCAAGCGGCAATCGTGCGATATCAGGTGTATGACGTGGTGGGCAACTGGTCTCGCTGGTCCGTCCACGTTGAGGTCGAGGTGCCCTCAGATGATAGCTCCGCCCCGACTGCCCCTTGGGTCGTCGGCACGGTGAACGATCTCGGGGCCACGATCGATGCGTCGGCGATCGGCAGCAACGACCTCGTCGTTCGTGTCGAGAACAATCCGGCACCGGTAGGTTCGATGGTCGCCGCCGTGTGGGATGGCGTAACCGCAACGGGGAAAGCCCTCACCTACCGCTCTCCCGACCAGAAAGTACATCGTCCGGGTCAGGTTCTGGACTTCAGCATTCCCAATCGACAAGTCACTGAGCTTGCCGGAGGCGAAGGCGCTGCGAGCTACGTATTCACGTCGAACGGGGTGGCAACTCACTCCCGCCGTCGACGCCTGGCTGTTCTTGGAAAACCTCAGGAGCTGCAAGCGCCGACCGTCCGCGAGGCGAAAGGCCTGATTATTGCCCCGAGCGACCTCAGCACCGTCGTGCACGTGGAAGTCGCAGGCTGGCCAGGCCTCCGTGATGACGACCGCTGCTACCTCGAATGGGTAGGCCAACGCAAAGACGGTCAGCCGACCTTCTTCAACGCGGCTCTGACAGGAGCGAATGTCGGCCCGGACAACCGGCTGGTATTCGAGGTGCCCGCCGAGGAAGTCGTCCGCCTTGCCGGCGGCAAGCTCCGCGTCCGTTACAGCGTGGCAGTGCACACCCAGGTGCGCTCTGAACATGGGCTGCGTAGCGAGCCGCTGGTGCATATCTCCTCGCCATGGCTTGAGTTGGCCGTCGAAGCCCAGGTCGCACCTTTGAGTATCGACTCAAGCCCCGCCGCACTCGCCAGCCTCATCGTGCGTCTCGAGAAGCGCGTAACTGTCCCGCCGGCGGGCGCTTTTGTGGCGCGCGTGGCATCCGGTGGCGTTCCTCCGTATCGTTACAGCGCTTCCAGCGGCGCCGTCGAGGTTGACGCGGCCACTGGACGGGTTGTCTCACTACGCAATGGCAATGCCATCGTGACGGCGACCGATGCCAAGGGGGCCACCGTGTCTTATCCGGTGAAGGTTAGTAACGTCCTGCATCTCACCGACCTGGTGGTTCAGACGACTTACGCCTTGGGCAATGGGCAAGCAAGGAAACGCGGCGGCCGCCAACCGTCGCTGGCCGAGTGGGACGCCATGCGCGCAGCGTATGGCGGCGCACCGGACGTGCGAGCCGATGCTGCCTGGAGCAGCCACCAGATCGACAAGTTCGACAACTACGTTGTCTACCCGAACACCGGCGCCCGCGAGGCCCGTAAGGCCTTTGGCCTCGGCAATCCGCTGGGCGTGGCGTGGGTGTGGTGCGTCACCGCACCGACCGTCTGACCCTTCGAATGGCGCGTGCCGCCGCCCCGGCGGCACGCGCTTTACCTGGACCCATGACTTGGGAGATTCATGCCATGAACGGCTTTACCAAACATCGCAAGCGCCGCCCGCACCGTCGACGGACGATCGCCGAGCTGCAGGTGCTCTGCAGCCACCGCATCGATGACGACGACCCCTTTGCGTCCGCCAACCTGGAAACCGCCGTGCTGCGGTCATTCGTTGGCGGCGGCCGGGCAAGGGCAGAAATTCTCATTCCACCGTACGAACCCATGATGGTCGGCGATCGCGTGACGGTTGCCTGGGAGAAACGGCTCATCGCCCTGCCGCCGGTGACCGAGGAACAACTTGGCATGCCGCTGGGCGTGACGATCAAGCAGGCCATGCGCGACCTCTCGGCCACCCGCGATGTGCGCATCACCTGGCAGGTACTTCACCCGGACGGCTCCTGGTCTCGCTGGGCGCCGGCCAGTTATGCGCCCTTGCGCTGCTCCGGCTCCTACGCTCCGACACCCTGGCTCGAATGCACGGACGGTGACCTCGGGCGCGTCTTCGAGGTGTCGCGCCTTTCCCGCAACGATCCCATCGTTCGTGTAGAGGGCCATGTCGCGTCGATGGGCGACCGCGTCATCCTTCGCTGCGACACCATCATGGCGACGGGGCGGACGGAAAGCTGGGAGTCGAACCAGGTACGCGTGGGTCGTGACGGCCAGACGCTGGACTTTCACCTCCCCTACGATCTCTTCCGCCGCGCCATCGGCGGTTGCTGCGTGCTTCACTACACCATCAGTGCGCCGCGTATCGCACCGCGCGATTCCGTGCGGCGGCGCGTCGATGTCACGGGCGCACCGGTGCGCTTCATCGCCCCGGTCATCCAGCAGCTGGACGGTGCGGTCCTCGACCCCCAGCATGCGGCGGGTGGCGCGTCGGTCGACGTACCGCTGTGGCCGGGTGCCGCCGCGGATGATGAGTGCGTACTGATCTGGGAAGGCACCGGCCCCGACGGCACCGTGGCGACCTACACGGAAACGGCGACTGGTCGCGAGGCCATCGAGCGCGAGTGCCTGACGTTCCCCGTGCCCGCCGACGAGGTCCGGCGGCTCGACGGCGGCTCGCTACGCGTGGCGTACCGCGTGACCGTCCGTGCGGATGTCGAAAACGAAAAGAACGTCCAGCGAGAGGTGCTGCACACGCTCGAATCGGAGTGGCTTTCGCTACGCGTACAAACCACCAAATCCCCGTCCATGGTCGTTACCGATGACCTGAACGGCCTGACCTACCGCCGCATCGATACGCTGCGCCGCGCGTACCTGACGTTTACACCGACGCTGGGCCAGTGGGCCATCCGCGGCGGGCGGGACGGCATCCCGCCGTTCCACGATGGCACCTTCCTCAGCTGCGCCGATGAGAAGGCGGCCTTGCGCATCGTCTTCTCCCAATCCTGCACGTCGGTGCGGTTCGGCTACGGCGCCAACGGTCCCGGCGGCAATGGCTCGATCGTCTGCGTCGATATCTACGGCCGGCACGGTGACATGATCGGCGAAGCGGTTTACACCGTGCCGGTGACCGGCCTCCCGGGCCTTTGGATCCAGCTGCATGCGAAGGACTACGGCGAACGGATCGGCTCGATCGTGGTACGCAAGGATACGGAAGGCATGTTCCGCAAGGTCACCGCGCAGATCGATAACTTCACCCTGGGCTGGTGATGCCGTGGCTCAACCGCGTTTCCGCGCGCGCATATCCTCGCGAACGCGGTGCAGGCCACGGTAGATCCAGCGTACGGGCGCATACATCCGGAACCCCGCGGTGGCGCGCGTGGCACGCACGATGTAGAGCGAACCGCAGGGCTCGCAATGCGTCGCGAGCAGCCGTTTGTACTGGTTATCGCCGTAACCGAAACTCACCTGCTCACCCGGGAAGCGATCGAGCAACGCCTTGATCGCCTGGAACACGGCGACGGAGCCGATGCCCACCTTCGAAACTTCCTCGTCGTAGCCGAGGTCGTCAACGAGGTAGGTACCTGCCACCCGGTAACCATGGACGTACGCCAGCGGCTTGCCGTCACGCACCACGACATGCCCAATGATGAGACCCGACGCAGCGAGCCGCTGGAACAGGGCCACGCGCAGCGGGTCGTCCCATTGCGTCGGCAAGTCGTCGTGATGCCAGGTGCGCGCGTAGACCTCATGCATCAGCCGGCAATACTCGGGCATGGCCTCGGGCGTATCGAAGGTATGGAGCGCCGCGTCGCCACCCAGCTTGCGATAGGCGCGGCCCACCCGCTGGGTGAGATCGGTGCGGCGCTTCTTGTCCATCTGCGCGAGCCAGGCGTCGGACGACGGCTGGTCGCGGATGGTCCATTGCACTTGCTCGAGCAGATTGGCGGGGATGACACGCATATCGCCACCGTGCCCCAGCGATACGGCGAACGGATTCGGTAGCACGCTCTCCTGGATGCGCAATACGCGAATATTCGCGTCGCCGTGCAACTGACGAACGATTGCAATGCTCACCGTAGCCTGATCCTCGGCCGCACAGACGACGCCCGCACCCAGCATCCGCAGCGCTTCGCCGCGATACAGACTGACCCGTCGGCCGGCCAGGTCGAGCCGCGCGATATGCCGGATGGCGAGCAGCGGTGCGTAGCCGACCATGCGACCCGCGCCGTCCCGAACGACGACGACGTGCGGTGCCGTCCCGTCCGTGCGGCTTTCCACTTCGTAGGCGATCCAGTCCGGGTGCTGCACGATGCCGTCACAGCCACCCGGCTGCTCGGCAAGGGCGGCCATTTCATCGCGCGCTGCACGCAGCGCGTCCAGAGTATGCAGGATCGAGCAGAGGTAGTTCATGGGGTGGCCTTCGCCGCCGCGGGCGGCACCATGGCGAGTACACGGGAGAAGACGCGTCCTGGTGGCCCGAGCCGGCGGCTTATACCTGCCATCAGCTGGAGGTCATCGCTGGACCAGTAGCGCACCCAGGCGCTGCCGGGGACATAGATCGCCATGAAGGCCGCGGCGCCCACGAGGAAGCCGAGCCGGGACGGCGTCGCTTCCGTAGCCACCCAGGCTGCACCCGTGGCCACCAGGCCCACGACGAACAAGCGCACCATCGCCGCCAGTGGCAGGCCGCCGTGCGTGGCCTTGCGGAGGTAATGCACCGCCAGAATCATCTCCACGACACGGGTAGTGGCGTACGTACCCACGGCGCCTACGAGCCCAAAGGGCGGGATGAGCACCCCACCCACGATGGCATTGGCAGCAAGCGCCACGACGGCGATCCGCACACGGTCGTCCTGCCGATCCACGACGGTCTGGAAGGCAGCAATACCGTTACCGATGAGCAACAAACCACCCAGCACGAGGGTCGCCTCGATCGCCGGGATGGCATCCAGGTACCGCGTGCCATACATGAGGCGCACGATCTCCGGGGTCGTGACCACGCCGAGTCCGGCGATGCAGATGCCCACCGCCCAGTAGAAGCGCGTGGCCTCCGACAGGAAGCGCGCCGCTTTCGCCGTACCGCTTTCGCCGAAGGTCTTGGCCATGTAGGGCAGCAGCGTTGAGGTAAGCCCGACGGAGAACAGCTGCACGGCACCACGCGTGAGCGTGCCTGCGATGGCGAAGTACCCCACCGCGACGGAACCGGTGAACGTGTTGAGCAGGAACACTTCGATGGTACCGGTGCGGAACGAACCCATGAGCACCAGCATGGCGGTGAGCTTGAGGTGGCGATTGACCCGCACCGTCATCGCCTCGGGCACCTCACCTGGCGCATACGGACGGCATAGCCGCCGGTACATGATCCGGTTGATCAGGTTCAGCACCAGGCAGGCAATCGTGAACAACGCAACGAACGAGAGCAGCCCAGCGTGGGTGAACATGGCACCCAGCACGAGCAACATGCCGAGGACACCGCCCACGACGGTCGCGACGGCTTCGGGCTCGAACCGCTCCTGCCCCTTGCCGATCGCCACGAGCATGGCGTAATTCGCCTTGGCCACGACGGCCACCACGACAAGCAGCATGATCGGCAACAACGACTGGTCCCACTCCGCAGGGCGGAAGACCAGCGCGACGATCGCGAACAGGCCGATCACCACGAGCGAGCTCCATCCCTGGATCCGCGAGAATCGTGCCGCCAGGCTCGAGGCCAGTTGCGGGTCGCCCATGCCATCGGCTTCGGCGATGAATTTGGTCGACGAGGTCGTGAGCGCGTGATTGGAGCAGACGATCAGCCAGCCGCAGAGCCACACCGTGAAGGCGTAACGGCCGAAATCGGCCGGGCCCAGCGAACGGGCGATCCATACGCTCATCAGCAGGCCGAGGGCGTATTCGATGTAGGTCGACACCGTCACGATGCCGACGCTGCGCAGGACGTCGAGGCGGCGGGTCATGGCGCGGCTCCGGCGCCCGCGGGCTGGGCCATCATCCATTGGGCGACGCCTGCGCCGCGGTTGTTCCAGTTGAAGCGGCGGATGGTGTCTGCGATGGCGGCGCACGCAGGGGCGTAGGAATCGGCAATGGCGGCGAAGCGCTTCTTCAGGGCGGCGGCTTGTGCCGGATCCTTCGTGAAGTAATACGCGGCCGCGACCGGCAGCCCCAACTCCACGGTATGGCCGTCGCTATACCAACCCTCACTCTCCTGGATCTTCATGATCGCGGCGACCGGCGCCTGCGAGGACGACCAGTACCAGGCGATCTGCCCGCCCGGGCCGGAACAATCGTTGCGCCAGTTATGCGGTGACACCAGGTACTTCGGATCGATCCAGCCATACCGTTCCAGGTACCGGCCGAAATCCACGATCATCGGCGGGATCCGCGCATCCTTCGTCACCAGCCACGCATGCCACAGGCCATCGATGATGTTTTCGCTCATCCACGGCGAGGCGCCGCGCACGTCATCGGCGCCGTGCGGGTCGTTCTCATGCACGTTCCAGCTATTGCGCCAGGATCCGTCATCACCGAGCCCATCGGGGTTATGGCGCTGGTGCGCTTCCAGCCAGCCCACCCGTTCGTCGATGCGCGCGCGATCGCGCTTGTCGCCCGTCAGTTCGTAGGCAGCCACCGTTTCAATCAGACCGAGCCCGGCAAGACGTTCGGTGAAGTAATCCTTCGGCCCGTCGTAAGGCCCTGGCGCATTATTCCAGCCACCGCTGGCCCAAAGATCAGCCATCTTCGTGACCAACGCAGCGTCGTGCATGCTGTCATCGCCCGTCAGGCCAACCGCCAGCAGGATCGGCTCGATGTAGACGTACTTCACATCGCAGGGCTTGCCGTCCGGCAGCCAGCCGCCGCCGCAAGAGGGGCTCGCCGCGAACCCGTCGCGCTTGATGCCCGCCATGTACCAGCGGTAGCTCTCTTCCGCGGCCTGCAGGTAATCCGCGCGGCCGGTGCGCACATAAGCCTTGAACAGTGTCGAAGGCCGATCGAACAGCCACGCCGTCGTATCCTTCACTGGCATGGTGCGCGCCCACTCGAACTGGGCATCCACGTAACCCGCATACGCCTCGCCTTTCGCGGCCACGCTTTGCGGGCCCGCGATGAGCGAGGCGGCGAGCCATGCCGGCGTGAGCGTGGCCACGGCGGCCGGCGAACCCTTCACCAGCCCGTCGGCATACGGCCAGCCCGGCGCCGACTTCTGGCGGGGTTCGCCCAGGGCGAAGTAATACGTACCTTGCGCACCACGGAACTGTGCGCGTACCGCGCGGATACTGCCGTCTCGAAAATGCCAGGTGAGCATGGGCTTGATGTCGGCAGCCACTTCATCGCCATGCGCATCAAGAATGCGGACATCGTGCGCGTCACGCAGCGCGCCTGGGGCGAAGGGAATGCCGACCGACACGGGCAACGCATCGCCCTGCCCGGCGACGCGCTTGACCTCAATCTTCTGCGCCGCCGGTGGCAACGCAGACGCATCCGCCACGTCAGGACCGCACAGCGAAGCCAGGGCTAGCAGGCAGGCTAGCAGGAAGAGGAAGTGACGTGTCATGGCACCCGCAGGAGACGGCGAAGAAGACGCCCGCGCGCCCGAACGCGCCCAGACGGAAGCGCTCGAAACACGCACGCGAGCCATGGAGCGGGTCATGCGACCGACGCGATTGGGCTGGCTTCGGCAAGCTGGTACTCCCAGCTCAACGCGGTGCGCACGATGAAATCGAGGTCGTCGTAACGCGGCTCCCAGCCCAGCACGGCGCGGAGCTTGTCGCTGCAGGCAATGAGGTGCGGGATATCCCCGGGACGGCGCGGCAACTCCACGACATTCAGTGCGTGCCCACTGGCGCGCGCCACGGCATCCACCACTTCGCGGACACTGTAGCCATGGCCGTAACCACAATTCAGCGTTAACGACCCACCCTCAGCGCGCAGGTGATCCAGGGCTCGCAGGTGAGCGGCGGCCAGGTCATCCACATGGATGTAATCACGCACGCCCGTGCCATCCGGTGTGTCGTAGTCGGTGCCGTAGATGTAGAGGCAATCACGCTTGCCCACCGCGTGCTCGCACGCCACCTTGATCAGCAGCGTGGCATGCGGCGTGGAATGGCCGATGCGGCCCTCCGGATCGCACCCGGCCACGTTGAAGTAGCGCAGGATCACGTGGCGCATCGCCCCGGTAGCCGACCAGTCGCGCAGCATCGTCTCGGACATGAGCTTCGAGGTGCCGTACGGGTTGATCGGCTGGGTGGCGGTATTTTCGTCCGCCACGCCGTCGGCCGTCGTGCCGTACACGGCGGCCGTCGAGGAAAAGATGAACTTGTCGACACCCGCCGCCGCGCAGCAGGCCAACAGGTTGCGGGTATTGCAGGTGTTATTTCCGTAGTACTTCAGTGGATCGCTGACCGACTCGGGCACGACCGTATGCGCGGCAAAGTGCAGCACCGCATCAACGCGGTAGGTCTCGAGCGTGCGCGCCACCAGATCGCAATCACCCACGTTGCCTTCCACCAGCGCTGCGCCGCGGACGGCCTCGCGGAATCCCGTGGAAAGGTTGTCGATCACGACCACCCGCTCGCCGCGGGCCACCAGTTGCTGCACGGTGTGGCTGCCGATATAGCCGGCGCCGCCCGTGACCAGGACCGTACTCATGCGTGCCTCCCCGCGGCCGGCGGGAAGTTCCGCGCCAGCCAGCCGCCAATGCCGTCGACGAGCCGCGCACGGTCGCCGCTAAGGATGTAGGTGTGGTCGGTTTCCGCGCGGTAACTGGTGGTGATGGCCGGATGATCCATGACCTTGCCAAAGCACTCGCGGAACTGTCGTGCGTGGTTGAAGCAGTAGCTGATGCCGCCGGAATAGACGAGGTAAAGCTTCATGCCGCGCCCCACCATGCCGGTGAAGTCGGCGATCACCTCTTCGCGTGGCGCCGGCGCCACGGAGAACACCGGTTCCGACGCCGGCTTCTCCGTGGCACCGCCGCTGGCACGCTGGCGCAGGAAGCGCGCCCAGCGTGCCGCGTCGAACATGCGTGGCAGGTAGTGGCGCAGCTTGTAGCCCAGCGTCTGGTAGGCGTAGCCATCGAGGAAGACCGCACCGGACACGCGCGGGTCGCTCGCCGCGACGGTGTGCGCGTTCTGCGCGCCCGAGCACAGGCCGACCAGGACGAAACGTTCGCAACCAGCGCGCTCCGCCAGCAGCTTCATCGCATCATCCACATCGGCGCAGACTTGCTGGGTGCGCGTGAGGCCGCCCCCGCTCGCACCGCTGTCGCCTAGGGTCGACAGATCGAAACGCAGTGTCGGGTAGCCCGCCGCGTTTAGTTGGCGGGTAAGGTCCACGTGCAGGCGGAACGGGCCAATGCGGTGGACGAGGCCGGCATTCAGCACGATCACACCGGTCTCGCCCAGCGAACCCTCGGGTACGCCGGCGATGCCGACCAGGTGCCGCGCACGGCCAAAACGGAATGCTTCCTCGCGCATCACGCATCCTCCGTCAGGCGGCCGGTCACGGCCTGGATGAGCGGGTGCGAGAGAATCGCCGACTCAAGGCGGCGCAGGTCACCCCAGGGTGTGGGCGGCGAAATCGATGCCACCTTGCCGCGGCGTGACACCAGATGCTCCCAGCGTGGCGTGGCATCCGGCGGCAGCGAATCGAGCACCAGGGTCGGCACGTTGGCCGGCGCCACGTGCAACCCCTGGATCTGCTTGCGCAGGCCATCGCCGATATCGAAGCCAAGCCACTGCTCGGCCACGTCCGCATGGCTGCGCGGCTGGTTGAAGCGGTCGGCATCCTCGCGCAACGCGCCCTGCATGGCGTCGAGTGCCGCCACGTAGTCGTCCCCGTCGATCACCGGATCCCAGGCGATGACCTCGCTAAAGCGCGCCCGGTCGGCGGCGCCCAGCGCGATGCTTCCACCCAGGCGGGCGCCGAACGCGACGACGCGATCCACGCCAGCCCGCGAGCGCAGCTCGCCCGCGGCCGTCACGGCATCGCCGATGCAGCGCTGCCAATCGACCTCGGTGCTGCCGCCGGCTGAATCGCCGGTCCCGTGGTAATCGAAGCGCAGCACCGCCACGCCCTGCGCGGCGAGTTGTTGCGCGAGCTGGCGGTACAACCGGTGTGTACGGATAAGCTCCTGCCCCAGCGGTGGGCACATGAGCACCGCGCGCCGCGGCGTCGAAGCCGGCGCGTGGTACATGCCGAACAACCCGCTATCGGCACCGAAGAAGAACGGCAGTTCCGGGTCCGTGCGCATGCTTACCTCCGGTACACCACGCCAATGAAAAATTCCGTCTCGCGGTAGCTCTGGCCCACCGCATCGCTGGTGCGACGTTCGCGCGCCACGGCGGCGTGCCAGCTCCAGTGGCGGTTCCACTGCTGGCCCAGGTCCAGGCCAAGGCGCACCGTGTTATCGCGACGGTCGATCGTGTCGTAGGTGAGCCTGTCGCCCGTCGCAAAGCCCGACAGCGTCATCGTGGGCGTCACGCGGTAACCCACGCCCACGCTGATGCCCTTGCCGGTCTGGTTGAAGGTGTCGTCGTCGATGTAGCGCAGCTTGTTCCACGCGGGCGAGACGGTGATCGTCAGTCGCTCGCTCTTCCAGTTCCACGTGGCCTCGAAGCGCTTTTCCTTGTAGACCTGCGAGCCGATCACCGCGCTGCCCACGCCAATGCCCGAGAGGCTGCCGCGGCCGAGGCCGCCGGTATTCGCGAACGGATCCAGCGCTTCCGCACGGCTGGCATTGTCGGAGGCGCCCAGGCCATACACCGTAGGCGCGGTGAGGATGTCGGTGGCGGCGTCGGCGTACTGGTACGCACCCGAAACGGTCAGCGAGTTGCGCAGCGTCGGCTGCCAGCCCAACTGCAGGCGCAGCAGCGGTGAATTGCGATCACTGCCTTCCTTGAAGCTCAGCCGCGTGCCACCGAGCATGATGTCCGCATCGAAATGCGCCAGCTGGCTCGTATAGCGCAGGTACGCTTCCTCGCGCTTGTAGTCGGCACTGTTTGGCTGGTTCTGGAAGTTCACATCCTGGTATTCCAGGTTGCCCGAGAGCGTATCCGTCGGCGTCAGGTCACGGAACAGACGGAACGCCGCCATGCCACGGTTCGAATTGAAGTCGTCGACCTTCGAGGCGTAGCTATTGATGTAGCGCAGCTCCACCTGCCCGCGCGTCGAATCACCGAAGCGCATGTGCAGCGTCGGGCCAGCCGCAATCACATTGGTCTGCTGCTGGTTACCCGGGGAGTTCGAGGAGAGCTGGTCCACGGGCTGCACGCCCGCGTAGTCTTCCACGGCGAAATCCAGACGGTCGGGCATGATCGTCCAGTTACCCTGCCCCGCCAGCTGCGTCTGGGTCTGTGAATCGAAGTGGTTTTCGAGGTATTTGCGGTACTCGAGCGTACCGGCCACGTTGGCCTGGAACGTGGAGCCCATCTGGGTGAACTGGAATGTCGCGCCCGGCGTCAGCACGTTCTCGCTCACCGGGTTATCCGATGAAAGCGTGATGTTGTTGCTGTGCTCCAGGCCGGCATAGAGCGTGTAGTCCAGCGTTCCCGCCTGGCTTACCGCCGGCGCCGCGCACACCAGGCCCAACAACACCGCATGGGTGAGCCTCTTCACTGCCGGCATGTTCCCTCCCCTGGAGCCGAGGCTCACGGTGACTCGTTGAACACCACGCCCGCGAGCTTGGCGGGATCGAAATTGGCAACGGCCTGGTTGATGGCCGCCGGCGTATCGCGGCCGTAACCGGCCACCAGCACGACGAAATCCGCGAGATCGGAAAGAATGCGTGCGTCCGGCGCGCCCTTTACCGGCGGGCCGTCGAGGAACAGGTAGCGGTCCGGATAGCGGCAGCGCAACGAATCGAGCACCGCACGCATGCGGAACGACGAGAAGTATTCGCTGCTGTTCTCGCGCGCTTTGCCGGCGGGAATCATGCGCAAGCGCGGCACGCCGGTCGGGTACATGATGGAAGCGATACCGCGCGACGGGTGCTCGAGGAAATCGACCAGGCCACCCGTCGACGGTTCGACGCTGAGCGCCTTGTGCTGGTTCGGATAGCGCAGGTTGCAGTCGATGAGCAGGCTGGTCTTCGACTCATCGAAGGCGAAGGCCGTGGCGAGGTTGCGCGAGACGAAGCTGCCGCCCGAGCGCGGGCTCACCGAGCAGACCAGGGTGATGAAGTTGTTATCCCCGCCCATCTCGAGCAAGCGCGTACGGATACCGCGGAATGCATCCGATTGCTGGCGAACCGATTCCTCGCGGTGGATCAGGCGTTTCCGCTCGCAATCCACCGGACTCAGCGATCCACTGTCCTCGCGCATCCGCGCGATCGAATGGCTGGGGTGGACGTGGCTCTCGTCGTGGGCGGTGGCGACGACGTCGCCGAGTTCGATGTTGTTCACGGCCATCTCGAATGTCCTTTAGCCCTTCAGGCGGAACCAGATCACGAGGAGGTACACCATGCCTACGCCCAGCACGATCATCGCCAGCATCATGTTGTGCAGGTGGCTGCGGCGGCGGTCGCGCGGTGTCGGGTAGAACGGCACGGTGGCCAGCACCGCGAAGCCCGTGGCGCGCTCCAGCTGCGCGATGGAACGCACGCGGGGATCGAAGCGGACGACGGCGAACAGCAGGCCCAGCGGCACCGCGAAGGCGAGCGCCAGGCCGGCGAGGCCAAAGTGCATGAAGCGCAGACCCGACGGCACCAGCGGTAGCACGGCGGGGTTCTGCACCAGGAAGGTCAGGCCGCGCTGCTCGGCGTCGAGGTTCATCGACACGCGGGCGTTCTCGCGGCGCTTCAGGAGATCCTGGTACACGTCGCGGTTCACGGTGTAATCGCGCGTGAGCTCGGCTACCACGTTCTCGGAGTTGGCGATGCGCTTGCTGCGCTCAAGCTCGGCCTGGAGCATCGACTCGCTGGCACCCACGCGTGCCGCGCTCGCGGCGGCGTCAGCGCGGGTCTGCGCCAGCTGGATGCGCATCTGCTGGTACACCGGGTTCATCGCCACGGTGTGGTCCACCGGCGCGGCGCCACCGGCGGCGCGCGTGGCATCGGCCGATGCCATCTGCCGGCGCACGTCTTCGATCTGGTGGCGCAGGCGGATCACATCCGGGTAGTCATCGGTGTAGTTCAGCAGCAGCTTGTCGAGCTGGCCCTGCAGGTCGGCAAGCTGGGTCTGGTAGACCCCGCCCACGGTCTGCACGGCATTCACTTCGGATTCGCCGCTGATCTGCGAATTGAGCGCGGAGGCCTGCGAGACCTTCTGCATGTAGTCCATGCGGTTGCTTTCAATCTGCGTACGCAGCTGGCTGATCCGCGAATTGGTGTCGGTCTCGCTACCGGGACGCGCATCGGCGTTCGCGTCGCGATAGGCCTTCAGCTTGTCCTCGGCATCGGTCAGCTTGGTGCGGTACGCCTCCACCTGGCTGTTGATGAACTCGTACGCGTCACGGCTTTCCTGCTGCTTCGACGCCAGGCTCTCGCTGATGAACAGCTGGCCGAACGCACGGGTCACTTCGAAGGCGCGGTGCGGGTCGGAGTCGAAATAGCTGATCGTGATCAGGTTATCGCGCGTGTTGACGATCTTCGTCCGCGCCTTGATGCCTTCGATGAGCTTGTCGCGCTCAATCGGCGTGGGATTCGTCGCGGCCCAGCCACCGGTCTTCAGCACCTTGTCGAGCACGCTCTGGCTGAAGATCACATCACGCGCGATGCCTGCGCGGTTCTTGGTACCGGTCGCCGAGGCGGCGCCTTCCATCAACGGGGTGATGATGCTGGAATCCTGTGCCAGGATCGTCACCGAGGCTTCGTATTTTTTCGGCCACATCATGCCGGCCACGAGCGCGATCAGCGCGATCACGGCGAACACCATGCCCATGCTCAGGCGGCGCCGGCGAGCTTCACCCACCAGGGCGGGCAGCATGCCCGTGAAAGGAACCAGTTCCCCACTCATCGATTTACCCTCTTGCCCCCGGCATGGCCGGGCGGTCGGTCAGAATGCACGCTGCGGAACGGTGATCACGTCGCCCGGCTGCACCGGGTAGTTGTTCGCGATATCGCCCTGCTGCAGGATCTTTTCGAGCCGCACCGAATACGCCTGCGACGTGCCTTCGCCTGTATGGCGATAGAGCTCCGTGCGATCGGGTGCCGCGAATTCCGTGGTGCCACCCGCGGCCAGCACCGCGTCGAGCACGGTCATGCCCTGGCGGTACGGGATCGAGATCGGGCTTCGCACCGCACCGGTGACGCGTACGCGTGACAGGTACTCATGGCTGCGTAGCGCGGTAAGGATCACCGCCACCTGCGGATCACGGATGTACTGCGCGAGTTTTTGCTGGATCTCGGCACCGACCTGGTCGGTGGTGCGTCCGCCCGCGGGGATATCACCCACCAGCGGTACGGTGATCTTTCCATCCGGGCGCACCGGCACGCTCACGCTGAGATCAGGGTTGTGCCATACGGTGATCTGCAGCTGGTCGTCGACACCGATCAGGTAGGCCTCGACGACAGGCGCCGTGGCATCGGCTTTCGGCGGCGGGAGCGTGCTGCCGCCGGTGGCGCAAGCTGCCAGTTGCATGGCGGCGATGATGATGGCGACGCGATTCCAACGCTTCATGATGACGACCCGCCCCTGTGTGTTCACTCGGCCGGTATCGTCATTTCAATGGCGTGCCGCGTCCATTCCAACAGCCCGCCTATGCCGTTTGACCGACGGTGCGAGCGCGCGGTTTGCGCGATCATGGCCTTCCCGCGCAACGTTCGATCCGGACCGGGTGGCCTTGCTGGAATTCATCGTCACGCTCCTGCTGCACCCTGCCGTGCAGGCGCTGTTGCTTGGCTTGTTCGCCGTCGCGTGCGTGTGGCGCCGCAAGCCGCGCGCGGGCCTCGCCGCCGGCATCCTCGCCGTGGCGTGGATCTGGGTGGCGTCCACGCCCGCGCTTGCCCTGCGCCTTCGCGAGGGCCTGGTATCGACCACACCGGCGGCGGTGGCCCACGCGGACGCCATCGTCGTGCTCGGCGGCGGCATCATCCCCAAAGGCCCCTGGCAGGACAGCGGCTCACGCGCCGGCACCGGTCTCACCCTGTGGCAGGAAGGCTATGCGCCGTTGATGCTGGTCTCGGGCAGTGACCAGGCGCATAAGCTCGCGAGGGGCTACCAGCGGCTAGGCGTCCCCGCCAGCGACCTGCGGGTGGATGACACCAGCACGAATACCCACGAGAACGCGCGCAACACCGCCGCCCTGCTGCGGGCCGGCGGCCTTGGCGACGTGCTGCTGGTGACCTCGCCGATCCACATGCGACGCGCCGCGGCCGCCTTCCGGCACGAGGGCATCGACGTCGCACCCACGCCGGCCGATGACGACGACCAGGCAGCGCTGGCCGCCTCGGCCGGCTGGCTACCCCGGCGCTCGGCACTCACCCTGACGGCGCGCTGCCTGCGCGAGTACGTGGCGCTATGGGTCTACAGCCGGCGCGGCTGGATCTGAACGGCCTAGAGCGCGGCGACGGCGCCGAACTCCTTGTAGACCACCTGGTCCCAGACGGCATCCACATCGCCGTCGGCAAGCATGTCGCAGGCGCTGCGCCCGGCGAAGGCGCGTTGCGGCATCACCAGCCAGCGCGCGGCACGCTGGCGGTCACCGATACAACACAGCATCAGCTGGGCGAGCGGCGGGTGGCTGGTTTCGAGGGTATCGAGGGCCCGGCCGATCGCCGCTTCGCGGGCATCGTGCAGGCGGGTCAGTTCACTGGATAAGGCAGCAAACGTCGGGGATGGCTGGGGCTGGGCGTTTGGCATCGCGGGAGGCTCCCGTCAGGCGCGTTAGGCAGAACCTAGCGCCACCCGCCGCCGCCACGCTTGTAGCGGCTTGATCCGTCTTCCCGCGGGTTGCTACGGATCGCCGGTCTCGATCTGCAAGGTGGTCTTGCTGTCGCGGCGGATCAGCCCAGGCCCGAACTGGGTGACTTTCCCGTCCTGTAGCACAACGGTGTAGTCCTTATGGGAGAAGGAGAACCGGCCCGGCCGGCGAGACAGCCAGCTCATCACCTCGTAGCCGATGATCGAACGATCGGAATCGGGCGGCCCCAGGCGCTCGAGGACGTCTTCACGCGGCGTACCGACCTCCAGCCGGGAGATCTTCGAGGCCATGCCCTGGCAACCGGCAAGGCCGATGGCGATGGCGGTCACGGCGATCAGACGTTTCATCGGCACCCCGGTGTCGAAAGGCATGCCCCGGATGGTAACCCACCCTCGCAAAACGATGCGAGCCGGGTAGCATGGGGTTTGGGCGGTACGAAGGGGAGGCACCATGGCGTTGTTCGAAAGCATGATCCTGCTGTCGCTCCTGGCGGTCGTGCTGCTGCGCCTGTCGCGGCGCCTCGCGTTGCCCTACCCCACGATCCTGGCCGGGGCCGGCACGGCCGTCGCGGCGCTGCCGTGGGCGCCGCATATCTCGATGGATCCCAAGCTGGCCCTCGTGCTGTTCATCGCCCCCGTCCTGATGGACGCGGGTTTCGACATGCCGCCACGCACCCTGCGCCGGTTCTGGCTGCCCACCATTTCCCTGGCCGTGGTCGCGGTGATTTTCACCACCGCCGCGGTCGCCTGGCTGGGCGTGGCGTGGGCCGGCATGCCGGTCGCGGTAGCCGTGGCCATGGGTGCCATCGTGGCGCCGCCGGATGCCGGTGCCGCCACCGCGATGCTTTCGCGCCTGAACCTTCCACGGCGCACGGTGCAGGTGCTTACCGCAGAGAGCCTGCTCAACGATGCCTCAGCGCTGCTGATCTTTGGCGTCGCGGTGCGCACGGCCATGTCGGCGGATGGACTGAGCCATACCGTCCCGCTGCTCTTCCTGGCCGTGCCCGGTGGCTTGCTGCTCGGCTGGATCTTCGGCCGGCTGTTCATCCACCTGGCCCGCGAGACGCGCGGCACCCTCAGCGCGACGCTCTCGCAGTTCGCGGCGGTGTTCGGCGTATGGCTGGTGGCCGAGTACCTGCATGTCTCGGCGATCCTGTGCGTCGTCGCCTTCGCCATGACCATCGCCCACGTGATGCCTGGCGAGACGCCACCACGCGATCGCGTGCATGCCTATTCGGTGTGGGCCGCCGTCGTCTTTATTTCCAACGTGATGGCGTTCCTGCTGGTGGGCCTGCAATCGCGCAACATCATCGCGCGGCTGCAGGGCCCACAGCTGGCGCATGCGCTGTGGTTCGCCGGTGCCGTGCTCGGTGTGTGCATCGTGGTGCGCTTCGCCTGGGTCATGATCTACAACGTGTTGCTACGCCGGTTTCGCAAGAACCAGCCCAATCCCACGCCACAACAAGGTCTCGTCGTCGCGTGGTGTGGCATGCGTGGGCTGGTGACATTGGCTACTGCGCTGGGCTTGCCCGACAGTTTCCCGCAGCGCGATCTCATCGTACTCACCGCATTTGCGGTGACCGTGGGCACCCTTGTGTTCCAGGGCACGACCCTGGCCTGGCTCGTGCGTTACCTGGACTTCGATCGCGACGCTACCTTGCGCAACGATGCTTCGAAAGCGCGACTGGTGTTGCTCGATGCCGCGGAAGCCACGCTGGATGGCGAAACGGATGAAGCAGCCCGGCGTATCCGCGAGCATTACGCCGATGCACGCCACGAAGCTGAAGCTGGCCGCGATCCGGTCACGGGTACGCGCATGTCGGAGCTCAAGCGCAAAGGTTTGCAGGCGAAACGCATGCGCCTGTTGGAGATGCGCCACAAGGGCGAGATCGAAGACGACCTGTTCCACCTGCTCGAAAACGAGCTCGACTGGAGCGAGCTGGCGGTCACCAGCCCCGACGATCGCGAGATCGTGGAAGGCTGATCGCGCGCAAGCGCGCTCCTACAAAGGCCCCGCACGCCCCCGCTCTTGTAGGAGCGCGCTTGCGCGCGATGGGTTCTCGCCGGTCCCTGCCCTAATGCACCGTCGAAGGCACCGCTGGCGCCTGCCCCACAGGCTTCCCATGCGGATCCAGGGTATGCCCCTCGGCATCGGTGTCATGGTTCGCCGCGTGGCGTACCTGGGGTGTCACGCCAGTAGCCGGCTGCACCGGGGCCAAACCTCGCTCGCTAGCACCCGCGTTGGAAGCAGGCTGCAGCGGCGCGGAAGCGGGGTTCGTCTGCGGGGGCACCATCGCCGGGTTGGCCGGCATCCCGGACGACGACGGCTTCGCAAGCTGCGGCGAGCCCGGATTCGACGCCTGTGTGCTCACCGGCCGCACCGGGGGCGTGGGACCAGCCTTAGGCATGGCCGTTTGGGCGAAGACGGCGGGCGTTACGGCGAGGAAAGTGAGCGTAAGCAAGGAGCGCATGGCGGTATCACCAGGCAGCGCGCCCAGGGGCGCGAGGGTTCTTACGCTAACGCCGCTCATGTGAACGGCCCGCCTCCCTGCTAGGCTCGGGCCTTCCCATTCCGGAGACAACCGATGCTGCTTGCCCTGATGTTCGCTTTCGCCGGTGCCGACGGTTTCGATGCGCGTGTGCAGGCCGCGAAGGCACTGGAAGCGAAGGCCGAGGGTAAGGCGTGGCAGGAGCAGCTTTGGGATCGCATCGGCAACCCGGCCACGGATGCGCTGAAGGGCTGTATCGCCAGCAACGCGCCGGCCGATAAGCGGGCGTTCACGCTCGTGGCAGGGGTGGATGCGAAAGGTCAATCAAGCAACGTAGCCGTGCAGCCCGCGACGCCCGTGGCCACGTG
This sequence comes from Luteibacter aegosomaticola, assembly GCF_023078475.1. Classification (NCBI taxonomy): domain Bacteria; kingdom Pseudomonadati; phylum Pseudomonadota; class Gammaproteobacteria; order Lysobacterales; family Rhodanobacteraceae; genus Luteibacter; species Luteibacter aegosomaticola. The sequence continues at coordinate 2,245,334 of NZ_CP095741.1, read as the reverse complement.
TTTCGCCGGCCAGTTTGCGAACTGGACGCTGCCCGCACCACCAAGAAGCCCGAACCCCTACCCCATGGAAATCGACATCTCCATGACCGATTGACCCAAAACGCCCCCTATCGACATCGTCGTGACCGATTGACCCAAAACGCCGCTGTAGGAGCCCACCCTGTGGGCGACATCTTTCGCCAAAAGCCATCAAGTCCTGCGGCGGTAAGGCGAAAGATGTCGCCCACAAGGTGGGCTCCTACAACGGCATCATGTTGATGCGCGTAGAGGGGTAATTAACGGCATCATGTTGATGCGCGCGGAGGGGTGATTAACGGCCTCATGTTGAGGCGTTCGGCGGGGCGGTTAACGGCATCATGTAGATGCGCGCGACGGGGTTAGTTGAGCTTTTCGGGATCCGGGCCCATGCGGTTGCCGTTGTCGAGGTTCGCGATCGCGGCCATGTCTTCGCTGCTCAACTCGAAATCGAATACGTCGATATTCGAGCGGATACGCTCCGGCGTGGCGGACTTCGGGATCACCATGTAGCCGAGCTGCACATGCCAGCGCAACACCACCTGCGCAGGCGATTTGCCGTGCTTCTTGCCAAGCTGCACGAGCGTGTCGTTCTTCAGGAGGTCACCACCCTGGCCCAACGGGCTCCAGGCTTCCGTGATCACCTGGTGCTGGCGATTCGCGGCGACCACGTCGTTCTGCGCGAAGTCCGGATGCACTTCGATCTGGTTCACCACCGGCGCTACGCCGGTTTCCTTGATGATTCGTTCCAGATGCGCCGGCTGGAAATTGCTGACGCCGATGGAACGGATGCGGCCTTCCTCGCGCAGGCGAATGAATGCCTTCCACGTATCCACGTAGCGGTCGTGCTTCGGCGTGGGCCAGTGGATCAGGTACATGTCGAGGTAATCGGTGCCCAGCTTCTTCATGCTGGCATCGAACGCACGCAAGGTGGAGTCGAAGCCCTGCTCCGCGTTCCACAACTTGGTGGTCAGGAAGATATCGCTACGCGCAATGCCGGACTTCGCAAGCGCATCGCCCACGCCGGCTTCGTTCTTGTAGATCGCCGCGGTGTCGATGGAACGGTAACCCGCCTTCAGCGCTTCCTGGACGGCGCGCGAGGTTTCATCGTCGGGAATCTGGAAGACGCCAAAGCCGAGCTGCGGGGCCTTGCGGCCATCGTTCAGGCTTAACAACGGGACGGAGTTCGCCATGCCATGTCTCCTTGGGGAGTGAGGGAAACCATCCACCATGGTGATGGATGGCCCCGCATGCAAGGCGTGATGGCTTAATCGTGGCGCGCGGAATAATGCGTTTCGACGTAGTTATCGAGGATGGCGACGAACTCGTTGGCGATGTTCTCGCCGCGCAGCGTCGTGGCCTTTTCGCCATCGATGAACACCGGTGCCGACGGCGCCTCGCCGTTGCCCGGCAGCGAAATACCGATATTCGCGTGCTTGGACTCACCCGGGCCATTCACGATGCAACCCATGACCGCCAGCGTGAGGTTCTCCACGCCATCGTATTTCACGCGCCATTCCGGCATGCGCTCGCGAACGTGGCCCTGCACGGTCTTCGCCAGCTCCTGGAAGAACTCGCTCGTCGTACGGCCGCAACCCGGGCATGCCGTTACCAGTGGCGTGAACGCACGCAGGCCCATCGTCTGCAGCAGTTCCTGCGCCACGATGACCTCAGCCGTACGCGACTGCCCCGGCTCCGGGGTGAGCGAAATACGGATGGTGTCGCCGATGCCTTCCTGCAGCAGCACGGACAGCGCCGCGGCCGAAGCCGTGATGCCCTTCGACCCCATGCCGGCTTCGGTGAGGCCCAGATGGAGCGCGTAATCACCACGACGGGCCAGATCGCGATACACCGCGATCAATTCCTGTACGCCGGAGACCTTGCAGGACAGGATGATCCGGTCACGCGCCAGGCCAAGATCCTCGGCGCGGGCGGCGGAATCGAGTGCCGAGCGAATGAGGGCCTCGCGGGCCACGTGGCCGGCATCCCACGGATCGGCGCGGCGGCCGTTCTCGTCCATGAGCGCGGCGACCATGGACTGATCGAGCGAGCCCCAGTTGGCGCCGATGCGCACGGGCTTGTTGTAGCGGATGGCCATCTCGATGATCGAGGCGAACTGGGCATCCTTCTTCTTGCCGAAGCCGACATTGCCGGGGTTGATCCGGTACTTGGCCAGGGCCTCGGCGCAGGCCGGCTCGCCTTCCAGCAGCTGGTGGCCGTTGTAGTGGAAATCGCCGATGAGCGGCACCGAGACGCCCATCATCTCCAGGCGCTCGCGGATGCGCGGCACGGCGGCCGCGGCGGCCGGCGTGTTCACCGTGATGCGGACCATTTCCGACCCGGCGCGGGCCAGTTCGGCGATCTGCTTGGCCGTGGATACCGGGTCTTCGGTATCCGTATTGGTCATGGACTGCACCACGATGGGCGCGCCCCCACCCACCTGCACCTTGTCGATGTGGACCCCGGTGCTGGGGCGGCGGGCTTCGGCTTCCGCGGGACGCGGGCGGGTCAGGTCGTCGGTCATAGCGGGTCATTTTAGCGCAAGCCCATGACAGCCGCCCTAACTGGATCTCACGTGGCGGTCTCACGCGGATTCCATGCCGGACATCGATAAACTCCGCCCATGAACCTCCACCGCCCGCCCACCTTCAGCACCCGCCAGTTCGCCGAACAGGCCCTCAGCCGCAGCGCCGGAGCGCCCCTGATCGGCGGGAACGCCATCGATCTGCTGATCGACGCCCAGGCCCACTACGACGCCTGGCTCAAGGCCATCGCGGGGGCGAAGCGGCATGTCTTCCTCGAGAACTACATCATCCGCAACGACCGGATCGGCCAGGCCTTCCGCGAGGCCCTGGTGGAACGGGCCCGCGCGGGCGTATTCGTGGCGGTCATCGCTGACTGGGCCGGCTGCCTGGGCCAATCGCGCTCCAGCTTCTGGAACCCGCTGCGCGAGGCCGGCGGTGAAGTGCGTATCTACAACCCGCCCCGCTTCGGCAGTTCGTTCGGCTGGATCAGCCGCGATCATCGCAAGGTGCTGGTGGTGGATGGCGAGATCGGGTTCCTGTCCGGGGTGTGCATCAGCGAGAAGTGGCTGGGCGATCCGGCGCGCGACGTACCGCCCTGGCGCGATACCGGCGTGATGCTGCGTGGCCCGGCCGTGGCGGAGATCGAGCAGGCCTTCGCCGATAGCTGGCGCGATGCGGGGCCGGCGGGCTTGCCGGAGGACCCGCGCGTGGCGCGGCATGAACCGGTCGCACCGGCCGGCGACGTGAACCTGCGCCTCATCGCCACCCAGCCCAGCACCGCAGGCATGTACCGCCTGGACCAGATGGTCGCCGCCATGGCGACGAAGACGCTATGGCTCACCGATGCCTATTTCGTCGGCGTGGCGCCGTACGTGCAGGCGCTATCCGCCGCCGCGCGCGATGGCGTGGACGTGCGCCTGCTCGTGCCGGGCACCAGCGATATCCCCATGGTCGCCAGCATGTCGCGCTCAGGCTATCGGCCTTTGTTGAAAGCCGGCATCCGCGTGTTTGAATGGAACGGCTCCATGCTGCATGCGAAAACCGCCGTTGCCGATGGGCGCTGGGCGCGCGTCGGTTCCTCGAACCTTAATATCGCAAGCTGGCTGAGCAACCGGGAAATCGATGTCGCCATTGAAGACGCGGGCTTTGCCGGGCTGCTGGCTGCCCAGTACGAGGCGGATCTGGAAAACGCGACGGAAATCCGCCTGCGCAGCGGACGCCGCGGACGCGGCAATGAACGCCTGCGCAGTAGCGGCCCGCGCCAACCGCGGCCACGGCATGGTGGCGGCAGTTCCAGCCGCGCGGCCGCAGGCGCATTGCGCATCGCCAACACCGTTGGCGCTGCGATAACCCACCACCGGGTGCTGGGCGATACCGAGTCCGGGCCCGTACTGGCCGGCGCACTCACGGCCATCGCACTGACCGTGGTGGCGGTGCTGTGGCCGGCCATCATCGCGTGGCCTCTTGCACTGATTGGCGCATGGTTCGCCGCCAATCTGACAATCAACTGGTTCGCCCTACGCAGGCGGCGCCGGCGCCTCGACGACGATACCCCTGCCTGAGCCGGGCAGCCGGGACTGCGAATCCGGGCGCGTGGCGGTTACCATGGCGAGCTGGGGCCGGCGCGCGCCCCATGTGCCTGTGCTCAGCATCCGAGAATTCCATGCCCGAACCGATCACCCATGTAACGCCAGACCGCATGCCGGCCCAGCCCTCATGCTCGCCAAGCGGTAGCCTGGCGTGAGTACGGGGCACCTGACGCCGGCGATCGCGGTGGTGATCCCGTGCTTCAACGAAGCCGTGGCCATCGGTACTGTCATCGATGACTTTCGCCGCCACCTTCCCGGCGCACGGATCGTGGTGTTCGACAACAACTCCACGGATGGAACCGCGGACGTCGCACGGAAGCATGGCGCGGAGGTGCGTACCGAGCGCATGCAAGGCAAGGGCAACGTGGTGCGTAGCATGTTTGCCAAGGTCGACGCCGATGTTTACATCATGGTCGACGGCGACGCCACGTACGATGCTTCCGCCGCGCCCACGCTTGTCGCGCGGTTGCTGGAGGAAGACCTTGCCCTGGTGGTCGGTTCCCGCGCAACCGAGGAGGATGCGGCGTACCGTTCCGGGCACAAGTTCGGCAACTGGGCGCTGACCAGCCTCACCAGCTGGATCTTCGGGCAGTCGTTCAACGACATGCTGTCGGGCTACCGCGTCATGTCCCGAGCCTTCGTCAAATCATTCCCGGCGCACGCCCAGGGCTTCGATACCGAGGTCGAACTGGCTGTGCATGCCCTCGAACTTCGTCTCGGCACCGCCGAGGTGCCCACGGCGTATTTCGCGCGCCCGGAAGGATCGCACAGCAAACTCAGCACGTATCGGGACGGCTGGCGAATCCTCAAGACCATTATCCGCATGGCGAAGAACGGCAAGCCGCTGGCCTTCTTCTCCGTCGCGTGCGCCATGTGCGTCGCACTCGCCATCGGCCTGGCCATACCGCTGATGCAGACCTACGTGGCGACGGGCCTCGTGCCACGATTCCCGACGGCCATCCTCAGTGCCTCGCTCGCCTTGCTGGGCAGCATCTTCCTCGTCTGCGGCCTCGTTCTCGACACGGTTTCACTCGGACGTCGGGAGCAGAAATATGCTGCGTACCTCCTTCATAGCCCACGCCGCATCGCCGGGCACGCCAGCGAGTGACGATGACCTTCTCCGAACGCGTACTGCGCCACCGCCTCCTGCTTCCGGCCCTCCTGCTCCTCGGCGCGGCGATTGCCGTATCGCGCGGCCAGGATGCCGCGTGGGATCTCAAGAATTACCACCTGTACAACGCGTGGGCCTTTTTCCACGGCCGGCTCGGCATCGACCTGGCCCCGGCTAGCCTGCAAAGCTACTTCAACCCACTCCTGGACCTACCTTACTTCTGGCTGGGCACGGGCCCCCTTTCCACCTCGCCACGCGTGCTGGCCGCGCTTCAGGGGCTGTGGTACGGAGGCGCGGTGTTCCTGCTTTGCCTGATCGTCCGGCGTTTCGCCGGGCAGGAAGGCCGTGCACCGGCATGGACAGATCTCGCCGCGATCTTCATCGGCGCCACGGGCACCATGACCCTCACCCAGGCAGGAATGTCGACGAACGAGCTCCCGCTGGCCGTCCTCGTCATGGCTGGCTACCTGGTGGCCATGCCCCTGGCGGCCCAGCGGGAGGGAACACTACTCGGACGCGCGGCCCTGGCGGGGCTGCTCTGTGGCCTCGCCGCCGGCCTCAAGCCAACCGCCATCGTCTATGCGCCTGCGCTGGGGTTTGCCGTGTGGGCGGCACGCGGGTTCAGGTTGGCGGGCCTGACCGAGGCCGTCACACTGGGAGTTGCCGCCCTCTTCGGCTTTTTTGCCGCTTACGGCAGTTGGGGTTACAGCCTTTGGCACCTTACGGGCAACCCCATTTTTCCGATGTTCAACCAGGTTTTCCATTCGCCGTGGATGCCGGATGCGGGCGGCACGGACCGGCAGTTCATGCCGAAGTCCGTCCTCCAGACGCTGTTCTATCCGTTCTGGTGGCTCAGGAAGAACGACACCCAAGGTGGCAACACCTTTGCCGACGCACGTTATGCGCTCGCCATGCTGGCTCTACTCGGCGCTGGCGCGATTGCACTGGCGCGACGCCGGCCAGGTGCCGCCAGCAACCCCGTCCGGCGCATGCTGTTTACCTTCGTCTGCGCCGCGTACGTGCTGTGGCTAGCGCTCTACTCGATCCTGCGCTACGCCGTGCCCATCGAGATGCTCACCGGCCTGACCGTCCTGGCCGCCGCATCGCTCGTTGCCGAAGCGCTCGACCGGCCACGCAGCCGCCTTACGGCCGCCGTGATCGGAGCCACCCTGCTCATCACGCTCGCCACCACCCGCTACACCGACTGGGGTCATGCCCCCTTCGCCAAAACGCCGTTCGCCGTCGAAGCAGCGGCGGTTACCCCGGGTAGCCTGGTCGTGGTCCTCTCCGCGCCCAACGCTTACGTTATTCCGTTCGTCCCGAACGCCGAAGAAGCGACCTTCGTGAGCCTCACCTGGCTCAATGTCTTAAGCCAGCACCATGAGTTCGATCAACGGGTACGCGCAGCGATCGAGGGACACGAGGGGCCGATCTACGCCATCCTGCGCGATACAGCCGCTGCCGACGGTTCGCTTGGGCAACTCACGGATATCCTTCCCGGCGCCCGCATGGATAGCTGTTCCCCGATACGTAGCGGGCTCGAACTGACGCCCCGCAGACGCGACCTCGCCGAAGGCCTGCGGCTCTGCAAGGTGGTGGCCGCAAGGAGCAAGCCATGAGCGTCCTCGTCATCGGCGCATCCAGCCAGATCGGCCGGTTCCTCCTCCCTCGGCTGGAGGCCGCCGGCCATACATGGCTAGGCCTGAGCCGCACCCCGCCGCCGGACGACGCGCGATGGCTGAGCGGACGGGTCCCCGACATGATGCCGCCGTTACCCCCCGTCAAAGCGATCCTCTCCACCGGGCCGCTGGACCTGCTCGCGCAATGGCTCAGCCATACCCGCCTGGAAGGCACCCCGCACATCATCGCAACATCGTCGATGAGCGCCGAATCCAAGCGCGATTCCGATGTACCTTACGAACGCGAACTGGCGGCGCGGCTGCGGAATGCGGAAACCGCGCTCAGCGCCACCTGCGCATCGCGCGGCATGCCCTGGACGTTGTTCCGGCCCACGCTCGTTTATGGTGCGGGCATGGACCGCAGCATCACGCCGATCGTCCATGCGGCCATCCGCCGCCATATTTTCCCGTTGCCGGCCGGCCGCGGGCTGCGGCAACCCGTGCACGCCGACGATATCGCGGCCGCATTCGTCGCAGCGCTGGCCATGCCACAGGCACGAGGCAAGACCTTCGACATGGGCGGCGGCGAGCGCCTCACCGCGGCAGCCATGTTTCGCCGCGCGCGGCGCAGCGCAGGGGTCCTGACCATCCCCGCACCCGTGCCGCGGTTCGTGCTTGAACTCGCGAGTGCGCTGCGCCCGCAGTTGCGCGGCGCACTGCGCCGCCTCGACGAAGACCTCACCGCGGACAACACCGCGCTGGAGGCACTACTGGGCATCCAGGCGCGGCCTTTTCGACCCGAGCCCGCCACGTGGCGCCCACTGGGCGACGTTAACGCCTCGTCTTGAAAGTCAACGGCTGCGCGTCGTTATGCGCTACCGGCGCCGGACCGCAGGTGCCACAGCTGCCGCAGCCATCGCCGCAGCTGCCCGTGGCGCTGGCCGGCTGCACTTTCTTGCCGATCGCACGTATCACGCCGGAGCGGCCTTCATGGTTCAGGCTGGCGGAGACGCCGGCCAACACCCGCGTCGACGTCTTCGGCAGCAGCTTGCGGAACGCGACATACAGGCTGGCCAGCACGACCACGCCGATGATGACGCCCTGGACCAGCTGGAACGTGCTCACGAAAGCGCCCTCGCGATCTGGTAGGTAGCGAGCGAAGCGAGGTACGCCAGGCCGAACAGATAGCCCGCGGCGATCGCCACGTTGCGCCAGGAATTGGTTTCGCGGCGGATCACCGCCAGGGTCGACATGCACTGCGGCGCGAACACGTACCACGCGAGCAGCGACAGCGCCGTGGCCAGCGACCACGAATGCGCGATCACCGGCCCGAGCTGGGTAGCCACGGCATCGTCAGTGCCCGACATCGCGTACACCGTGCCCAGCGCGGCCACCGCGACTTCACGCGCGGCCAGGCCCGGCACCAGCGCGATGCAGATCTGCCAGTTGAAGCCGATCGGCGCGAACACGTACTGCAGGCCACGGCCGAGCATGCCCGCCAGGCTGTAATCGATCGCCGGACCCGTCGCGCCTTCCGGTGCACCGGGGAAACTCGAAAGGAACCACAGCAGCACGGTCAGCGCGGTGATGATGCCGCCCACACGCTTCAGGAAGATCAGCGCGCGCTCCCACAGGCCCAGCGCTACATCGCGCACGTTCGGCAGGCGGTACGAGGGCAGCTCCATGATCAGCGCATGCTCGCTGCGATCCTTGCGGAAGCGCTTCATCACGAACGCCACGCCCAGCGCGCTGAAGATGCCTGCGAAATACAGCACGAACAGCACGATGCCCTGCAGGTTGAACAGGCCAATGCTGCGATTCGGGATAAACGCGGCGATGAGCAGCGTATACACCGGCAGACGCGCCGAGCAGGTCATCAGCGGCGCCACCAGAATCGTGGTGAGACGGTCGCGCGGGTCGTTGATGCTGCGCGTCGCCATGATCCCGGGAATCGCGCAGGCAAAGCTCGACAGCAACGGGATGAAGGCACGGCCGGTCAGGCCCACCTTGAACATCATGCGATCGAGCAGGAAGGCCGCGCGCGGCAGGTAGCCGGATTCTTCGAGGATCAGGATGAAGAGGAACAGGATCAGGATCTGCGGCAGGAACACCAGCACCGCGCCCAGGCCAGCGAACACGCCATCGTTGAGCAGGCTGTGCAGCGCGCTATCGCCCGGCAGGAAGCTGGTGGCCCACGCACCCAGTGCGGTGATGCCATCGGTGATCGCGTCCATCACCGGCTGCGCCCAGGAGAACACCGCCTGGAAGATGAAGAACATCAGCACCGCCAGGATGGCGAGGCCGAAAACCGGGTGCAGTGCCCAGCGGTCGATCGCATCGTCGATCGCCGCGGTGTTGCGCGTACTGGTGACGGCATCGGCCAGGATCGCGCGAACTTCGGCATGCAGGCCATCGACCGTGGCCTCGTCGATCGGCGACGGCACGATTTCCGGCACCGCCGCATCCAAGCGGTCCACGAGCGCCTTCGCGCCACCGCGCTGGACGGCGATCGTTTCCACCACCGGCACGCCAAGGCGCTGGGAAAGCTTCTGCACATCGATGACGATGCCGCGCTTGCGCGCCGCGTCCATCATGTTCAACGCGAGCACCACCGGGCGGCCGAGGCGGCGCACTTCGAGCACGAAGCGAAGGTGGAGACGCAGATTGGTGGCGTCGGCGACGCAGACGATCAGGTCAGGTGCTGCTTCGCCCGGATAGCGGCCCTGGCAGACATCGCGGGTAATCGCCTCGTCCGGGCTGGTGGCGTCGAAACTGTAGGCACCCGGCAAGTCCAGTATTTGCAGCGTGCGACCGGAGGGCGCGGTGAAGCGGCCTTCCTTGCGCTCCACGGTGACACCGGCGTAGTTCGCCACTTTCTGGCGGCCGCCGGTCAGCTGGTTGAACAGCGCCGTCTTGCCGCAGTTGGGGTTGCCGACCAGGGCTACGCGCATCGTTGCTGCACTCATGCCGCACCATCCACAAGGACATCCACGCGCGCCGCTTCCGTCTTGCGCAACGCGAACCGCGTGGAGCCGATCTGGATGAGCAAGGGGTCGCCGCCGAGGGGCCCGCGGGCTATCAGGCGCACCGGCTCGCCGGCCACGAAGCCCAGGTCGCGCAGGCGTTGCGCGATGGGATCGGCGGGATGGGCATCGGTGACGGACTGGACCACGGCTTGGGCACCTTTCGGCGCGTCGGACAGGCGCACTGGGGAATTTCTCAAATAAGAACGCGTCGCATTGTATTCCTTTTACCTGATCCCCTGCATCTCACGTAGGGTTTCGACTGATCAGGCTCGGGGCCCACGCCTACAGACCGGCCGTTTATGATTCGCATTACATCTTTCGGAGATCCTTCATGCCGGCTGTTGAACTGACCCGCCACGGAACCGTCGCCCACCTGCTCATGAACCGGCCGGAGGTGCATAACGCCTTCGACGACGCGCTGATCGCCGACCTCACCGCGGCGATCGACGCCGTGGACGCCGATCCCGCCGTGCGCGCCGTGGTGCTCACGGGCGCGGGCGCAAGTTTTTCCGCGGGCGCCGACCTGAACTGGATGCGCGGCATGGCCTCGGCCTCCGAGGCCGATAACCGGGCCGATTCGGAACGCCTGGCCCGGCTGATGCGCCGCCTGCAGTTCCTTTCCAAGCCCACGGTGGCCCGCGTGAATGGCGCCGCCTTCGGCGGCGGCGTCGGTCTCGTGGCCTGTTGCGACATCGCGATCGCATCGGACGGGGCGAAGTTCGCGCTCTCCGAGGTGAAGCTGGGCCTGGTCCCCGCCGTGATCTCGCCGTACGTCATTGCGGCCATCGGCCTGCGCCATGCGCGCCGCCTGTTTGTCACCGGCGAGATCTTCGGTGCTGCGGCCGCTCGCGACATGGGCCTCGTGCACGACACCGTGCCCGCCGAGGAACTCGATGCGGCCGTCGAGCGCGTGCTCGGCCTGCTCACCAAGGGTGGCCCCGTCGCGCAACGCGAAGCCAAACAGCTCGCCCTCGGCATGGGCGGCATGACTGAAACCGACATGGAGCGGGTGGATGCGCAAAACGCCGCGCTGATCGCCCGCCTCCGCGTCTCCTCCGAAGGCCAGGACGGCCTCTCGGCATTCCTCAACAAGGACCAGCCTTCATGGACGAAGTAAGCCAAAGCCACCCCACACCCTTTCGCGAGGCCCTCGCCACGCGACTCCTCGGCCTCCGTAGGAGCCCACCCTGTGGGCGACATCTTTCGCGACAACCTCCCAAAGGCCTGCCGCACGCCCCCAGCCTTTCGCGAACGGCGTCGCCCACAGGGTGGGCTCCTACGGTGGTCGGTCTCGTGCTTTTGGGGTTTGCTGGCGCGGGACATGCGTCTGCGTTGGGCCAGGCGATCGACGCCCACATCGACGCCCCGCGCTTCGCCGCGGCTTCCTGGGGCATCAGCGTGGTGTCGCTGGATGACGGGCGCGTGGTGTACGGCCACGACGACGGCAAGCTGATGCTTCCGGCGTCCACCGCCAAGCTCTACACCGCGGCCTTTGCGCTTGATCGTCTCGGCGCCGAGTACCGCACGCATACCGACGTGCTGGCAGCGGGCGAGATCCGCCGCGGCCGCCTGCGTGGCGATCTCGTTCTTCGCGGACGAGGCGATCCGACCCTTACGGGCGATGCCTGGGCCGACCAGCTTGCCCAGCAGGTAGCCGCCGCAGGGGTGACCCGGATCGACGGCGCCGTGGTCGGCGACGACACCGCGTTCGCCGGCCCGCCTATCGGCAGCGGCTGGGAGGCCTCCGACCTGCAGGAGTATTACGGCGCGACCGCCAGCGGGCTCACCGTGGATGAAAACACCCTCGTCGCTGACGTCCGCGACAACGCGGTCACCGTCACGCCGACGGATGCGGCGCTCACCCTGGCCGAACAGCCGTCGGACACCCCGGCGTTCTATCGACCGCCCGGCAGCTCGACCTTGCATGTCCTTGGCGCGCAGCCGCGCAAGAGCCGGCTTTCCCTGCCCGACCCAGCCCTCATCGCCGCCCGCCGCCTTACATCGGCGCTGGAAAAGCGGGGCGTCACGGTGAAAAAAGACGCCCGCAGCGTCCACTGGCCGATCCCCGCCCCGACGGGCACGCCCGTCGCCACGCTGGCCTCGCCCGCGCTAAGCGAGATCCTGTCTGCTGGACTCAAGCGCTCACAGAACATGTACCTGCAAAGCGTGTTCTTGCTGACGGGCGCGGAAGCGAGCGACCAGACGGCCCCGCTCACCGAGGACCGTGCAGCCGCCGGACTCAAAGCATGGCTCGGCGGCCACGGCATTGGCCCCTCGGCGACCACACTGGAAGAAGGCACCGGCTTGTCCCGGCATGACCTCACCACCGCGGGCTCGCTCACCCACCTGCTGGCCACGGTCGATTCCCCGGCATTCCGCGCGCTTCTTCCCGTGGCAGGTACCGATGGCACCCTGGCCCGCCGCATGAAGGGCACGGCCGCCGAGGGCAATGTGCAGGCGAAGACGGGCAGCATGAGCTACGTCAACGCGCTCGCCGGATACGTCACGACGAAGAGCGGCCAGCGCCTGGCGTTCTCCGTGATCCTCAACAACTACAAACCCACGCAAGGCGCTGCGACTGTCTCGTCGGAAGTGGACGCCATCGCGGTCATGCTCGCCGAAACCCCCGAGCACCTCTAACCACGAACCGCGGCACCGAACGCGGTCAGCCCGGTGTCGCACCGCGCCACCGAACACCAACCACACACCGTAGGAGCCCACCCTGTGGGCGACATCTTTCGCGACAAAGCTCATGTAGCCCTCTCGCGAACGGCGTCGCCCACAAGGTGGGCTCCTACAAGAGCGGCGCTCGCACCGCAGCGCCTAACGCCATCCACGCGCGGTAGGAGCCCACCCTGTGGGCGACATCTTTCGCGACAAAGCTCGTGTGGCCCTCTCGCGAACGGCGTCGCCCACAGGGTGGGCTCCTACAAGAGCGGTGGTCGTACCGGAGCCCAGCGTCGTAGCGTGGCGCCGGGCGCGATCAGCCCAGCAGTGCGGGCAGGTCTTTGCCGATCTTTTCGGGCGTGTCGGTCGGGGCGAAGCGCTCCACCACCTCGCCCTCGCGGCTCACCAGGAACTTGGTGAAGTTCCACTTGATGCCTTCGGTGCCGAGGAAGCCCTTCTTCGTGGCCTTCAGCCACTTGTAGAGGGGGTGGGCCTTGTCGCCGTTCACGTCGATCTTGGCGAACATCGGGAACGAGACGTCGTAGGTGAGCGAGCAGAAATTGCGGATCTCCGCCTCGTCGCCCGGCTCCTGGTGGCCGAACTGGTCGCAGGGGAAACCCAGCACATCGAAGCCCTGCGGGCCGTATTCCTTCTGCAGCTCCTCGAGGCCCTTGTACTGCGGCGTGAAGCCGCACTTCGAGGCGACGTTCACCACCAGCAACACCTTGCCCTTCCACTCGGCGAGCGAGCGCTCGTTACCGTCGATATCGCGAGCTGAGAAATCGTAGATGCCGGTCATGGTGCTCCTTCGTGGTCGGGTCGAAAGCCCACAGTCTACGCCGCCTTGGCCCTTCGGCTACCATGGATGCCTTTCCATCCAGGCCTGCCCACGCCCGTGATCCGATTCGAAGCCGCCGCCAAGTCGTACCTGGTCAACGGAGCGCTTGTCCCTGCCCTGCAGCCCGTAGATCTTGCCATCGAAAAAGGCGAGGTGTTCGGCATTATCGGCCACTCCGGCGCGGGCAAATCCACCCTGCTGCGCATGATCAACCTGCTGGAGCGGCCCACCGCCGGCAAGGTGCTGGTCGACGGCCGCGACGTCACCCACGCCGATGGCGCCGAGCTGCGCCGCCTGCGCGCGGGCATCGGCATGATCTTCCAGCACTTCAACCTGCTGAGTTCGCGAACGGTCGCCGAAAACGTGGCCTTCCCGTTGCGCCTGCAGGGCCAGGCCAGCGAGGCCGACATCGCCGCGCGCGTTGCCGAATTACTGGCCCTGGTCGGCCTCGAAGCCCACGCCAGCAAGTACCCCGCCCAGCTCTCCGGTGGCCAGAAGCAGCGCGTTGGCATCGCCCGCGCCCTGGCCAGCAAGCCGTCCATCCTGCTCTGCGACGAGGCCACCAGCGCCCTCGATCCGCAGACCACCGCAGCCGTGCTCGAACTGCTGGCCGACATCAACCGCCGGCTCGGCCTCACCATCGTGCTAATCACCCACGAGATGGATGTGATCCGCCGCGTCTGCGACCGCGTGGCCGTGCTCGATGCGGGGCATGTCGTTGAACTGGGCACCGTGGCCGATGTGTTCCTGCACCCGCAGCACCCGACCACGCGCCGTTTCGTCGCCGAAGCCGATCACCGCGAAGGGCGCGGCCCCGAGTATGCCGGCGTGCCAGGCAAGCTCTTCCGCCTGTCGTTCCGGGGCGAAACCACTTATTCGCCGCTGCTTTCGCGCGTGGTGCGCGACACGGGCGTGGAATACAACCTGCTCTCCGGCCGCGTGGATCGCATCAAGGATGAACCCTACGGCCAGCTCACCCTGGCCATGCACGGCGACCGCCTCGACGAGGCACTCGCTCAGCTCCGCTCCGCGGGCGTCGATATCGAAGAGGTGGCCCCGTGAGCCCGCTCCATAGCCTGTTTCCCAATATTGACTGGGCCGAGATCCTCCAGGCCTGCTTCGATACGCTGCTGATGCTCGGCGGCTCGTTGCTTTTCACCCTGGTGATCGGCCTGCCGCTGGGCGTATGGCTGTTCCTCAGCGCGCGCGGCCAGCTGCACGCCAAGCCGAAGCTTTACGGCGTGCTTTCGCTGGTGGTGAACGTGCTGCGCTCGATTCCCTTCATCATCCTCATGATCCTGCTGATCCCGGTGACCAAGGCGATCACGGGCGTGAGCATCGGCATCCGCGGCGCCATCGTGCCGCTGGTGATCGGCGCAGCGCCGTTCTTCGCGCGCCTGGTGGAAACCGCACTGCGCGAAGTGGACCGCGGCGTGATCGAAGCGAGCCAGGCCATGGGCGCCACCACGCCGCAGATCGTCACGCGCGTGCTCCTGCCGGAAGCACGGCCCGGCCTCGTGGCCGCCACGACGGTCACGGCCGTGGCGCTGGTCGGATACACGGCCATGGGCGGCATCGTCGGTGCCGGCGGCCTCGGCGCACTGGCGTACCAGTACGGTTATAACGGCTACAAGCCCGATTACATGCTGGTCACCGTCGCATTGCTCGTGGTGCTGGTACAGCTCCTGCAAATGCTCGGCGACTGGCTCGTGGCGCGGTATAGCCGTAAATAAGGCTCGTCGATCACTCCCAGAGTGGTCCGCTGCATCTCGCCTTTTGATCGGCTCATTCGCTGGCGCGAATGCGTGTGTTGAGCGGCTCGCGCCGCCTTAGGCTGGATGTCTGTCTGGGGCCGGGGACGGTCAGGGCCTTGCCGCCGCCAGTCGCGGACCTTCGGACCGGGCCGTAGCGCCCGTGTCGCGAAACGCGTTGTGCAAGGCGGCCCTCCGCTCATGTCGGCGGCAAGGCCCTGACCGCCCCCGAATCCACACGTTTCGTTGCGTGGCGCACAAGCCACCAAGCCGAAGCCGAAGCCGACGCTCCAGTAACTGCGCGCGCCGGCCAATCGCGCGCAAGCGCGCTCCTACAGGAGTGCCGCTTAATCGCGCGGACTCTCCTGCGGCCAACCTCGTCGTTGGGGGCGCGGGTGGGCAAGCCCTGGGGGCCGACATGAGCGGAGGGCCGCCAAGCGCAACGGTTGTCGCGAGATAGGTGCTACGGCCCGGTCCGAAGGTCCGCGACTGGCGGCCCCCAGGGCTTGCCCACCCGTGGCTTCCTCAGCACATCAAGGACGAGGCGGCGACCGCCGCTAAACACACGCATTCGCGACAGCGAATGAACCGCGCATCACGCGCGGCGAGGTCGCCAGCCTCCCGGGAACGTGTGCAGAGCCGTTGATGAGGTGGCGGGGCGCTTTTGCATCCGGCGGTATGGACGTCTATGCTGTCGCACCGCAACATCCTGCCTGGACGCCCCCATGAAGAAATACCTGCTCCCCCTGGCCACCGCCTTCGCCGTGCTTCTGGCGGGCTGTTCCCATGGTGAATCGGGCGGCGCCGCGGATGCCAGCAAGCCGCTCACCATCGCCGCCACCCCGGTGCCGCACGCGGAAATCCTCAAGGAAATCAAACCCCTGCTCGCCAAGCAGGGCGTGGACATCGAGATCAAGGTGTTCACCGACTACGTGCAGCCGAACATGCAGGTAGCCCAGAAGCAGCTGGACGTGAACTTCTTCCAGACCGAGCCTTACCTCGACGCCTTCAACAAGGAGCGCGGCACGAACCTGGTCAAGGTCGTGGGCGTGCATATCGAGCCGTTCGGTGCGTATTCGCGCAAGTTCAAGTCGATCGACCAGCTGCCCGATGGCGCTGATGTCGTGATCCCGAACGATCCGAGCAACAACAGCCGCGCCCTGCTCCTGCTGGCCAAGCACAACCTCATCACCCTGAAGAACCCGGGTGACAAGCTGGCCACGCTGAAAGATGTCGACCAGAATCCCAAGCACCTCAAGTTCCGCGAACTCGAAGCCGCCATGCTGCCGCGCGTGCTCGACGAGGTGGACCTGGCCCTGATCAACACCAACTACGCGCTCGCCGCCGGCCTCAACCCGGTGAAGGATGCGCTGCTGATCGAGGACAAGGATTCGCCGTACGTGAATTTCCTGGTCTCGCGCCCGGATAACAAGGACGACCCGCGCGTGCAGAAGCTCGCCGCCGCGCTCACCTCGCCCGAGGTGAAGGCCTTCATCGAGAAGACCTATAACGGCGCCGTCCTCCCGGCGTTCTAAAACACCGCTCTTGCAGGAGCGCGCTTGCGCGCGATCGGGCCTCAGCGCAAGCACCCATCGCGAGCAAGCTCGCTCCTACACGGTTCCCGTCAGGCCGCTGGCAGATCGAATACCTTGCGCAGGTAGGCCACGTAGTCCACGTCATCGCACATGCTCTTGCCGGGGGAATCGGAGAGCTTGGCGACCGGCTGGCCGTTGCAGCGGGTCATCTTGATCACGATGCTGATCGGATCGGGGCCGGTGTCGTTGGTGAGGTTCGTGCCCACGCCGAACGAGACGATGCAACGCCCTTCGAAGTGGCGGTACAGCTCCATCACCTTCGGGATATCCAGGCTGTCACTGAAGACCAGGGTCTTCGTGCGCGGGTCGACACGGTTCTGCTCGTAGTGCGCGAGGATGCGATCGCCCCACGCGAAGGGATCGCCCGAATCGTGCCGTGCGCCATCGAACAGCTTGCAGAAGTACATATCGAAATCGCGCAGGAAGGCATCGAGCCCGTAGACATCCGAAAGCGCGATGCCCAGGTCGCCACGGTACTCGCGCGCCCACGCTTCAAGCGCCGCCACCTGCGAATCGCGCAGGCGCGGGCCGAGTGACTGGAAGGCCTGCAGGTACTCGTGCGCCATGCTGCCGATGGGGGTCATGCCCTGCTGCATCGCGAACAGCACGTTGCTCGTACCGGCCAGCTGCTTGCCCCAGCCATCGCGCATGATGCCGAGCGCCTCTTCGTGCCATGCACCGGAGAAGCGGCGGCGCGTGCCGTAGTCGGCCAGGCGCACTTTGTCGAATCCCGGCGTATCGCGGAGCAGCGCGATCTTCGCACGCAGGCGCTCGCGGCCTTCGCTCAGATCGTGATTCGGGTACGCGTAACGGAAATGCAGTTCGTTGATGATCGCGAGCAGCGGCACCTCGAACAGGATGGTGTGCAGCCAAGGGCCGCGGATCACCAGTTCGATCTCGCCATTGCCCTTCGGCGAGGGCGCGATGTGCACATACTTCGCATTGAGCTGGAACAGCCCCAGGAAATCGACAAAGTCGCTATCGATGAAACGCATGGCGCGCAGGTAGGCCAGCTCGTCCTCGCTGAAACGCAGTGAGCACAGGTGCGCGAGCTCTTCCTTGATGGCCGGGATGATCGGGACGAGGTCCACGCCCGGCGTCCGGCAACGGAACCGGTACTCGACCTCGGCCGCCGGGTACTGGTGCAGCACCACCTGCATCATCGTGAACTTGTAGAGATCGGTATCGAGCAGCGAACGGATGATCATGCGCTCGCTCCGGTCAGTGCAATCTGGTTTTCGACGGCCGCCATGAAGGCATCGGTACCCGGCCAGGGCGAAATGCGCCCCAGCTTCTTGCCGCGATGGAAGAGGAAGAAGGCCGGGATGCCGTGCAGACCGAAACGCGTCGCCATCTTCGGATCGTCGTAGACGTTGTCGTGCAGCCAGCGCACATCCGGCCGCTGGAAGCGATCGGGCGTCAGCAGCATCTGGCGCTTGGCAATATCACAGTTGGGGCAGTCGCGGCCCCACAGGAACAGGATGGCAATGCGGTTGTCGTCGGCCGCGAGGTCGGCATCCAGCTCGCCACTGGTGATCTTCGGCATGGGGAAGTGCGCGAAGAACTCGGGTACGGTGCTATCGGACATGGTGGATCCGTGATCGGTTCGAACTCCCCGCATGGGGGCGATGGGGCCATAATTCGAGGGTAGCGTGGCCAGATGCCCCGCCCAAGGATATCCCGTGCGCTTCCTGCTAGCCCTCCTCCTCGCCGGCTGCGCCGGCCTGGCCCAGGCCGCCAGCCTTTCGATCGACACCGGCCATGGCGCCTCGGCCCTCAGCACACAGCAGCTGCTGGCGCGCCCCGATGCGCGCACGATCGACGTGCCTGGCGATGTCTCGTACCACAAGACGATGCGCTACAAGGTGGTGCCGCTGAAGGCGCTGCTCGCCGGGGTGCCGGCCGGTGCGCACCTGCAGTTCACGGCGCTGGATGGGTTCGCGGCGGAGATCCCCGCGGCGACGATCCTGGACGGGCATGGCGCCGAGGCATGGCTGGCCGTGGAAGACACGCCCTGGCCCGCGCTGGGTGATGGCAAGCCCTCGGCAGGGCCGTTCTACCTCGTATGGCTGCACCCGGAGGCGGGCAAGGTCGGGCCGGAGCAATGGCCGTACCAGATCGCATCGATCCGCGTGCTCGCAGACCCTGCTGCGCGCTTCCCACTGATGCGCCCGGCACCAGGGCTGGCGAAAGACAGCCCGATCATGCGCGGCTTCGAGGTTTTCCAGCGCAACTGCATCACCTGCCACACGCTCAACGGCCAGGGCGATGCGAAGCTCGGGCCCGACCTGAACATCCCGCACAGCCCCACCGAATACCTGCGCGAAGGCATGCTGCGCGTGCTCGTGCGCAACCCGCAGGACCTGCGCCACTGGCCCCAGGCAAAGATGCCCGGCTTCAGCCCGCAGGTGCTATCGGATGCGGACCTCGACAACCTCGAGACCTACCTGAAACACATGGCGACCCGCAAAGCCCACTGACCCACGCGCGATGGGGTGCTCACCGCAAACCCCGTACTCCTGCATCGCGAGCAAGCTCGCTCCTACAACAGCCGGGGCACGCGCCCCGGGGCACGCGGTTACATGGGTTGGGGCGATTCGACGGTCAGCTCGCTGGATGCGCGGTTGTAGACCTCGAGATCGAGCAGCCCGCGCTCGCGAGCGACCAGCACCGGCACCACCATCTGACCCGTCACATTGGTCATCGTGCGCATCATGTCGAGGATGCGGTCGATCGCGACGAGATAGCCGATACCCTCCAGCGGTAAGCCGGCGGAGCTCAGCACCAGCGTCACCATGACCGTGGCCGTACCGGGAACGCCGGCCGTGCCAAAGGAGCCCAGCACCGAGGCCAGCAGGATGATGATGTACTGCGTTGGCTGCAGGTCGAGGTGGAAATACTGGGCGATGAAAACCGCTGAAATCGCCGGGTAAATGGCGCCACAGCCATCCATCTTGATACTGGCGCCCAGCGGCACGGCGAACGCGGCGTACTCTTCCTTCACACCCATGTTGCGAATGACGCTGCGCAGCGCGATCGGCATGGCCGCGAAGCTCGACGACGACGTGAAGGCCACCTGCATCGCCGGGAAGGCGGCGCGGAAGAATTTCAGCGGGCTAAGTCCGTGCGCAAGCAACAAGCCGCCGTACACGACGACGATCTGCAGCACGCAAGCCAGGTAGAGCGCACCGACGAACGTGGCCAGCGGCAGCAGCTTTTCGAAACCGTAGGCACCAACGAGTGCAGCAATCAGGCCGAACGTACCGAACGGGGTCACTTCGAGTACGAATCGGGTGACCTGGATCATCGCGTCGTTAGCCTCACCCGCCAGGGCACGCAACCGGGCCGACTTCTCACCGATCTTCACGAAGGCCAGGCCCAACAGGCCGGCAAAGAAAATGACCTGGAGGATCTTGCCCTCGGTCAGCGCCCGGAACGGGTTGGCGGGAACCACATCAAGCAGCCCCTTGATGGGCTCAGGCAAGACCTTGGGGTGCCAGCCCGTCGGCGCCGCGAGTCCCTCGACACCCAGTCCAGGCTGCGTCACCAGCGCCACGCCGAGACCTACCACCACCGCGAGCGTGGCCGTCGCGGCGAACCAGAGGAACGTGCGGGAGCCCAGCGCGGCCACGTCCTTCACGCCATGCAGGCTTGAGACGCTATGCAGTACCGCGAAGAACACCAGCGGCACGGCGATCATCTTGATCAGGGTGACGTAGAGCTCGCCCAGCGGGCCAAACCAGGTGGCCGCATCCGGGCCGAAGGCCCAGCCAGCCAGGGCGCCGAGCACGAAGCCGGCGGCGACACGCCTCCAGAATCGGATGCGGAACCACGAAGAAACAAGGGACATGACGGGGGGCCAAAGTGAAGCCAATGCCCGACCATACACCTGCGATTGGCCGTCTGGACGGCCAGATGCGAACACAGCGTTTCCCGTGGTGAACGCCAGATGTTGCAGAACGCCGCCTATTGGGTGTAGGAACGCGCTTGCGCACGATGGGGGCTTGTCGCAAGAGCCATCGCGCGCAAGCACGCTCCTACAGGGGCTTGTCAGCGACTTGCAAGGCCTGGAGCTGCTGGGTGCGCTCGGTCGGCGGTAGCGCGGCAAGCGTTTTGACGCGAGCGAAGAACGCCGGCCACTCGCGGCCGGATTGCTCGAACACCGCTGCGAATGCGGCGGTCCACTGGTCGTAGAGACCGAATGGCACGAGGCGGGCGTTACTCATCGGCTGGGCCATCCAGCGGTCGTAGCGGTGATCGCCGCCGGCTTCATTCTCGCGCCACGCGAGGTAGTCGCCGCGAAACACTTCAAAGGCCTCCGCCTTCCCTACCCGCTTCGCGTCATCACTCATTGGCAAGGCGTACATCGCCTTCAGGTTTTCGCGCAGCTTCAACACCTGCTGGGTAAATGAGCGTGCGAGTGCGTCTCCTTTCGGATCAGGCGCGGAAAGGCCCTTCGCTGCATGCCACTCGCGCACTCCTTCCTGCTCAACGAAGTTCGCGTAAGACTCGTTGAACGAGGAATCATTCTTCACGTAAATCTTCTGGTGCGCGAGCTCATGGAAGATGGTGCCGACCAGGTCGTCGTCATCCCAGCCCATCATGCTGCTGAGCAAGGGATCAGCGAACCAGCCGAGCGTGGAATACGCAGGTACATCGCCAATGCTCACATCACGGCCGAGTTCACGCTGCCGTGCCGCTTCGCGATCGGCGAAATCACGACGGAAATAGCCGCGGTACGAAACGCAGCCTGCAAAGGGAAAGCAATGCACGATGGGATCGACCGATAGCTCGGGCGTTGCGAACACGTTCCATGCCACCCATGGCCGATCCAGCGCGACGTAATAGGTGTAGCTGCGGTTGGCAGGCAGATCGAGATGCGCGCTGGCAAACTGCCGCGCCTCGCGGGCGGTTTCAAGGCGCTTGCGTACCTTGCCCGGCGTTTTAGGGTCTGCGATGACTTTATCGATGGGTTTGCGCGCGGCGAGCAGCGCCATCTGCCCATGCGTGACGTGGGCGTAGTAACCCGCGGTGCGGCAGCCGGCGAGCAAGGCAAGCATGGCGATCAGGATAAGGCGCATCAGGCCATTGTGCCTGAAGGCTGCCCTGGAGCGCGCTTGCGCGCGATGGGGCTTGCGTCGAGCACCCATCGCGCGCGAGCGCGCTCCTACACGAGCTGCCTTAGTTGCCGGTAGTCATCGATTTCAGCACGCCGTCGCGGCGGATCAGGCCGTGCATCAGCGCGGCCCCCATGTGCGCGAGGAACGTGAGGAAGAACAACCACGCCAGGTAACGATGGGCCTCACGCAACCATGCGAACAGCGCGGGATCCTGCGGCAGGATCGGCGGGAGCACGAAGCCACCCCCCATCGTCACCGGATACTTGCCCGCCGAAAGCATGCCCCAGCCGATCAACGGCATGACGATCATCAAGCCGTAGAGCACGTAGTGCGAACCCTTCGCGGCAAGCTTCTGCCACAACGGCAGGTCAGCCGGCAGCGGCGGCGGCCGGTGCACCAGGCGGAAGCCCAGGCGGATGAGCGCAAGCACGAAGATGATCATGCCCAGCGGCTTGTGGATCGCGAGCAGCGTGGCGTGCTTTTCCGCAAGCGTGCTCACCATGCCCGCGCCGATAAACAGCATGGCGAGGATCATGATCGCCATCAGCCAGTGCAGCACTCGAGCGAAGGGGTGGAACGTATCGTAGCGGCTCATCACTGCGCCTCCTTCGGCCGTTCGGTGCCCGGCAGGTGCCCTTCCTCGCTGGTACGGCGCAGGTAGGATTCGGCATAGGCAGCCGAGCGTGCCACGATGATCGGATCACCCGAGATTTCCATGCCATGCGGCAGGATCGCGGGGTCGTAGTTCACGTCACGGCACGGGCCATCAGCTTGCGGCTGCCAGCTGTCGATCACGATGGTGCCGGCGTCGACCACCTTGCGATCATCCGGCCACGCCTTCGCGGCCTCGTCGACTGGATCGCCATCGTTGGCGAACACGAACTGGAGATGCCAGCGTGCGGGCCCCTGGGCGAGGCGCTTCTGCAGGTCGGCGGCCAGGTAGTCGGTATCACCCGCGGCCGGGCCACCATCGCCCGTGGAAGGCGTTTCCGGCACGACCTGCCAGCGCACGGCATGCCGCTGCCCGGCGTTGTCGCGCAGGTAGAACGCATTGAGGCTCTTATAGGTCTCATCCACGTAGCTGGCCGGTGGCTTGGCCTGGGAAATCCAGGCCAGGAACGGGCCCGTCTCGGGATGCGTGCTGAAGAACGCCTTGGCCTTCTCCGGGTTCGGCTTGTGCGTCGCCGGATCGGGCGCGGTGGCCACGTTGAGGTCGTAGAAATCCTTCGGCGTGGATACCGGGAACACCGGCATGGCATTCATGCCGGTCCGCCACTGCTCGCCGTCGGCCATATCGAAGCGGAGGGCGAAGCTACGGATCGGCGCCGAGCTATCCGGGGCCTGGGGGTTGCCGCCAGGGATCGCGAAGCGACCCACCACCGGGGTGCTGACGCCCTGGGCAAACAGCTTCGCCTCCGAAAACGCCGCCAGTTGGCCACTGGCCTCGAAGCGGCCGCCCACGCAGATGCCCTTGGCATGGTTGCGCCGGTAGCCCGGATGAAGGCCCGAATTGGCCTGGAGCACATTGACGATTTTCTTCGGGCTAAGCCGGTCCGGGGTCAGCCAGCCGCCGGCATACCCGAAGGCTGCCGCGGCACCGACAACGGCCAGGCCGATCACGCCCCAGCGCCAGGCCAGGCCTGACGGGGGTCGCGGGTTCCTGGGGTCCTGCATGGTGGTTCTCCTCTCCCCGAGGTACGGGGCTTCAAAAGGTGGGACGCACGTCAGCGACTTTTATTCCCGCTGAACGGAATATCGCGTCACGACGGTCGTCTACCCCATGTCCCGCGACCGGCAAGAGGCCCGGCATGCTCGATCCGCACACCGACGACGCCCTGCGCACCCTGCTGCCGCGCCTGCGGCGGTTTGCGCTGTGGCTCGCCCGCGATGCGCATGCAGCGGATGACCTGGTCCAGTCGACGATGGAACGGGCGCTGGCCAAGTGGACGTCCCGCCGTGATGACGAGAGTCTGCGGGCATGGCTGTTTGCGATCTTGTACCGGTTGTTTCTGGACGGGAAACGCCGGGCCCGCCGTTACGCGCTGTTGCTCAATGCACTGGGCCGGGACGATGAGCCCACCTGGCCATCAGCGGAGCGAGTGGCCGAAGCCCACTCGACTCTGGCGGCCTTCGCCTCGCTACCCGTCGAGCAGCGAAGCCTGCTGCTCTGGGTCACCGTCGAGGGGCTCAGTTACCAGGAGGTGGCGGGGATCCTGGGCGTGCCGATCGGCACTGTGATGTCCCGTCTTTCAAGGGCCCGGCGCGCGTTACGTGCGCTGGGCGATGGCTCCACCGAAACCCCTGCCCTGCGGCTGCTGAAATGAATACCACCCCGCCCAGCGAACACGATATCCATGCCTACGTGGACGGCCACCTCGATGAGCCGCGGCGCAGCCACGTGGAACGTTACCTGGCCCGCGATGCCGATCACGCGGACGAAGTGCAGGCCTGGCGCCAGAGCGCCCAGCAGCTCCGCGCCTTGCTGGCAGGCGACCTCGCGCCGGTGCCTGAGATGGATCCCGCACTGGTGCGGACGCGCATGCACGAACGCCGCGTGCGGCGCATGGCGATGGCGGCGGGCTTCGTGCTGTGTCTCGGGCTGGGCGCCCTGGGCGGCTGGGCCGCGCGCGGCATGGGCACGGGTGGCGTCCAACCGATGGCCGACGCCATGCAGGCCTACCGCCTGCTCGTCGTCGACCATGGCCTGGGCCTGGATATCACCACGCCGAACGAGAACGACCTGCGTGCCTGGCTAAGCGGGCGCGTGGGTGCCGACGTGCGCCTGCCCGACCTCGCGGACGCCGGCTTCCGCCCCATGGGTGGCCGCCTGTTCGCGACCGACCAGGGCCCGGCGGCCATGGTCCTCTACGACGACGGCAACGGGCATACAGTGAGCTTCTACGTCCGCCCGCCGGGCGCGGCCCGGCACATGCTGTCACGCGGTGAGCGCGAGGATGGCGGCCTGCTGGCGAACTACTGGTCCGAGGGCAAGCATAACTTCGCGGTGGTGGCGCTAGCCGATGCCGCCGGCCGCAGCGCCGCCCAGAAAATCATCAGCAAATCCATCTAACTTCGTAGGAGCCCACCCTGTGGGCGACATCTTTCGCGAAGGCACCGCAAGCCCTGTGGCGGCGGTACGAAAGGCGTCGCCCACAGGGTGGGCTCCTACGGCGTTCGGCTTAGCGCTCGTGGAGTTCGCCGTTGTGCAGTTCCAGGGTGCGGTCCATGCGCTTGGCCAGGCGCGGGTCGTGGGTGACCAGGACGAAGCTCGTGCCGATTTCGCGGTTGAGCTCCACCATCAGGTCGTACACGGCCGCGGCGTTGGTTTCGTCGAGGTTGCCCGTGGGCTCATCGCCCAGCACGCAGGCCGGGCGCGTCACGAGAGCACGCGCGACGGCGCAACGCTGGCGTTCACCACCCGACATCTCGGCCGGGCGGTGGCGCAAACGGGCACCCAGACCGACGCGCTCGAGCAGCGCCGTGGCTTCCTTCTGCGCCTGCGCAATCGCCACGCCGCGGATCAGCAGCGGCATCGCCACGTTCTCGAGCGCGGTGAATTCCGGCAGCAGGTGATGGAACTGGTAGATGAAGCCCAGCGAGCGGTTGCGCTCGCGGCCGCGCTCGGCATCCGAGAGTTCGGACAGCACGCGGCCGTTGACCTCGACCTTGCCGGCCGAAAGCGTATCCAGGCCGCCGATAATGTGCAGCAAGGTGGACTTGCCGGAGCCGGAAGCGCCCACGATCGACAGCGTCTGCGCGCGGCGCAGTTCGAAGTTCACATTCGAGAGCACGCCGGTACGCAGGTCGCCCTCTTCGTAGACCTTGGCGACGCCGGTGGCGCGCAGGACGATATCGGACGGATTATTCATAACGGAGCGCCTGGGCGGGCTGCACGCGCGAGGCGCGCCACGCCGGGTACAAGGTAGCCAGCAGCGAGAAGAGGAAGGTCACCACGACCACGGAGCCCACGTCGGACCACAACAGCTGGCTCGGCACTTCGCTGATGTAATACACATCCGGTGCCAGGAAGGTATGGCCGGTGACGTGCTCGATGAACTTCACGATGGCCGGCAGGTTGTACGAAAGCAGCGCGCCGAGCGTGACGCCCACGCTGATGCCCACGACGCCAACGAGCAAGCCCTGCACCATGAACATGGCCATGATGCTGCGCGGCGTGGAGCCGAGTGTGCGCAGGATCGCGATATCGGCCTGCTTGTCGGTCACCAGCATCATCAGCATCGAAATGAGGTTGATGACGGCGACCAGGATGATCAGGGAGAGGATGACGAACATCACTGTCTTCTCCATGTCGATCGCATGGAAGAAGTTCGCGTGGGTATCCATCCACGTCTGCACGCGGTACGACTGGCCAAGCTTGTTGACCAGGTCCTGCGCGACCGGCCACGCCTCGCGCATGTCGTCCAGCTTCAGGCGGATGCCGGTGGGGCCTTCCTGCCCGTTCAGGCGCTCGGCATCGGGCATGCTGACCAGGGCGAGGTTGGAGTCGTACTCCTGCATGCCCAGCTCGAAGATGCCGCTGACGGTGAAGTTGCGCAGCTTCGGCACGGCACCCATCGGGGTGGCCGTGAACTGCGGCACCACCACCGTGACCTTGTCACCCGTGTTCACACCGAGCTCCAGGGCCAGCTCGCGGCCGAGGATGATGTTCCAGCTGTGATCGGTCAGGTCCGGCATCTTGCCTTCGACCATGTGCCGGTCGAGGTCGGAGACCTTCGGTTCCAGCGAGGGCACGACGCCACGGATGATCGCGCCACTGGAGTGGCGGGCCTGCAGGAAGGCCTGGATCTCGACGTAGGGCGCGGCGCCTTCGACGTGCTTCGTGGTCTTGGCCACGTCCACGGCGTGCTGCCAGTCGCGCACGGTTTCGTCGATGCCGGACACCGTGACGTGCGCCACCGCGCCGAGGATGCGTGAGCGCAGCTCGCTATCAAAGCCGTTCATCACCGACATCACCGTGATCAGCGCCGTGACGCTGATGGCGATGCACACGATGGAGACCGTGGAGATGAACGAGATGAACTGGTTGCGCCGCTTGGCCCGCGTGTAACGCAGGCCGATGAAGAGCTCGAGGGGTCTGAACATACCTGTGGAAAAGCACCTTGAAGGGGGGAGCCGCCACGAAATGCGCGCACCGCGCGGCAGATTGCCCGATGCGGCCGCCCCCGGCAAGCATGCCCCTCGTAGGAGCCCACCCTGTGGGCGACATCTTTCGCGAAAACGCCACAGACCCTGTGGCGGCTGTACGAAAGGCGTCGCCCACAGGGTGGGCTCCTACGAGGGGGCCTGGCTTCCCAGGCGGATGCGCAGGATGCGCAGCACCTCGGCGTCCATGTTATCCGGGCCCAGGACCAGGCTGGCGCGGGCGCCGTGCCAGAAAAGCCGCAAACAGACCCATTCACCGACCACGCGGGCGTCCCGGGGTTCCGCGGCGTGGACCACGCCGTGCCGGTCGACCACCGTCCAGCCGCCCTTGGCATGCCACTGGGCGGCCGCCAGCGGCGGGCGGCGCTGGCGGACCACCTGCCACGCCCCCACGGCCAGCGCGGCCGCCGACAGGCACGCACGGGCCGCCAGCGGCAGGCTGGTGGGCCACGGCGCCAGGGCGCCGGCAAGCACGATGCAGGAAAGGAACGAGGTCAGCGCGGCCGAGGGGCGCGCGTCAAAGGTGATGCCTTGCGCGGATGTCATCGATGATCGCCTGCCAGTCGTGGCGGGGAGCGTGGGCATGGCCCATCACCCAATCCCAGAGATCGGGATCCTGCACGTCCAGCAATTCATCGAATGCCATCCTGGCGGCCTCGTCCGCGTCAGCGAAACGCTCGTCGAGCCACCAGCCAAACAGCTGGTCGAGCTCACGGGTTCCGCGGCGGGTACGCCAGCGCAGGCGCTTGAGGCGGGCTTCTTCCACGACGAGGGCCTATAGCATCGTAGGAGCCCACCCTGTGGGCGACATCTTTCGCGGAAGAGCCACAGGGCCTGTGGCGGTTGTACGAAAGGCGTCGCCCACAGGGTGGGCTCCTACAGGGGGTCGCCACCGGGCGACGCCGGTGGCGACGACGATGCAGGAGCCGGGCTTTTAGGCCGAGCGGCGCTGCACGATCAGCTTCTTGATTTCCGCAATCGCCTTGGCCGGGTTCAGACCCTTCGGGCAGGTGCGGGCGCAGTTCATGATGGTGTGGCAGCGGTACAGCTTGAACGGATCTTCGAGATCGTCCAGGCGGTTGCCGGTGTCTTCATCACGGCTGTCCACGATCCAGCGGTAAGCCTGCAGGAGGATGGCGGGACCGAGGTAACGGTCGCCATTCCACCAGTAGCTCGGGCACGACGTGGAGCAGCAGGCGCACAGGATGCACTCGTAGAGACCATCGAGCTTCTTGCGGTCTTCCGGCGACTGCAGGCGCTCCTTGTCGGCCGGGGCCGGGCTCTGCGTGCGCATCCACGGCTTGATCGACGCGAACTGCGCGTAGAAGTGCGTGAGATCGGGCACCAGATCCTTCACCACCGGCATATGCGGCAGCGGATAGATGTTGATGGTGCCGTTGCTGCCGCATTCCTCGATGGAACGCGTGCACGCCAGGGTGTTGGTGCCCTGGATGTTCATCGCGCACGAACCGCAGATACCCTCGCGGCACGAACGGCGCAGCGACAGCGTCGAGTCGATCTCGTTCTTGATCTTCAGGAGGGCGTCCAGGACCATCGGACCGCACGTATCGAGGTCGACCTCGTACGTGTCGGTGCGCGGGTTCTGACCGTCATCCGGCGTCCAGCGGTAGATCTTGAAGGTGCGCGTATTCTTCGCGCCCTTCGCCGGGAAATGCTTACCGGCCGTAATAGTGGAATTCTTGGGTAGCGTGAACTCTGCCACGATTGCCTCTCCGGTCCGGTATTAGTAAACGCGCTTTTTCGGCGGCACGACTTCGACTTCGTCCGTCAGGGTGTACATGTGCACCGGACGGAAATCGAACTTCGAACGACCTTCCTCGTCGATCCACACCAGCGTGTGCTTCTGCCAGTCGTGGTCGTCGCGGTCCGGGAAATCTTCGCGGGCATGCGCGCCGCGGCTCTCGGGGCGCTGGTTGGCCGAATGCATGGTGGCAACGGCCTGGGCCAGCAGGTTCGAAAGCTCCAGGGTTTCGATCAGGTCGGAGTTCCAGACCAGCGAACGGTCGGTGACCTTCACGTCCTTGAACTTCTCGAACACCTCGGAAATCTTGGTCGAACCTTCCTGCAGGGTCTCGCCAGTGCGGAACACCGCGGCGTCGTTCTGCATGGTCTTCTGCATTTCGGCGCGGATGGCGGCCGTCGGCGTGTTGCCGCTGGCGTAACGCAGCGCGTCGAAGCGACCCAGGGCCTGGTCCAGCGCATTCGCCGGCAGGTCCGGATGGGAGGTACCCGGCTTCACGAGCTCGGCGCAACGGTTCGCGACCGCGCGGCCGAAGACGACGAGATCGAGCAGCGAGTTGGAGCCCAGGCGGTTGGCACCGTGCACCGACACGCAGGCCGCTTCGCCGATGGCGAACAGGCCCGGCACCACGGCATCCGGATCGTCACCGAGCTTGGTGACCACTTCGCCGTGGTAGTTGGTCGGGATGCCGCCCATGTTGTAGTGGACGGTCGGGAGCACCGGGATCGGCTCCTTGGTGACGTCGACGCCAGCGAAGATGCGCGCGGATTCAGCGATACCCGGGAGACGCTCGCCGATGACCTCGGGGCCGAGGTGCATCAGGTTCAGGTGGATGTGGTCCTTGTTCGGGCCCACACCGCGACCTTCGCGGATTTCGATGGTCATGGCGCGGCTGACGACGTCGCGCGAGGCCAGATCCTTCGCGTTCGGCGCGTAGCGCTCCATGAAGCGCTCGCCCTCGGAGTTGGTGAGGTAACCACCTTCGCCGCGGACGCCTTCGGTGATGAGGCAACCCGCACCGTAGATACCGGTCGGGTGGAACTGCACGAACTCCATGTCCTGCAGCGGCAGGCCGGCGCGCAGCACCATGCCGCCGCCATCACCCGTACAGGTGTGGGCCGACGTGGCGCTGAAGTACGCGCGGCCGTAGCCGCCCGTCGCCATGACCACGGCGTGGCCGCGGAACAGGTGGAGGGTGCCTTCGTTCATGTCGAGCGCGAGCACACCGCGGCAGACGCCATCCTTATCGAAGATGAGGTCGATCGCGAAGTATTCGATGAAGAACGTGGCGTCGTGGGCCAGCGCCTGCTGGTACAGCGTGTGCAGGATCGCGTGGCCGGTACGGTCAGCCGCGGCGCAGGTGCGCTGCGCGGTGCCCTTGCCGTAGTGCGTGGTCATGCCGCCGAACGGGCGCTGGTAGATCTTGCCTTCTTCCGTACGCGAGAACGGCACGCCGTAGTGCTCGAGCTCGATGATGGCCGGAATCGCTTCGCGGCACATGTACTCGATGGCGTCCTGGTCACCGAGCCAGTCGGAGCCCTTGATCGTGTCGTAGAAGTGGAAGCGCCAGTCGTCTTCACCCATGTTGCCCAGCGCGGCGGAAATACCGCCCTGCGCGGCCACGGTGTGCGAACGGGTCGGGAACACCTTGGTGATGCACGCGGCCTTGAGGCCCTTTTCGGCCAGGCCGAAGGTAGCGCGCAGGCCTGCGCCACCGGCGCCGACCACGATCACGTCGTACTTATGTTGTTGAACCTTGTAGGCTTCCATGGATCAGCTTCCGAGCGCGATACGCAGCACCGCCAGCACGCCCGAGAGCGCGGCGAGTACGGCGATGAACTTGATAAGGACCAGCGAAGCCACTTCGAGCCAGCGGGTATGGACGTAGTCTTCGATGACCACCTGCAGGCCGAGCACGGCATGCCAGAACATCGCGATGATGAAGGCGATGGTCAGCACGGCGTTCCAGGGCTTCGCGAGCGTGGCGCGCGCCGTGGCGTAGTCGGCGTGCAGCAGGCCGAGCAGCGTGCAGAGGAACCACACGGTGAGGAAGACCAGGGCGAGCGCGGTGACGCGCTGGGTCATCCAGTGGGCCACGCCTTCCTTCGCGGAACCAAGGCCGCGGGCGCGGGCGAGCGGGTTGCGCAGATCCTTGCTCATGCCTGGCCCCCGGCGAGCACGTAGGCCCAGGTGACGATGGTGAGCAAGATGGCCACGATGATCGAGGTCCAGCTGGAGCGGACGAACGAGGCGATGGCGTAGCCCTTGCCCGTGTCCTGGACCAGGTGGCGGATGCCGTTGGCCAGGTGGTAGAAGAACGCCAGGGTCCAGCCGATCAGCACCAGCATGCCCAGGGCGCTGCCGGCACAGGCCGTGAACGAAGCGTAGGCTTCGGGGCCGGCTGCGAGGGACGCGAGGCCACAGGTGATAAGGAGGCTACCGACGGCAAGGATGATGCCGGAGGCGCGATGCAGGATGGAGGTCACCATCTGCACTTGCCATTTGTAGACCTGGAGGTGGGGTGAGAGCGGTCGTCCCGTTTGTGCCATGGCGGCTATCCTGGATTGGAATCGCTGATGCCCAACGTGCCCTCGCTCGCCTTCCGGTCAGAAGTCGATGCAGCGTCCGTTCTTTTCCCAATCGCCGTAGCGGGTGGGATCCAATGGCGCTTTCTCGACCCCTGGCACACCGTTCGTGGGGACGACCGGCGGTACGAGCGGTTTCGCCGGGGCGGAATCGTTCGACGTTTCGGGCGCTGAGGGATGGTCGGACATGGTTATAAAACTCTAAAAGCGTAATACCTGTGCCTGTTCAGCACAACCTTGACTAACCTGCCAAGGCTTGGTTTGGCCTTGGCCTGACCGTATATCTTACTCCTCCCCACCCATTCCCGCGCCCCCATGCCGAGCCGTACCACTCGCCCCATCACCCTCGCCGGCCCCGATGCCGCCGCCTTCGCCAACGCCCAGCTGAGCAGCGATGTCCTGAACCTTGGAACGGGCCGCTGGCAGTGGAGTGGCTGGCTCGACCCCAAAGGCCGTGTCCGCGCCCTGCTCCAGGTGGCCCGTGTCGCTGATGATCGTTTCATCATCGTCCCGCGCGGTGGCGACAGCGACGTGCTCGCAAACGATCTCAAACGTTTTGTGTTTCGCTCGAAGGTGAGCATCACCATCGGTGATGCATGTTTCGTTGCCGATGGTGATGCACACGACGACATGCATGCGTACGAAGACGAACACGGCGCACTTGTATTCGGCGAAGGCGATGCATCTATACATATAGGTATGCGCGACGATGGCGATGCATGGATCGCACGTCATGTTGAAAAAGGATTCGCGTGGCTGCCCGATGAAGCACTCGATGCATTGCTTCCACCTGCGCTCTCGATGGAACGCATGCTCGCCGTGTCTTTCAACAAAGGTTGCTTTCCGGGCCAGGAAATCGCGGCACGCCTGCACTTTCTCGGCGGGCACAAGCGCCACCTGCGCACGGTGCGGCCGGATGTCGCACTCACGCCAGGACAATCGCTGCGCATTGACGGACGTGAAGCAGGCATAACGTTGATGCACAACGGATTGAACGCATCTCCTATATCGCTTGTCGTATTGGATGACAGCGTTGCGCAGGCGGAAACTATTGAAATCGAAGGTGCACGCCTACACATCATCTCGACATTTGCTGCGTGACGTTACGCACAGTTTCGTAAAAACTAGTTTGTGAACAGCGTGAGCCTAAGCTGAACCGTGCCGCATCTGCACTTGCGAAAAACGTGATGCGCCACTAGGCTCCGCCGATCCCATTACGTGGTCATGGTGTATCGCCATGGTTACACCCGCGACGATCCGTCGATGATGACGGTTCTGGCGCGACCCGGCGGAAGCCGGTGGATATTGAACTGCGCGCACCTTCTTAGAGCGCGCTGTAGCTGACGGAGCCGCCGCCATCGCGATGCCGCTCCCTTTCAGCGAATCCCCTACCGGCAGGCTCCGGACAGCCTGCCAGTAAAGTCACAGTGTGTGACGCCCGAAGCATTCGCGCCCAACCGCTATACCCAGCGGATGCACTCGGTTGATCCAGGTAGTAACGGCCTGCCCGCCCGTCTACCGCCCGTACGTCCCCCATGGCTCTTCCAAGAGATGCCGCAAGTGACGGAAAAGCTCGTTGGAGGCAGATACACATGAAACTTTCCGCTTTGCTCTGGATGGCGTCCGTCCTCCCGAGCCACCTTGCCGACCAGACGTGCCTGGCGACAACGGTGTACCTCGAGGCACGTAGCGAACCGACCATCGGGCAGTACGCCGTGGCCGAAGTCGCCCTCCGCCGGCGTGATCGCGGCATGGGTGGCAAGAACGTGTGCGATGTCGTCTCGGCGCCGCGCCAGTTCGCTATCACCACTACACCGAAGGATTTTGAAGTCACCGATCTCGTTTCGTGGACCAAGGCCTGGAAGATCGCTGGCGACTCGCTCAACAACTGGAGCCTGCCGAAAAGCGAACGCCTGGTTTACGTGCCACAGGCAGATCACTTCGCTACCGTTGCTGTCGCACCTTCGTGGTCCGCCAGCCGCATCGTTCGCAAGATCGGCGACCACGCTTTTTACGCCGTGAACTAACGACGCATTGCCACATGCCATAGAGCATGCGGGGAAAAGGAATCGGGGCGGGCAGCTTGCGATTCCCGGGAAAAGGGGCCCTCGGACGAGGGTCTTTTTTTTGGCCAAAAAAAACCGCCCTTGGGCGGTTTTTTTCGTTTCCTCGTAGGAGCCCACCCTGTGGGCGACATCTTTCGCCTCACGGCAACAGGGCCTGTAGCGTTTTCGCGAAAGGCGTCGCCCACAGGGTGGGCTCCTACGAATAGCCGTTTAGATGGCTATAGGCGATAGACGTGATCGCCGCGGATCTGCACGTAATCGCCGCGACGCAGCTGCGGATCATCCGCCTGCGTGACGACGGCCGAGCGACCATCATCAAGACGGATCCGTACCTGCCACGCAGCATCCTGACCGTTGCGCTTGCCGACCTGGTTACCGACCACACCGCCGACGACAGCGCCGCCAACCGTTGCAGCCGAGCGACCATCACCCTTACCGATCGTATTGCCCAACAGGCCACCCGCGACGGCACCGATCACGGCGCCGAGCGGTGACGATTGCCTGTCGGTGTAGATCTGCTGCACATCGTCGACCACGCCGCACTGCTGGCAACGGCGGGGGCCACGATCTTCATAAACCACGCGATCCTCGCGAACCACCCGGCGCGGCGGCTCGTAACACGCTGTCAAAGACAGCGGCACGATGGCAGCGGCGACGAGGCCAATCTTGCGGACGATGCTATGCATGGGGAAACGCCCTCGCGATGGACCGATGGAATTACTGACGTGCGTCGGAGACGACCGAGACGCCTTCCTGCACTTCAACGCGATCGCCCGGGTCGTGATCCATACGAATCGAGCGGGTCACGCCGTTGTATTCGTAGCGCACGTCATAGGCGACGATCTTGTCACCACTCTTGCCCGGCACGGTGTCGCACTTGCGCACGGTGCTGGTGACGGTATTGGTCTCCTGGCGGCGTTCCTGGATCTCATGGCCCGCATAACCACCGCCGACGGCACCGGCGACGGTCGCGAGCGTGCGGCCCTTGCCGCCGCCGATCTGGTTGCCCAGCAGGCCGCCAGCCACGGCACCAATGGCCGTACCGGCGATCTGGTGCTGGTCCTTCACCGGCGCGCGGCGGGTTACCACCTCGTCGTGGCATTCCTTCTGGGCGGACGTGGCAGCCTCGCGGACCGGGTCCACGCTGACCACGCGGGCGTACTTAGGACCCGCCGGTTCCGGCGCGGGCGCCGGCGCCGAGGCGGGTGCCGGGCCATTGGCCACATCGGCATTCGCATCGCGGTTGCAGGCAGAAAGGCTCAGCACCATGGCCGCACCCAAACCAACGCTCAGGACGGAAATCTTCAACCTGCTCATAACCCTACTCTCCACTGGATAGTGCGGCGTTCGTACGGGGCAACAACGCCCCGAAAGTTCGTAAGAACGCCTCGAAGACATTTGACAATCGTTAAACTGAACGACGCCTTAGACTGACCTCACCAAGCCAAACGGCAGCAAACCGCATGCATGACCTGATCGATACGCACGCCCATCTCGACGACAGCTCGTTCGACGCCGACCGCGGCGCCATGTTCGAGCGTGCCGCGCAGGCAGGCGTGCGGCGCTGGATCGTACCGGCGATCGATCGTGGAAACTGGGAGGCCATCGAGCGTTTGTGTGCGTCGCGTGAAGGGGTTTATCCCGCATATGGGCTGCACCCGATGTTCCTTCCCAGCCATCGCGACGAGCACCTCGATGAGCTGCCTGCATGGCTGGAACAGAAGCGGCCCGTGGCCGTCGGCGAGATCGGGCTCGATTTTTACGTGGAAGGCCTGGACCTTGACCGCCAGCGAGCGATCTTCGAACGCCAGCTGCACATCGCGAAGGAACACGATCTGCCCGTGATCGTGCACGCCCGCCGCGCCTTCGAGGAAACCATCCACACCCTTCGGCGCATCGGCGGCCTGCGCGGCGTCGTGCACAGCTTCTCCGGCAGCGAGGAACAGGCCCGCCAGCTGTTCGACCTGGGCTTCCACCTGGGCATCGGCGGCCCGGTGACGTACGACCGGGCCCACCGCATCCAGCGCGTGGTGGCAGCCATGCCGCTCGAGTACCTCCTGCTCGAAACCGACGCCCCGGACCAGCCCTGCATGCACCACCGCGGCGAACGCAACGAGCCGGCCTACATGGTCGACGTCCTCGACACCATCGCCCACGTGCGCGACACCGCCCCCGCCCAGATCGCCAGCGCCACCACCCTCAACGCCGAAAAACTCTTCACCCTCCCGTAGGAGCCCACCCTGTGGGCGACGCCGTTCGCCGTTACGCCACAGGGCCTGTGGCGGTGGGGCGAAACATGTCGCCCACAGGGTGGGCTCCTACCTGTGGCGGTGGGGCGAAAGATGTCGCCCACAGGGTGGGCTCCTACCTGTGGCGGTGAGGCGAAAGATGTCGCCCACAGGGTGGGCTCCTACTTGCGGGGTGTGTGGGTCCTTGTTAGCCTAATAGTTCATCAGCGAACTATTCCTTAGCGAAATGTCCAGCCTTAAACCTTGCGTCGACGCCCTCTATGGCGGGGTCGAGCGCGTCGCGGAGATCATCCCGGGCTTGCCGAAGTGCGAGGTGCTGCTGATCCGGCTCCTGCTGCTCACCGGCGAGGCGCTGCAGCGCGATGTGGAAAGCAAGCTGAAGCCGTTCGATATGAACGACAGCGATTTCCGCACCCTGATGATGCTGTACTCCTCGGCCGAAGGCAGTTCCACGCCGAGCGAGCTCTGCACGCTGGCGGAGCAGAAGCCCACGAACATGACCCGCATCACCAACCTGCTGGCCAAGCGAGGGCTCATCACGCGAACCCACGCCACGCACGATCGCCGCCAGATCGTGCTGAAGATCACCGCCGAGGGCCAGCATTTCGTCCGCCAGATGCTGCCGCCGATGTTCCCAGAACTCACGGCCAAGTTTTCCTGCTTCACCGCCTCCGAGCGCCAGACCTTCGAGCACCTGCTGAAGAAGCTCGCCCTGCACCTCGATCCCACGGATGCCCCCGCATGATCCGCGCCCCCTTCCGCCCTGCCCTGATGGCCGCGGCCCTCACGGCTCTCCTGGCCGGCTGCCACATACCGGCGAAGATCGACCACCCGGCGCTGCGCGATGACGTGCCGCTGGCCGGCCTCGATGCCGGCACCCGCGCGGGCTGGCCCGCCGCGCAGTGGTGGCGTGCCTACAACGACCCGCAGCTCGACCAGTTGATGGAACTGGCCCTGCGTGGCTCGCCCGACCTGGCCCAGGCCAAGACCCGTGTCGACAGCGCGCAGCAGAACATCCGCGTCGCCGCCGCCCAGGCAGGCCTGCGCGTGGACGGCAGTGCCCAGGTGGCCCGCCAGCGCATGAGTGAGCACGGCCTGATCCCGGCGCAGTTCCTCGGCTTCACCTGGTACAACCAGGCCGACATCGGCGTGCAGGTGAGCTACGACTTCGATTGGTGGGGCAAGAAACGCTTCGCCATCGAATCGGCCATCGACAGCGCACGCGCGGCCGAGGCAGAACGCTCCGCCGCCTCGCTGTCGATCCAGTCCACCGTGGCTGATACGTACTTCGGCTGGCTGACCGACGAAGCGCGCGTGTCGCTCGCGGACCAGTTGATCGCCGCCCGCCAGCGCACGCTGCGCATCGCCGAACTACGCGTGAAGCAAGGCGTGGATGTGCCCGATACCGTGCAGCAGGCACGCGGCGATCTCTCGGCCGCGCAGCAACAGAAGACCGCGCTGGAAGGCTCGGCGGCCATCCGCAAGGCCGCGCTGGCCGCACTGGTTGGCGTTTCGCCCAACGCGCTGCCGCCGCTGGCTCCGCGCGCCCTGCCGGACGTCGCCCCTGGCCTGCCCGACAACATCGGCACCGACCTGATGGCGCGCCGCCCCGATATCGCTGCGAGCCGCTGGCAGGTCGAATCCGCGTTGCGCCAGACCGATGCGGCGCGTGCCCAGTTCTTCCCGGATGTGAGCATCAGTGGCATGGCCGGCCTGTCCAGCATCGACCTGGACAAGGTGTTCAACGCCGACAGCCGCGTGTTCTCGCTGACCCCCGCCCTGCACCTGCCGATCTTCGAAGGCGGCGCACTGGAAGCGAACCACGGCGTGACGCAGGCGCAGCTCGGTGCCGCGGTGGCCCAGTACAACGCCACCGTTGCCTCGGCCGCACGCGACGTCTCAACCCAGGCCCTCGGCGCCCAGCAGCTTGCCGCGCGCCGCACGCAACAGACCGATGCCGTCAACGCGGCGACCACGCTGCTTGCCAGCGCGAAGGCCCGTGCCGCCCGCGGCGTTCGCGACGATCGCGAATCGCTCGCCACCCAGGCCGCCGTGCTCCAGCAGCAGGACATGGCGACCGACCTGCACGGCCAGGCGCTTTCCACCGATGTGAGCCTGATCAAGGCCCTCGGCGGCGGTTACCGCGCTGAATCCCCCACTTCCCCTTCCACGCCCAGCACCGACGGAACCCAGAGCCCATGAGCGCCAACCCGAACGAAACGACGCCGCCGGCCGAGAGCGGTAACGCGCCGAAGGACAAGCGCAAGCGTGGCCGCGCGCTGCTGATTGCGCTGGTGGTCTTCGTGCTTGCGGCAGCGATCTGGCTGCTGCTGTGGCTGTTTGTCTTCTCCACCCGGGAAACCACCGATGACGCCTATGTCGGCGGCAACCAGGTGGGCATCTCGGCGCAGGTGCCAGGCATCGTCACCGGCGTGTTCGCTGACGATACCCAGCGCGTCAACGCCGGCCAGGTGCTGGTGAAACTGGACCCGACCGACGCGGACATCGCGCTGCGCAAGGCCAGCACGGCGCTCGCCCAGGCCGTGCGCCAGGTCCGCCAGCAGACCCAGTCGGCTGCCAGTGCCGATGCCTCGCTCGGCGCCCGCCGGCAGGATCTGAAGCGCGCGCAGGACGACCTGAAGCGCCGCCTGCCGCTGCTCGCTGAAAAGGCCGTGGCGCCGGAAGAAGTGCAGCACGCCCGTGACGCCGTCGAAACCGCGCAGTCCGCGCTCGATTCCGCGCAGCGCCAGGCCGATGCGGCCCGCGCGCTCGTCGATGGCGCCGATGTCGAAACCAACCCCGCCGTACAGCAGGCCCGCGCGAACTTCCGCCAGGCCTGGGTCGCTTCGCAGCGCAACGCCATCGTCGCGCCGATCGATGGCTACGTCGCCCAGCGCAGCGTGCAGGTGGGCAACAGCGTGCAGCCCGGCCAGCAGCTGATGACCGTCGTCCCGCTGCACGATCTGTGGGTCGAGGCCAACTTCAAGGAAAGCCAGCTGCGCCATGTGCGCATCGGCCAGCCGGCGAAGATCGAAGCCGACATCTACGGTGGCGGCGTGGAATACCACGGCCACGTGATCGGCCTGGGCGCCGGCACCGGCAGCGCGTTCTCGCTGCTGCCCGCGCAGAACGCCACCGGCAACTGGATCAAGGTGGTGCAGCGCGTACCGGTGCGCATCGCGCTCGATGCGAAGGACCTCGACAAGAACCCGCTGCGCATCGGTCTCTCGACCGCCGTCACGGTGAACATCACCGACGACAAGGGTGACGTGCTGGCGAAGTCCCCGTCGACCACGCCCGTGGCGCAGACCACCGTGTATGACGATGTCGCTGCCAAGGCCGATGCCGCCGCCGACACCATCGTGCAGCAGAACCTCGGAGCAAGCGTGCCTTGAGCGACGCCACCGCCACCCCGGCTGCCGCGCCCGCTCCCGCGGGCCCGGCGCCGCTGCACGGCCTGCCACTGGTCCTGCTGACCATCGCTGTCGCGTTCTCCACCTTCATGGAGATCCTCGACATGACGATCGTGAACGTGGCGGTGCCGCATATCGCGGGCAGCCTCGGCGTCAGCTCCAACGAAGGCACCTGGGCCATCAGCTCGTACGCCCTGGCCAGCGCTGTGATGCAGCCGCTCACCGGCTGGATCGCGAAACGCTTCGGCGAGGTCAAGACGTTCTGCTTCTCGGTCGCGCTGTTCGTCGCGTTCTCCATGCTGTGTGGCCTGGCCACGAGCATGCCGATGCTAGTGCTGTTCCGCCTGTTGCAGGGTGCCGGCTCGGGCCCGATGGTGGCGCTGTCGCTCTCGCTGTTGCTCGCGAGTTATCCGAAGGAAAAACAGGGCATCGCGCTGGCCATGTGGGCGATGACCGTGGTGGTGGCGCCGATTTTCGGGCCCATCCTCGGTGGCTACCTCACGGACAACTTCTCGTGGCCGTGGATCTTCTACATCAACGTACCGGTCGGCGCGCTGGCAGGCGTGATCACATGGTCGATCCTGCGCACGCGTGAAACGAAGATCGTGCGCGCACCCATCGATTCGGTCGGCCTGTTCCTGCTCGTGCTGGGCGTGGGCTGCCTGCAGTTCATGCTGGATAACGGCAACGACCACGACTGGTTCGCCTCGCCGCTGATCCTCACGCTCGGCCTCGTCGCGCTGGTGGCGCTCACCTTCCTGATCATCTGGGAACTCACGGCCAAGCACCCCGTCGTGGATCTTTCGCTGTTCGCACGGCGCAACTTCACCGTGGGTGTCACCGCGCTCTCGCTCGGCATGCTCGGCTTCTTCGGCATCACCGTGGTGTTCCCGCTGTGGCTGCAGACGACGCTCGGCTACACGGCCACGTGGGCCGGCCTGGCCACGGCACCGGTGGGCATCCTCGCGTTCCTGATGTCGCCGATCATCGGCAAGAACATCCAGCGCCTCGAACTGCGCGCCGTGGTGACCTTCGCGTTCATCGTGTTCGCGTTCACGGCGTTCTGGTTCTCCACCTTCAACAGCGGCGCGTCATTCGCCACGCTGGTGTTGCCGCGCTTCGTCATGGGCATCGGCATCGCGTGCTTCTTCATCCCGCTGAACCAGATCTTCCTGTCCGGGTTGCGCCCCGACCAGATCGCCGGTGCGTCGGGCCTGGCCAATTTCTGCCGCACGCTGGCCTCGAGTATCTCCACCGCGATCACCGTGACCCTGTGGCAGCACCGCGGCGAGGCGCACCACGCGTCGCTCACCGAATACGTCAATCCGGCATCGCCCGCCGCCATGGCCTACGTGGACAAGCTGCAGGCGATGAACCTGCACGGCCAGGCCCAGCTCACGGTGCTCGACCAGGTGGTGAACCGGGAGGCCCTTACGTTGGCCGTGAATGACGTTTTCTGGCT
Source organism: Luteibacter aegosomaticola (assembly GCF_023078475.1). Classification (NCBI taxonomy): domain Bacteria; kingdom Pseudomonadati; phylum Pseudomonadota; class Gammaproteobacteria; order Lysobacterales; family Rhodanobacteraceae; genus Luteibacter; species Luteibacter aegosomaticola. Next base: position 2,204,778 of record NZ_CP095741.1, on the reverse strand, counting down.
ATGTGGGATCCTTTTCCTGGCCCTGATTCCGATCCTGTGGCTGGCCAAGCCGCCTTTCGGCAATGCTGGCGGCACACCGGGTCATTAAATCCAAGTTACGTAAATCGATCCAAATTCACATAGCATGACTGAAAACGTTTACACGCCGTGAAACCAACTGGTGCGGCGCAATACCTCGTGGTAGCGTTCGCCGCATGGCACAAACCCTTCGCATCATCAAAAAGTATCCGAATCGTCGTTTGTACGACACGGAAATTTCGAGCTACATCACGCTGGAAGAAGTCCGCCAGCTGGTTCTCGACGGGGAGCATTTCGAGGTCCGCGACGCCAAGTCGGGCGAGGACCTCACGCGCTCCGTGCTGCTGCAGATCATCGCGGAGCACGAGGAGCACGGCCAGCCGATGCTGTCCTCTCAGCTCCTGTCGCACATCATCCGTTTCTACGGCGATTCGCTGCAGGGCTTCATGGGCCCGTATCTGGAGCGCAGCCTGCAGGTCTTCCTCGACCAGCAGCAGCAGTTCCGCAACCAGCTCAACACGATGATGGGCCAGACCCCCTGGTCCATGCTCAACGAGATGACCGAGCGCAACCTCGACGTCTGGAAGTCGATGCAGCGCGGGTTCCTCGATGCGGCCACCGCCAAGCCGGCGGCTGCCACCCACGTGCCGCCGCGCGGCGGCAAGAAAGCCAGCTGATAGCCTGCGCCGCCCAGGGCTTGCCCTTGGCGGCGTTGCGGCGCACGATGCGCTGCCCCGCAATATCGCCCAGGCAGGCTCATGCCCCGTAACGACATCGCCGTGGTCGGCGCCGGACTGGTCGGCGCCCTGGTCGCCACCCTGCTGACCCAGCGCGGCTTCCGCGTCACCGTTTACGAAAAGCGCCCCGATCCCCGTAAAGCGGGCTTCTCCGGCGGCCGCTCCATCAACCTCGCCATGGCCGAACGCGGCCTCCATGCCCTGCGCGCTACCGGCCTGGCCGATAAGGTGCTGGAACAGGCCGTGATGATGCGCGGCCGGATGGTCCACGACCCGGCTGGCCACAGCGGCCTGCAGCGCTATGGCGTCGATGATTCCGAAGTGATCTGGTCGGTCTCGCGCGGCGGGCTCAACAGCCTGATGCTCGATGCCGCCGAGGCGGCGGGCGCCACCATCCACTTCGACCAGGGCCTGGCCTCGGCCGACCTGGAAAACGGCACGCTCACCCTGCAAGCCGTCGATGGCAGCACCCGCACGGTACAGGCCCCCGTCGTGATCGGCGCCGATGGCGCGGGTTCGGCGCTGCGCGCTGCCATGCATGAGCACGCCCCGCTAGGCGAACGCGTCGAGGAACTGGGCCACGGCTACAAGGAACTCGAGATCCCGCCAGGCAGCGACCCCGCCTCGCTGTTCGCCATCGAACCCAACGCCCTGCATATCTGGCCGCGCGGCCACTACATGTGCATCGCGCTGCCCAACCGCGAAGGCAGCTTCACCGTCACGCTGTTCCTGCCGAACGATGGCGAGCATCCGAGCTTCCGCACGATTGCGGGCTCCGGCGCCGCCGAGGCGTTCTTCCGCACGGAATTCCCGGACGCACTGGATCTGATGCCGGAGTTCACGAAGGATTGGGATGAGCACCCCGTGGGCTCGCTGGCCACGCTGTACCTCGACCGCTGGCATATCGGCGGCCGCGCACTGCTGATCGGCGATGCCGCGCACGCGATCGTGCCGTTCCACGGCCAGGGCATGAACTGCGGGTTCGAGGATGCCGCGGAACTGGCGCGCCTGTTCGAAGCCAGCCCCGATGATCCGGCGGGCGTGTTCGCCGCGTTCGAGGCAAGCCGCAAGCCGAATGCCGATGCCATCGCGCGCATGGCGCTGGAGAACTACGTGGAGATGCGCGACAAGGTCGCCGATCCGCACTTCCTGCGCATGCGCGAACTGGGTGGCCTGCTGGCCCAGCGCTGCCCCACGCACTACCTGCCGCGCTACCGCATGGTGACTTTCACCCACCTGCCCTACGCCTACGCCCTCGAGCGTGGCCGCGCGCAGGACACGCTGGTGGAGCAACTCCTGCATGGCCACGCCGATGTCGCCTCCGTGGACCTCGATGCCGCGGTACGTACGCTCGAAGCGACCCTGCCGCCGCTGCCCCCGCAAGCCTTCGAACGCGGCTAGCGTTACAGCGGGCGTTTCGTCGCGCTCCATGGACTTCGTTCGCCGCTCCCGCAACAATCCCCCGATGCCCGCCGCCGCCCCACTCCTCGAAGCCCGCGCCCTGTGCTTCCTACGCCAGGATGAGCCGGTGTTCGGGCCGGTGGATTTCGCCTTGCATGGCGGGGAAATCGCCCTGGTCGAAGGCGATAACGGCAGCGGCAAGACCACCCTGATGCGCGTACTCACCGGCATGCTGCATGCCGGCGAGGGCGAGGTGCTGCTCGACGGCGCCACGTTCTCGCTGGATACGATGGCCGGCGCCGTCGTCTTCCTCGGCCACCACCTCGGCCTGAAGTTCGACCTGTCTCCGCGCGAAAACCTCGCCGTGGCCGCAGGACTTTACGGAGTGCGCGCGGGCGCCACGCTCGATGCAACGCTCCGCGACGTCGGCCTGGCCGGCTTCGAGGACGAACCGGTGCGCCGGCTCTCCGCCGGCCAGAAGAAACGCGCGGCACTGGCGCGCCTGCTCTTGCTGCCGGCGCGCGTCTGGCTGCTCGACGAGCCCTACGCCAACCTCGACCGCGATGGCATCGCCCTGGTGAACCGCCTGCTCCGCGAGCACGCCGCACGCGGCGGCGCGGCCCTGGTGACCAGCCACGGCGCCGTCACCTTCGCGGGCGACGAACCCCGCCGCATACGGCTCCACGCGTGACGCCCGGTAGCACGCCCGCCGCCTGCGCCGCCCTGCTGCGCCGCGACCTCACCCTCGCCTGGCGCCGCCGCGGCGATATCGCGTTGCCGGTGCTGTATGCGGTGATCGTCGTCACGCTGTTCCCGTTCGCGCTCGGCCCCGAGCCGGCCCTGCTCGCCCGTATCGCGGGCGGCGTGGTCTTCGTCACCGTGCTGCTGGCCATGCTGCTTTCGCTCGACGGGCTGTTCCGCCCCGATATCGATGATGGCTCGATGGAACAGCTGATGCTCGCGCCCCAGCCGCTGGCCCTGCTGGTGGCCATGAAGATCCTGGCCCATTGGGTGACCACGGCCCTGCCGCTGATCGTCATCACCCCGGTGCTGGCCAGCATGCTGCACCTCCCGCCGGCGGCGATGCCCGCGCTGGTGCTCGCGCTGGCCCTGGCCACGCCCCTGCTCAGCCTGCTCGGCGCGGTACTGGTGGCACTGACGGCCGGGGCAAAACGCTCTGGTATGCTTCTGGCGCTCATGTTGCTGCCGTTGTGCGTGCCCGTGGTGATCTTCGCCGCCGGGGCCGTGGCCGCCGCGCAGGATGGCCTGCCCTGGAGCGCGCCCATCGCATGGCTTGGCGCGGGCCTGGCGCTCGCCATCGTGCTCGCGCCGCTGGCCTGTGCCGCGGCGCTGCGCATCGCGATGGATTCATGAGCACACGCAACCGCGGCGGGTCCATGGGGGACTCACCGCGATGCACGAACCGTTGATGAGGACGAATGGCTAACTGGGTTCCCCTCTGGCTGCACCGCCTGGGATCACCGCCGATTTTCTACCGCTTCGCGGGGGCTGTTTACCCGTGGGCGCTCGGCCTCGCCCTTATCCTCGCCGGCGTCGCGCTGTACGGCGGCCTGTTCGTCGCGCCTGCGGATTACCAGCAAGGCGATGCCTACCGGATCATCTTCATCCACGTGCCCAGCGCGTGGATGAGCCTGTTCATCTACGGGGTGATGGCTCTGGCCGCCTTCATCGGCCTGGTCTGGCGGATCAAGCTCGCCGAGACCGTCGCCATGGAATCCGCACCGATCGGCGCCGCGTTCACCGCGATCACGCTCGCCACCGGCTCGCTGTGGGGCAAGCCCATGTGGGGCACGTGGTGGACGTGGGATGCCCGGCTCACCTCCGAGCTGGTGCTGCTCTTCATCTATCTCGGCATCATCGGCCTTTACCACGCGTTCGAAGACCGCCGCCAGGGCGCGCGCGCCGCGGCGTTCCTCGTGCTGATCGGCGCGGTGAACGTGCCGATCGTGCATTTCTCGGTGAACTGGTGGAACACGCTGCACCAGGGCTCCACCATCCGCCTGCTCGGCCCGTCGCACATCGTGGCCAGCATGCTGTGGCCGCTGCTCACCATGATGGCCGCGACCAAGTGCTACTACATCGCCAGCCTTTTCGCGCGCGTGCGCGCCGACCTGATCGCTTCCGAAGGCGGCAAGGCCTGGGTGCGCGAGATCGCGCTTGGCAGCGCGAAGGAAGGCAAGGCATGAGCAGCTTCTTCGCGATGGGCGGCTACGGCACCTATATCTGGACCGCTTTCGCGGTCTTCTTCATCGTCCTATTGATCGACACGCTGGCACCGCTCGCCAGGCGCCGCCGTAACCTGCGCGATTTACGCGCACGCATCGCGCGCCAGGAGAACCGCCGCCGGCCGGGAACCCCAGCAAGCAATGAATCCAACGCGTAAACGCCGCCTCGCGGTCGTCATCTCCGTGCTTGTCGCCGCCGCCGTCGCGGTGGGCCTTACCGTGTTCGCGCTGCAGCGGAACATGAGCTACCTGTTCACCCCCAGCCAGGTGCAGGAAGGCCAGGCCCAGCAATACCCCACGTTCCGTCTGGGCGGCATGGTCAAGGCCGGCTCGATCCAGCGCGCGAAGGATAGCCTCAAGGTGAGCTTCATCGTCGTGGACGACGCGGGCGCCATGCCCGTGGAATACACGGGCATCCTGCCCGACCTGTTCCGCGACAACCAATCGGTGATCACCACCGGGCGCATGGCGGACGGCCGTTTCATCGCCAGCGAAGTGCTGGCCAAGCACGATGAAAACTACATGCCGAAGGAACTGAAGGACGCCATGGCCAAGGCGCACCAGCACCGCAACATCGACGACACCGCCATGAAGGATGCGCCGAAGTGATCCCCGAGCTTGGCCAGTTCGCGCTGATCCTTGCCCTGCTGCTGGCCCTGGTGCAGGGCGTGCTGCCAATCATCGGCGCATGGCGCGGCAATGCGGCGCTCATCGCGCTGGCGCGGCCCGCCGCGGCCGGCCAGGCAGTGTTCGTGTTCGCCGCCATGGGCATCCTGATCCACGCCTTCCTGGCCTTCGATTTCTCGGTGGCCTACGTCGCCGACAACTCGAACCTCGCGCTGCCCTGGTATTACCGCATCACCGCGGTGTGGGGTGCGCACGAAGGCTCGATGCTGCTGTGGGTCTTCATCCTCAACGTATGGACGGTGGCGCTCGCCGCGTTCAGCCGCCACCTGCCGCCGCCGTTCGTCGCGCGCGTGCTCGGCGTGATGGGCCTGATCGGCGTCGGCTTCCTCGCCTTTATCCTCTTCACCTCCAACCCGTTCCTGCGCGAACTGCCGATGCCCGGCGATGGCGGCGACCTGAACCCGGTGCTGCAGGATCCCGGCATGACCTTCCACCCGCCCGTGCTGTACATGGGCTACGTGGGCTTCTCCGTGGCGTTCGCCTTCTCTATCGCGGCGCTGCTCGGCGGCGAGCTGGAACAGGCCTGGGTGCGCTGGGCGCGCCCGTGGACGAACGTGTCGTGGGCGTTCCTCACCATGGGCATCGTCGCCGGCAGTTGGTGGGCGTATGCCGAACTGGGTTGGGGCGGCTGGTGGTTCTGGGATCCGGTGGAAAACGCGTCGTTCATGCCGTGGCTCGTCGGCGTGGCGCTTATCCATGCGCAGGCCGTGACCGAGAAGCGCGGTTCGCTGCCGGCGTGGACCGTGCTGCTCTCGCTGTTCGCGTTCTCGCTCTCGCTGCTGGGCACCTTCCTCGTACGCTCGGGTGTACTGACCTCGGTGCACGCGTTCGCCTCCGATCCGCGCCGCGGCCTGTACATCCTCGGCTTCCTCATCGTGGTGATCGGCGGCTCGCTGCTGCTCTACGCGATCCGCGCACCGAAGGTGGCCACCGGCAAACCGTTCGCCGCGCTCTCGCGCGAGACCGGCATCATGATCGCCAACCTGCTGTTCACCACCGCCGCGGCGATGGTGTTGCTGGGCACGCTGTTCCCGCTGATCGGCGATGCGCTGAACCTCGGCCGCGTCTCCGTGGGGCCGCCGTATTTCGGTTTCCTGTTCGTGCTGCTGATGGCGCCCGCCGTGCTGCTGCTGCCGTTCGGGCCGTACCTGCGCTGGGGCCGCGCCGAAGGGCGCCAGCTCACCAGCGTGGCGCTGCGCGCGGCCATTGCGGCAGTCATCTGCACCGGCGCTGCCGTGTTCTTCGTGGACGGCAAGCTGCGCGCCATCGCGGGCGTCGCGGGTGCCACCTGGGTCGCGGCCGGCACCCTCGCCTACGTGGTGAAGCGCTGGCGTGAGATGCCGTTCGGGCGGCGTTTCCCGGCCGAGATGGCCGGCATGCTGGTAGCGCACTTCGGCGTCGCGATCTTCCTGATCGGCGTACTGCTCTCCGAGTCGCTCAGCACCGAGCGCGACGTGCGCATGGCGCCGGGCCAGGTCGAGACCGTGGGTGCCTACCAGTTCCGCTTCGACGGCGTACGCGAGACCACGGGCCCGAACTGGCGCGCCGATGAAGGCGTGGTCACGATTCTTCACGACGGCCAGCCGATGGCCACCATGCACCCGCAGAAGCGCACGTATTCGCGCGGCCAGGTGCAGACCGAATCGGCGATCGATCCAGGCTTGTTCCGCGATATCTACGTGGCGCTCGGCGAGCCGATGGATGGCGGCAACGTCGAAGGCGCGTGGGCGCTGCGCCTGTACCACAAGCCGTTCGTGCGCTGGATCTGGCTGGGCGGTCTCTTCATGATGGTCGGCGGGTTCCTCGCGGCCGGCGAGCGACGCTTCCGCGCGAAGAAGGCGGTCGCCACGGCGGCATCGCCTGCGACGGAGCAGCCCGCATGAGCCGTTTTCTTCCGCTCATCGGTTTCGTCGTGCTGGTCAGCCTGTTCGGCTTCGGTATCTGGTGGAACACCCAGCACGACCAGCACGAGATCGTCTCGCCGCTCATCAACAAGCCGGCGCCCGCGTTCTCGCTGCCGGTGCTGGGCGAGCCAACGCAAACCGTCGACAAGCAGTCGCTGCTCGGCAAGCCCTACCTGCTCAATGTGTTCGGCAGCTGGTGCATCGAATGCGTGCACGAGCATCCGGTGCTTTCCACCGACGTGAAGGCCCTGGGCCTCCCGCTGGTTGGCATGAACTACAAGGACGACCCGAAGGACGCCACCGCCTGGCTGGCCGAGCACGGCAACCCGTTCAACGTGATCATGGTGGATCGCGACGGTCGCGCCGGTATCGATTTCGGCGTGTACGGCGCACCGGAAACCTTCCTGATCGATGGCAAGGGCGTCATCCGCTACAAGCACGTCGGCCCGATCACGCCTGACGTCGTGGTGAAGGAAATCCAGCCGGCACTCGCCGCGCTCGCGAAGGAAGGTGGCTAATGCGCCAGCTTGGCCTCCTCGCCCTGCTCTGTCTCTTGCCGCTGCTGGCGATCGCCCAGGCGATCCAGCCGCTGCCGTTCCGCGATCGCGCGGAAGAAGTGCGCTTCCAGAGGCTCAGCGCCGAACTGCGCTGCCCCATGTGCCAGAACGAAACGCTGGCGGATTCGAACGCACCGATCGCCCACGACCTGCGCCGGCAGATCTTCGAGATGATGCAGGCCGGCAAGAGCGACGCCGAGATCAAGGCGTATCTCGTCGATCGCTATTCGGATTTCGTGCTGTACAAGCCACCGGTGGAACCGAAGACGTGGCTGCTCTGGTTCGGCCCCCTGGCCGTGCTGGTGATCGGCGGCATCGTCGTCGCCGTGCAGGTGCGCCGCCGCAGCCGCCAGGCACCCGCCAACCTCGCGGGGCCCGCTAACGATGCCGAGGACGATTGGTGACCATCGCGTTTTACGTTATCGCTGCGGCCATGCTGGCCGTGGCGCTCGCCCTGCTGTTGATTCCGCTGGTGCACCATGGGCGGCGCCAGGGGCGCTCGAAGGCGATGTTCGGCGTCGCCGTCGTGCTTGCCATCGTGCTGCCGCTGGCCAGTGTCGGCCTGTATGCGCTGGTCGGCACGCCCGCCACGCTCGGCGGCGTGGAGCCGCCGAAGGAAATGACCGTCGGCCAGGCCATCGATGCGCTCACGGCCCGCCTGAAGGCCAACCCGGGCGATGTGGAAGGCTGGCTGCTGCTCGGCCAGACCTACACGATGGTGAAGCAGCCGGCCCCGGCGCGCGATGCTTACGACGGTGCGCTGAAAGCCGATCCGAAGAACGTGGCCGCGATGGTGGGCTGGGCGGAAGCCGATTCGCTGGTGCGCACCGATCACCGGATCGAAGGCCGTGGCCTCGCGCTGCTCGAGCAGGCGGTCGCCGCCCAGCCCGATAGCCAGAAGGCCCTGTGGCTGCTGGGTATCGCCCAGTTCCAGCAGGAGCGCTACACGGATGCCGCGGCCACCTGGCGCAAGCTGCAGCCCCTACTGGATCCGGATTCCAACGTCGCGCACGCCGTCGCGGAACAGATCACACTGGCCGAGAAGCGCGCGGCCGGCACGGCGCCGTAAAAGTCGAAACCCCGATTCAAGGAGCAGTGCATGGGCGACGCCCGCCGATACCATGACCTGGCCTCGCCGTTCCGCATGAAGCGTGGCGGCGAGCTGCACGGCGCCCGCGTGGCGTACGAAACCTGGGGCACGCTGGACGCCGAACGCGCCAACGCCATCCTCATCCTGACCGGCCTGTCGCCGAGCGCGCATGCCGCCGCCAATGCCGAAGACCCGACGCCGGGCTGGTGGGAAGACATGATCGGCCCCGGCCGCGCATTCGACACCGACCGCTATTTCGTGATCTGCGTGAATTCGCTCGGTAGCGACAAGGGTTCGACGAGCCCGGCCTCGGTCGACCCTGCCACGGGCGAACCGTACCGGCTGACCTTCCCCGAGCTCTCGCTGGAAGACGTGGCCAACGCGGCGTTCGAAGCCGTGCATGACGGCCTCGGCATCGCACAGCTCGCCTGCCTGGTCGGCTGCTCCATGGGCGGCATGAGCGCGCTGGCGTACATGGTGCTGCACCCGGGCTCGGCACGGACGCATATCAGCGTCGATACCGCACCGCAGGCGCAGCCGTTCGCGATCGCCATCCGCTCGTTGCAGCGCGAAGCCATCCGCCTCGATCCGAACTGGCGCGAAGGCTTTTATGGCGGCGATGTGTGGCCCGACCATGGGATGAGTATCGCCCGCAAGCTCGGCGTCATCACCTACCGCTCGGCGATGGAGTGGAACGGCCGCTTCGCACGCATCCGCCTCGATGCGGATGAGCGAGAGGCCAACGAGCCCTTCGGCTTCGAGTTCCAGGTGGAGTCGTACCTGGAAGCCCATGCCCGCCGCTTCAACCGGCAGTTCGATCCCAACGCGTACCTCTACCTGTCACGCGCCAGCGACTGGTTCGATATCGGCGAGCACGGCGAGGGCAACGTGATGCGCGGGCTTGCCCGTATCCACGTGGAGCGGGCGCTGGTGATCGGCGTGAGCACCGACATCCTGTTCCCGCTGGAGCAGCAGGAGACGATCGCGAAGGGCCTGGAGGCGACGGGCGCGGCCGTCGAATTCGTCGCGCTGGATTCGCCGCAGGGGCACGATGCGTTCCTGGTGGATATCGAGAATTACAGCCGGGCGATTGGGGGGTTCCTTCGCTCGCTTTGACGGGGTCGCGCGCAAGTGCGCTCCTACAAGGGCATCCTGCCGCACCGTACGGACGTGGACGGCAGCCTCGGGGGCGCCCTGCTATCATGGGCACAGCGCTTCGTCCCCACGTCCCAGCAAGAGGTTCCACCCATGATCACGGTCGAATTCCCGGGCAGCCGCAAACTCATCGCGGCCATCGACAACGCTGTCGGCCAGGCGACGACGCCAGCGATCACGGACACCCTGCGTAAGTCGCTTTGCCAGCTCATCCGCTCGCAGGAAGTGATCCTGCCGGCCAGCGTCAACGAGGCCTTCCAGGACCATTACGGCCGCCGCGAGCTCTACCGCAGCGAAGAACACGGCTACAGCGTGGTCGCCATGACCTGGGGCCCCGGCCAGGGCACCAAGATCCACGACCACAGCGGCATGTGGTGCGTCGAAGGCGTGTGGAACGGCGCGCTGGAAATCGTCCAGTACGAGCTGATCGAACACGACGCCACCCGCTACCACTTCCGCCCCGTCGGCTCGATCGAAGCCGGCCCGGGCTCGGCAGGCAGCCTCATCCCGCCGCACGAGTACCACACCATTCGCAACCCCAGCGACGATGCCGTCGCGGTCAGCCTGCACATCTATTCGGGCCAGATGACCCAGTGCGCCGTGTTCAATCCGCAGGGCGATGACTGGTATTTGCGCGATGATCGTCAGCTAGGCCTCGACCAGGTGCATTGATTCCCGCATAATCGCCAGCCCCATGCCGAAATGGCGGAACCGGTAGACGCGGCGGACTCAAAATCCGTTTGTAGAGATACAGTGTGGGTTCGAGTCCCACTTTCGGCACCAGGATCCAAAGGCCTCCCATCGGGAGGCCTTTTTTTTATGTTTTTCACCGAAGCAATGGTGAATTTGCCGTTTCCACCATTTTTTGTCTAAAGCGGTCCATGGGGCGGCCGATATGTGATGTACATCACATTCCATGGCAGGGTCAGACCGATGTTAGGTCGTTGGGTGAGGCAGCAGCAGGCGATGCGCGGCAAGTTGGCCGCCCTGGACAGGGTCCAGGCGATTATTGAATTTACCCCGGACGGAAACGTCGTCCACGCGAACTCCCTCTTCCTCCAGACCATGGGCTACCAGCTCCACGAGATCGTGGGCAAGCACCATCGGCAGTTCGTGGATCCGGCTGAGGCAGGCTCCGTGGGCTACGACGAGTTCTGGGCACGCCTGCGCCAGGGCCAGGCCGACACGGGCCTTTACCGCCGCCTGCACAAGCATGGCGGCGATGTGTGGCTGCAATCCTCGTACAACCCGATCTTCGACGCCTTCGGCCGCGTCACGGGCGTGGTGAAGTACGCCACCGACGTCACGGCCCGCCGCCGCAGCGAGGCCGACATGGATGGCCGGCTGCAGGCGATCGACCGCGCGCAGGCCACCATCGAATTCGCGCTGGACGGCACGATCCTCGACGCGAACGCCAACTTCCTCGCTGCGATGGACTACACGCTCGAGGAAATCCAGGGCCGCCACCACCGCATGTTCGTCGATCCGACCGAGGCCGCATCGGACGCCTATGCGACGTTCTGGGCGGGCCTGCGCGAGGGTCGCCACGACGGCGGCCTCTACCGCCGCTTTGGCCGCGGCGGCCGCATCGTCTGGATCCAGGCGACCTACAACCCCATTCTCGATGCCCAGGGCCGGCCGGTGCGCGTGATCAAGTACGCGACCGATATCACCGCGCAAACCATGGCCGCGCAGACGCTCCAGCGCGAGGTGGTCTCGCTATCCCACGCCGTCCTCGATAACGCGCAGAAGGCTGGCCGTGCCGAGGAACTCGTCGATGGCGCACGCGTGGCCGCGCAACGCGGAGGCGGTGTCGTCGCCGACGTGGTCCGCACCATGGGCGCCATCCAGGACAGCACCCGCTCAGTCGAGGACATCCTCGAGATGATCGACACGATCGCGTTCCAGACCAACCTGCTCTCGCTCAACGCGGCGATCGAAGCCGCGCACGCCGGCGAGAGCGGCAAGGGCTTCGCCGTTGTCGCCGATGAGGTGCGCCAGCTGGCCATGCGCAGCGGCCACGCCTCGAAGCAGATCCACGCGCTGATCGGTAACGCCCGCCACCGCGTCGACGAGGGCGCGGAACTCGTCGGTTCCGCCGGCCAGGTCATGCAGGAAATCCTCGGCGCCGTCGACCATGTGACCGAAGTGACCGGCGCCATCGGCGAAAGCGCCCAGGTACAAGCCACCGGCATCGAGCGCGTCAATGCCGCGGTCACCCAGCTCGAAAGCGTCTACGGCCGCCTCTAAGAGCGGTCCGTACCATCAAGCCAGATACCCGCCATCGATGGTCAGGCTGGCTCCGCTGATGAAGCGCGCATCGGGGCCGGCCAGCCAGGCCACCAAAGCCCCGATTTCATCGGGCTTGCCCAAGCGCCCCAATGCCATCAACGATTTCAGCATGTCGTGATAATCCGATGGGTTCATGTCTGTTTCGGTCGGGCCGGGCTGCACGTTGTTCACCGTGATTCCCCGCGCACCGAGGTCCCGCGCGAAACCTCGGGTCATCGCCTGAACCGCACCCTTTGAGGCGCTATACACGGCCCCGCCTGGGAACGCCGTGCGGTCAGCGACGATACTACCGACGTTGATGATGCTGGCCCCCTCGCCCATGTGGCGTTGCGCCGCCTGTACGCCGGCGTAGACCGCGCGAACGTTCACAGCGAAGGTGCGATCGAAAGCGTCGATCCCCAACGTCTCCACGCTACCGCGCTCCAGTACGCCGGCACTGTTCACAAGGATGTCGAGTCGGCCCGCGCCAGCCGCGGCGGCATCGATAGCGGCAGTAAGCGCCGCAGCGTCCGCACTGTCGACCTTCAGGGCTCGAGCCCTACCGCCCTTTGTCGTTACTTCGGCGACCAGGGCGTCAGCCGCGGCCTCCGAGCTCGCATACGTGAATATGACTTCGGCGCCCTCGCTGGCCAGCCGACGCACGATGGCTGCACCGATGCCGCGGGATCCACCGGTTACAAACGCGATCCTGCCGTTTAACGTGTTCTGGTTCATAGCTCACCAAGTTCTGGATTGATTGGTCAATTAACGGCCCCGAAAAAAGGCGACCAAACAGGCCGCCTTGACGTTCGACACGAAGCTTAGCTAGTTATGGATTGATTAATCAACTATGCGAAGGTGTTAGCGCACACATAGCCACAGCAATGATCTGGCGAAGCACGTCACGCGGCGCCCCGCCCCGGGCCGCGATCTTCAGCCCGGAGAGCGTCGCCAGGAGGAAATGCGCACCCGCTTGCGGATCAAGGCCCGATGCAATCTCTCCGCGCGCGATCCCGTCGCGGAGCCTGCTTTCGAACGCGAGTATCGTCCGCTCACTTACAGCGCGGGTAACTGCGTTTACGTCGCCAGCACTTGTGCCGAATTCGGCGACGGCATGAATGCCGAGGCACGCCATCCCCCCCGGCGTGGACGCGGATTCAGCGAACGTGCGCAGCGCGTGCTCAATGCCCTCGCGAACGTCCCCATGCGCGAGCATGGCCGCCAGCGTTGCGCCAACACTCTCTTCGGAATAGGTGCGCAATGCCTCCAGGTACAACGCCCGCTTGTCTCCAAACGTATCGTAGAGGCTCTGTCGCCCGATCTTCATAGCATCCAGCAACATCGGCGTCGAGGTACCCTCGAAGCCATGCTGGGCGAAAGTCTCAATAGCCCGCTGCAGGGCCGTATCCCGGTCGAACTCGCGTGGACGTGCCATGGCGTAATTATGGATTGAAAGATCCAGTATATGCCGAACGCGAACAGACGTGGCAACTGAAGCTGCAGGCCTACAGGAGAAGGCGGTCTCGACCGATGCCCCGGGAAAACGCATCCACGTAACTTGCTTTGGTATCACCTTTTGGTACCATTCAATGCAAGCACGCCATCGCCGCACGCTCGAGCTCATCGCCGTCCACCCGGCCTCCGGCAACGTCCGCTGGACCGATGTCGAAGCGCTATTCCGCCACCTCGGCGGAAAGATTCGCGAGGCGGAGGGTTCGCGAATTGCCGTCGTTCTCTTCGGCGAGGTCAGGGTGTTCCACCGGCCCCACCCTCGCCCCGATACCGACAAAGGCGCGGTGGCCAGCGTACGAAAATGGCTCAAAAGCAATGGAGTGATCGCATGAACAACATCATGGTCATCGACGGGTACCGCGCGGTCGTCCAGTACGATCCGGAAATCGACATGTTCCGCGGCGAGTTCCTCGAATTGAACGGCGGCGCCGATTTCTACGCCGCGGATGTCGCCGGCCTTCGCAAGGAGGGCCTTGTTTCGCTTCGTGTCTTCCTTGAAGCCTGCCGCGAGGCCGGCATATCGCCCGTCCGCGTTTTCTCGGGCAAATTCCAGGCACGCGTATCGGCTGAACTGCACCTGCGCTCCAGCGAAGCCGCGGCCGCGCGCGGCATCAGCCTCAACCAGTTTGTTCAGGGTGCGATGGAGCGCGAATTGCTCGCTGTCTGATCTCAGCGAGCGGCGGCTTGCGCCGGGTACTCCGTGGTCGTTTCGAACTCGGCGTAGGGCTGGGAAGCCTCTCGCAGATTGCCCAGCGGCAGGCGCTCGGCTACGCCCATCAGGCGGGCGCGGAGCGCGGCCACCTCGCGGATTTTTTCGGAGGCAGCGAACGAGTACTCGTTCGTCATCTCGAAGGCCGCGACCACGTTGCCCTCTTCGCTGCGCATGATCCACGGCCGCCGGGCGGTGATGAGCCCCGCGCGCTGCATGGCTTCATAGATCTCCAGAAGGATGGAGATCACGAGATCGGTACGGCCAGGGAACGGGCGGTAGCCCACGATGATCGATGTCGCCACGGCGCGTTACCTCCGTCAGCCCAATGCAACCATGACAAGCATCCGCACGACGCCCCGCCGTCGTCAAGCGAGCCACGCTGTCAATTCGGCAAGACCTCGCGGCAGCTAGAGCTCGCGCGCCACGCGGAAACCCACCCTGGCGCTACGGACATCGGCGGCAGCGCCCTGGCGGTATGCGGAGCGAACCATATCCGGCGCGCTACCCCACGAACCACCACGCACCACGCGGCGGCTGCAGCCGGGGTTCACCCAGGCTTCGCCCGTACGCGGCGCACGGATGTAGTTATCGTGCCAGCAATCGGCGACCCACTCGGACACATTGCCGCCCATGTCGTACAGGCCAAACGGATTCGGCGTGAAACTCATGACCGGTGCCGGGCCCCAGTAGCCATCCTTGTAAGCGCTGAACGCATTGCTCCAGCGGCGCCCGGAGCCCGACCGGTCGTTGCTGCCGGTCAGGTTCTCCACGTGTGACGCGGGCGTGCCGTCGCCCCACCAATAGCGTGATGTCGTGCCTGCGCGTAGCGCGTATTCGAACTCGGCCTCGCTCGGCAGGCGGTACTTCTTGCCAGTGCGCTGCGACAGCCAGTCGGCATACGCCTTGGCATCGTTCCAGGAAATGTTGATGACCGGCAGGCGATCCTGACCCGGCTTGCCCGCGTAATCATCTTCCCAGGTGGCGCTGGAATCGTCGCGCAAGCCGCCGCTCTGTTCGTCGTACACGCTGCTGCCACCGAGCGATTGCGACTGCGGCACGTAACCGCTGGCCCGCACGAAATCGCGGAACTGGCCGATCGTGATAGCGCTACGCGCAAGTGCAACGCCCTTGCCCATGTCGACTTCATGCGCCGGCGCCTCATTGGCATCATGGCCCGACTCACCATCGGGCGAGCCCATCATGAACTTGCCGGTGGGCACGACCACCATGGAGGGCGCCTGCCCGGTGCTATCGACAAACCGATCGGCGAACACCTGCCCGGGCTTGTAACTGGCGTAGAGCTTCGCGTTGGTCACTCGCTCATTGAAATCGTCGATGCCGGCCAGATCCGGACTCACCTGCTGTGCCTTCGCTGCCAGCTGCTGGGCGAGCTCGACGTTGCCACCATCGAGCGCCGAGCGCGCCTGTGCCAGCATGGCGGCGCCGCTCTGCCGGCGCATGCCCTCGATGCGCCCACGGGTATCCTGCAGCGCCTGCGAGCCGGGCTCGATGGCCGCCGCCTCGGCCAGGGCGTTATCCGCGGCGGCGAAATCGCTCTGCGCCACCGCCGCGAGGGCCTTGTCCAGCACCACGTGCTGCACCTGGCTCACACCCTGGATGGCTACGGCATTCTGCGGATCGAGCTGGAGCACCTGGCGATAGGTATCGAGTGCGCTATCGCCACGCGGTTCGTTAGCCTTGCCAGCCTGGAGCTGCGTGGCGGCCGTGGTCAGCAACGGGCGCACCTTGTCCAGTACGGCCAGCTGCTGCACCAGCGGCTGGGCATCCTTCGCGCTGTTCGGCAATGCTTTCAACGCCGTGAGCGCGTCACGCGCGGCATCCGCATCGCCCAGCGCAATATCCTGTTCGATTTCCGCAGCGAGCCGCGCACGGATTTCATCCATGCCGGACAACCCGCGCTGGCTGTCGGCCTTCTGCTTCAGGGCGGCCTCGTAAAGGGCTGCGGCGCTGTCCTTGCCACCCACGAGACGATCGGCGGCAAGCGCCTTGTCGGCCTTGTCCAGCAACGCGGTAAGTTCCGGTGAATCCGGCGAGGCCTGCGGTGGCAACTGCACTTCGTTGGTTTTCTCGCGGCGCCGCGCCGCGATGACGGCGGCTGGCGCCAGCACCAGCGGCGGCCCGGCATCGACCTCGGACGCAACGGCCTGCGGCGCGGCCTGCGGACGCTGGTCGAAACCCATGGTGCCTGGCTGGGCGCGTGACGGCATGCGCGCCGAGACCTGGCCCGGCTCCACATGCAGCAACTGCGGAAAGAAGTGGTAAAACAGCGCGAAACCAAGCACAGCCACGCCCATGGCGCCGCCAATGGCGCGCTGTCGGCGGACGGTCTCGGTGTTCGGCATGGTGGGCTGTTCCGCGTAGGCCTGCTATCGTGCGGTGCCACCTTAGGGAATCGTGCGCTGCAGGGCAACACGCATGCACGGCCCCGTTTATCTACAAGGACGCACCATGTCATCGAGCGAACTCGCTCCCGCCGCCCCATGGATCGAACGCCGCGACGACCTGGCCGCCTGGCTGGCGCCGGTCAAGGCGGGCGATATCGTCGGTCTCGATACCGAGTTCATGCGGCGGAACACCTTCTATCCGCAGCTCGCACTGCTGCAGCTTGCGCACGAAGGCCGCTACGCCCTCATCGATCCGCTGGCTGTCCCGCTGGGTGAAGCCCTGCGCCCCGTGTTCGCTGAACAACCCGTCGTTACCGTGATGCACAGCGCCGGTGAGGACCTGGAGGCCATGGCGCCGTTCCTGCCCGATGGCCCGCACACCTTGTTCGATACGCAGATCGCCGCGGCGTTCGTAGGCATGGGCCTGGGCATCAGCTACCGCGCGCTGGTCGCCGACCTGGTCGGCGCCGAGCTCGACAAAGGCGAAACGCGCAGCGACTGGCTACAGCGCCCGCTCACTGAATCGCAAAAACTGTACGCGACGCTGGACGTGGTTCACCTACATCCGGTCCATGCCATCCTCACCGAGCGCCTGGAAGAACGCGGGCGCAGCGCATGGCATGCCGAGGACTGCGCCCGGATGAAGCGCCGCGCCAGCCAGCGTGAAGGTGACCCGCAGCCGCAGCGTGGTTTCAAGCCGGCCGCGGACTGGCCGCGCGAGCGCCAGGCCCTGCTCCGCCGCATTCTTCGCTGGCGTGAACTGACGGCGCGCGCCCTCGACAAGCCGCGCTCATGGCTGCTCGAAGACGCCCACGCACTCGATCTGGCCGGGAGCCTGCCCAAGGATCTTGCAAAGCTTGAGGAAGTGACGCGCGGCACGCGTGCCCTGCGCTCACAGCAGCGCGAGGAGCTGTTCGCGCTCCTGCACCGCCCCATCGACACTGACGAGGTCGCAGCGACGGCCGCCATCGTCGGCCACCCCGCCGGCGAGGCCAAACGTGCCATCAACGAGATGCGCAGCGCCGTCGATACGCTGGCCAGCCACCTCGACATCCCTCCCGGCCTGCTCTGCTCGCGCAAGACCATGGAGGAGTACGTGATGACCGGCGGCGAATGGCCCGAAGCCCTGGAAGGCTGGCGCAAAGCCGTGCTGCACGACCGCCTGGCGGCGCTGTTACCGGGGTAATTCCCGGGGGCTTGGCGGTCCCATACGGGCCTGCTAACATTTATGCCTCATGTGGGGCCATAGCTCAGCTGGGAGAGCGCGTCGTTCGCAATGACGAGGTCGGGAGTTCGATCCTCCCTGGCTCCACCACTATTTAGTAAAGAGAAGCCCCGGATGCGTTCCGGGGCTTTTTTGTTTCTGACGCTGCTGCTCAGCCCATCCAGGGCCGCTGGCCACCAAAGAGCAGCGCCTTGGCGAAGCTCCGCCAGCTGACCGGTGCGCGGTCCCCGAGCATTGAACTACCCGCCGCGAGCGCTTCCGCGCGCAACACGACCGGCACCCCATCGAGCAAGGCCTCCGCGGAGGCTCCCTTCCCGCCACGCACGGCCGCCAGGAACTGTTCGACCTTCACGACCGCGCCCGGGCTGTCGTATGTCGCATCGATATGCGACAGCACCTCGGCCACGGACGGATCATGGGGATCCGCTCCTGCAGCCAGGGCGACCCACACCGTCTGCTCGTTCATGCCCTCATTCAACGGCAGCTTCGCCGCGCGCGTGCGCAACGCGGCCGAGGCGCCGCGCGAAGCCGCCGCGAGGCGTACGACATGCGCTTCGATGTCTGAGCCCTGGGCCGCTTCCACGGCAGCATCGAGGCGCCCCTGGTTGAGGTAGGTCAACGCCCGGTAAGGTCCATCGACGTCACCGGTTCCCTCTTCGAGATCGATAACCGTACGCAGCCACGGCGAGAGGCTCATGAAGCGAGTGCGCTCGTTCCACGCCTTCGCCGGCGCGACGAAACGCTCGAGCCGATAGACATCGCCCGCGATACCCCGCGCCAGCGCGGGACTCTTGCTCAGCGCAAGCTCATAGCGCTTGACCGCCTCGTCGTAATGGCCGTGGTCCGCAGCCACCGCGGCAGCCGCATTCGCGAACCACGCCGACCCGGGATGCTGCTGGAAACCATCGACAAACGCCTGATCCCGCGCCTGGCCCGACGGCAGGCAACGCACGACCAGGTACGCGAGATCATCCGCATGGGGCGATGCCGCGGCCAGGGCACGATCCCGTGCACAGGCCTCATCGTGCGCCGTGCCCTTCGTGGCGTTCTGCTCCACCCGCAGCGCCATGATGTCGTGGGGGAACTGAGCCAGGCGTGCGGCGAAGGCCGCGTCATAACCCGGCAGGCCGGACGCTGCTGCCAGCCAGTCCGGCAGGAAGCGTGAATCCGGGGCGTCGAAACGCACGTGGGCCAGGATCATGGCCGTACGTGCTTCCACGTTCTTCACCGCTTCGAGGTACGCACCAGGCTCCACCCCTTCGATCGGGCCGAGCACCGAGCGCGTGCCCCCGCCGCTCTTGGTGTCGATCTTTTCCGGCGGCGGCACGAACACGAAATCCGCATAGGCCGTTTGCCAGCGATCGGGCCCGACGAGATGGGGCGGCGATGGCGTCGCGTTGCCATAGGCGGCGGTCCACGACTTCAATGGCTCCGCGGCGGCCACGGTATAGACCAGCTGCGTGGCGGCGCTATCGACCGGCATCGTAAAGCTTTCGATGGCCTGGCCGTCCTCGGCGTGGGTACTGACGGCGAGAGAGTGCCCGGTTCGGACGTGCAGCAAGGCGTTAGCATTCGGCGCGAGCGTTACATGCTGGTCGCCCACGGTGGCCACGACCGTGCGATCCAGGCCGTTGTATACCCACAGGTCGGCGCGATCCACCAGGTAGCCGAACGCGACGACGAAACCGACGACCGCCACGGCGGCGACCGTGCGCGCGAGCCCCGGCACGAACCCGCTACCCGAGAGAAAGCGCTCCCAAAGGCCCTGCTTGATCCGGCGCCGGCCACGCTCGGCCCCCGCCAGCAACGTGTCGTACCCGACGGGAACGAAGGGGACCGACGCGGGTGCATCGGGCGGAGCCACACCTTGCGTAGCGGCCGCGATCACCCCTTCTACCCGGAGCAATTCGTCCAGCGCCGCCGAGCGCAAGGCACTCAGGGCGTTGGTGGTCCGGCGAACCCACCCCTCGAAGAGGCGCAGCCATTCATTGATGTTGGTGCGGTTGGGCGCATTGAGCTCCAGGTTCCCAAGCACCGCGGCCCAGGTCGGCCAGTTAAGTTCCGTGAGAATGACCGGGCCCGGGTCGATCTGATGCGCCAGCCTGTAAGGCTGGGATAGCGCCCGGTAAACGTCCGCTGCCGCAGCGATGATCCGTCGCGCACCGCGCTCATCGATCACCCCACGCACGGTGGAGACTTGCCACGCCGCGGCAAGGCCTGCGTTCGCGTCCTTGAGGTTCGCCTCGGCGTGCTCCGCGTAGTGCAGGACGCCAATCACACCGACCATGTAGGTGCGCCACGCTGGCGATATCTTCGCCGCTGCCGCGAGATGCAGGCTGCGCACGCGTTTCAACGCGACCTGGAGCGAGGCACGCACGGCTGCACGCTCGGTATCGACCAGGGCGATCGCATCGGGCAGCTGGCTGCGCCGGAGTATCCTGCCGCGGTGCCGGATGATGCCGTCGGGTGCCTCGTAAACACGATCGCGCAGCGAGCACAGCAAGGCATCTTCGCGCTCGAGTGAACGCAACCGCTCCAGATCCTCCGCGAGGCTTGCCGGGTACAGCTCATCGACGACCAGTGGGCGAGTGATCGCCGTCTCTTCGAACAGATGCTCAACCTCGGCCGCGTTTCGCATCGGCGCATACCCGAGGTACACACCGCGGTACTGCGCCTTCAGGTGCTCGCGGTCGAAGTACGCCTCAAGGTGCGCAAGCGTCTCCTGAAGCGCCACCGGTGCGGTTTCGGTTTCGCCGACCAGCTCGCGCGTCATACGCTCGCGCAGGCCCTCTGCATCGTGGAAAGCCAGCCATGCACTGCGCTCGTCCGCGGGGGCGAACAGGTAATGACGCTTGGCGTTCGCCTCGCGCTCGTGGTTCATCGGGTGCGTGGACCACATGCGCGGCGGCTGGGCGAGCTCGCCCTTGAACACGCGGAACGCCGCGCCATCGCTGGCGGGCACCAGCGGGCGCGCGCCGTAGTCCACGTCATTGTAAATCCGCGCGAGGCGCCCGATCAGGGCCTCCTGGACGGCAAACAGATCGCGCGGCGGGTGCTTCGCTGCCAGCTCGTTGCGCATGAACGAGAGGCTGCGCTCCCACGCATCCT